>JAYURW010000122.1:0-14814 GCA_043756025.1 Novosphingobium sp. | reverse complement strand
GCGTCTTCCGGACCGCTGTCGAGCAGCACCAGCCCGGCGTCGGTTTCGACCAGCACCACGGTGATCCCGCAGGTGCCGACATACCAGCTGCGCCCGTGGATATGCGCGGGCGGGGCCGGATCGGACCAGCCATCGCGGCCAGCGCAAGCGGCGGCGATATCGGGCGAGGCGGCGGGGTTGGGTTGGGGGGCGGGGGCCGCGCCAAGCAAGGCGAGGGCGGAAAATGCCGCCACCACCCCCCGGCCCCCGCCTCTGAAGAGGAGGGGGAGCCTTGCTGTGGCCCCCTCCTTTTGAGCGGCGCGGGTTTGGGGGTGGTGGCGGCCACAAGCCAAGCTCTCATTATCGAACATAACTCGCTCCATTTGCATCAAGCACCGCGCCGGTCATGCTGGCGGGGGCGTCAAGCGCGCAGAACACCGCCATGGTGGCGATCTCCTCGGGCGTGGCTACCCGGCCCAGCGGGATGTCGGCCAGCAAAGCCGCGCCGCCGCGGCTGGCGAGGTAATCCCCGGCCATCGCGGTGTCGGTGAAGCCGGGGCAGATGGCATAGCTGAGCACGCCGCGTACGGCATAATGCCGCGCAATGGTCTTGTGCATCGCCACCATCCCACCCTTGGCCGCCGCATAGTGCCAGTGATCGGGCGAATCGCCGCGATGCGCGGCGCGGCTGGCGATGTGCACCACCCGTCCGCCGCGCGCCTCGGCCAACCAGTGGCGCACCGCAAAGCGCGACAGTTCGGCGGCCGCGGTCAAGTTGATCCGCAGCGTGTCTTCCCACTGGTCAAGCCAGGCAAAATCCGACGAATCGAGCGGATTGGGCGAAAATTTCCCGGCATTGTTGACCAGAATGTCGATCCGGCCACCTGGATTTTGGTCATTGGCACTGCGCTCCAGCGCTTGCTCCCACAGGTCGGCCGGCGCGGCCGGATCGGCCAGGTCGGCGGCAATCGTATCGGCATCATGCGCGCGGCTGGCATGGCCGATCACAGTGACGCCGCGCGCGCGCAGCGCGGCCGCCGTGGCGGCACCGATCCCGCGCGAGGATCCGGTTACCAGAGCTGTCAGGGGGGCGGTAAGCTGAGTCATCGGCGGCTTTTGGCCCAGCGCGCAGCCTTCGACAAGCTCAGGCTGAGCGGGGGTTGGAATTTGCCAGGATTTCCTTTGGTCCGCTCAGCCCGAGCCTGTCGCGGGCCGCGCGCAATATAAGCCATTTCCCCCGCTTGCACCGCCCTACGTTTTGAGTAAGGGGAGAGCGCAAGGGGCCCATTCGGCCCCCCGCAGCCAAGAAGGGTTTATCGCCGCATGGCCAACGCGCGCAATCGTCCGCTTTCGCCGCACCTGTCGATCTGGCGCTGGGGTCCGGCGATGTTCGTCTCGATCCTGCACCGCGTCACTGGCGACGGGCTGGCGCTGGTCGGGCTGCCGGTGCTGCTATGGTGGCTGTATGCCGTGGCCGCCGGGCCGGCCGCTTATGAAACTTTCGCCGGACACGCGGGGGCCTGGTACGGTCAGGTCGTGCTGATCGGGCTGACCTGGTCGTTCCTCAACCACATGGCCTCGGGACTGCGCCACTTCGTACTCGATATCGGCGCCGGGTACGAGCTCAAGAACAATGCCATGTGGTCGGTGCTCACGCCGCTCCTCGCGCTGACCGCGACGGTGCTGGTGTGGGTGATGATATTGCTGCGTTAAGGGATACTGGACGATGGGTAACGGCACTGAGCTTGGCAGGGTTCGCGCACTGGGATCGGCGCACAGCGGCGCGCATCACTGGTTGCTGCAGCGTTATACCGCGATCGGCAATCTGCTGACCGGGTTGTACCTGTTCTTCGCGCTGCTGGCCAAGGGCGACTACAGCTATGCGTCAATCCACGATTGGCTGCGCGCGCCGTTGCCGGCCACGCTGGCCGGGCTGTTCGTGCTCTCCACCTTCTGGCACGCGCGGCTGGGCCTGCAGGTGCTGATCGAGGATTATGTACACGAACACGCCAACAAATTTGCCGCGATGGCGGCGCTGAACCTGTTGACCTTTGCCGGGGCCGCGTTCGGCCTGCTGAGCGTAGCGCGCATCGCGCTGGGAGCCTGATCTGATGACTGCCGCATACAAGATTATCGACCACACTTACGATACGGTCGTCGTTGGCGCGGGCGGCTCGGGCCTGCGCGCCACCATGGGCAGCGCCGAGGCCGGCCTGCGCACCGCCTGCATCACCAAGGTGTTCCCCACCCGCAGCCACACGGTCGCCGCACAAGGCGGGATCGCGGCCAGCTTGCAGAACAATTCGCCCGATCACTGGACCTGGCATATGTTCGATACCGTCAAAGGTTCGGACTGGCTGGGCGATCAGGACGCGATCGAATATATGGTGCGCGAAGCCCCGGCGGCGGTTTACGAGCTGGAGCACGCGGGCGTGCCGTTCAGCCGCAACGATGATGGCACAATCTACCAGCGCCCATTCGGCGGGCACATGCAGAACATGGGCGAAGGCCCCCCGGTCCAGCGCACTTGCGCCGCCGCCGATCGCACCGGCCACGCGATGCTCCACGCGCTTTATCAGCAGAGCCTGAAGTACGACGCGGACTTCTTTATCGAATATTTCGCGATCGATCTGATCATGGAAAACGGCGTGTGCCGGGGCGTGATTGCGCTGTGCCTGGACGATGGTTCGATCCACCGCTTCCGCAGCCATGCGGTGGTCTTGGCGACCGGCGGCTATGGCCGGTGCTATTTCACCGCCACCTCGGCTCACACCTGCACCGGCGACGGCGGCGGAATGGTGCTGCGCGCCGGGCTGCCACTGCAGGACATGGAATTCGTCCAGTTCCACCCGACCGGCATCTACGGCGCGGGCGTGCTGATCACCGAAGGCGCGCGCGGCGAAGGCGGCTACCTGACCAACTCCGAAGGCGAGCGGTTCATGGAACGCTACGCCCCATCGGCCAAGGATCTGGCCAGCCGCGACGTTGTCTCGCGCAGCATGGCGCTCGAAATGCGCGAAGGGCGCGGGGTTGGCCCGGATGGGGCCTACCTCAACCTGCACCTCGATCACATCGCGCCCGAAGTGCTGGCCCAGCGCCTGCCCGGGATCACCGAAAGCGGCAAGATTTTTGCCGGCGTCGACCTGACCCGTCAGCCGCTGCCGGTCTGCCCGACGGTGCATTACAACATGGGCGGCATCCCGACCAAATGGACCGGCGAAGTGATGACCATCGGCGCCGATGGCAATCCCGAAACCATCGTCCCCGGCTTGTTTGCAGTGGGTGAAGCGGCCTGCGTTTCGGTCCACGGAGCCAACCGCCTTGGCTCCAACTCGCTGATCGATCTGGTCGTGTTCGGCCGCGCCGCCGGGCACCGGCTGAAAGAAATTATCAAGCCGCAATCGGCCCACCCCGAACTGCCCAAGGACAGCGCCGACTTCGCGCTCTCGCGGCTCGATCACTTCCGCCACGCCAATGGCAGCTCGCCTACTGCCGAAGTGCGGCTGGAAATGCAGCGGACCATGACCAAAGGCTGCGCGGTGTTCCGCGACGAAGCCCTGATGGCGACAGGCAAGGACGAACTCGCCAAGACCTACGCGCGGATGCAGGATATCGGCGTGACCGACCGCAGCCTGATCTGGAACACCGATCTGGTCGAGACGCTCGAGCTCGACAACCTGATCGCCCAGGCCACCGTCACGATCCACGGCGCGCACAACCGCAAGGAATCGCGCGGCGCCCACGCCCACGAAGACTTCCCTGAGCGTGACGATGCGCAGTGGATGAAACACACCGCCGCCTGGTTCGAAGGCTGGGGCGGCAAAGGCGGTTCGGTCAAGATCGACTACCGCCCGGTGCATGAATACACGCTTACGGATGATGTTGAGTACATCAAGCCGAAGAAGCGGGTTTATTGAGGTAGCGTAAGCTACACTTCATTTTGTCGGCCCGGACTTGATTCGGGCTTAGACTTCTTCTCTTTGAGCGTCGAAAAGACAGCCCAGCCAGGCATCAAGTGCGGGGCGACGAGAGTGTTTTTGGCAGATTCAAGTTGTGTCGCTTGCCTAAGACGATGGTAATTGGGGCTATGACGCGATTCGCTCACGACTTTCTCAAATGGTTTCCTGCCGCAGTAACAGGCACGGTCATCGCAACTGCGACGGTTTGGGCGGGGGCTAAGGATTGGATTGCCTCACAAGTCGCATGGGCTTGGTTCCAATTGACTGAACCGTGGGTAGCAATTTCCACTGTGTTGATGGTCGCTGCTTATGCGGCTGCGATTATAATTACAGGGCGGAAAGGTGCGGAAGGGGATCAAAAAGAGGTTCACATTCACCATCACTACGCAACATTGCAGGAGATGCTTCCGCAATCAGCTATCGTAATCCCAGATAATAGTTCGCATCGTCATATCGCTGGAAGCCTCAATCTAACCGAAGAGGACGACAGCTTGAGTGCTTCCGTCTTAACCAGCCTCCAAGGAATTTATGTCGGTTATGTCATTGTTTCTGCCGGTCGGCTGGAAGGTGACCGCCGACTAGATTTCGCGATTGTCGGCTATAACGGTTCAGGTGATACCATTCGTGTTGCCAACGTTGAGGGTCGTATAAGAGCTGGAACCGGAAATTTGCGAGACTATTGCAAACTGGAAACACCGCTTTTCCAAGGGGTGCTCAACGCAGAACATGGCAAAGAGTTCGTGCTGCAAATGCGACAAGATGTAGGCGCTGAGCAAGCCGAAGAGTTTCTGGTGGCATTGGGACAAATGGAAACGCTTGGCCTTGATTTACGCGGTTTAGACATTTTGATTGCGTCTGTTTCTAACCCCGAAAAGTGTGCGCGACTGCCACTCTGGGACGGTGTAAACTTGCGGCGGCGCGATGATGTCGTGTCAAACAGGAACACAATCCACTCAATCAGCGCGGCTATCGAGGCCAACGTGTCGTTGGGATTACGGTGACACGTACGCAAACCCCCCAAACCCCGTCACCCTGAACTCGTTTCAGGGTCCATTTCCCGGCCCAGCGCATAGCGCCCGTCGGCAAGCCTGACCGCGCGGCTTGTTTGGTGATTTGGGTGCCGGGCTAAAGGCACGATGGACCCTGAAACGAGTTCAGGGCGACGGCTAGGGGGATTGCGGTGGACAGGGATTAGGGCGACGATGCACTTAACCCCCAATAGCCGAACCTCAATCGCGCCGTTGGGCACGGTCGCCCCGCATCCCGGTACTCAGTCCTTCAACCGCGCCGGGATATCCTGCGATTGATGCAAAACCCGCACGACGTTCAGGCTGCCCTCTGAATCGCGCCGCAGCACACAGACATGACGACCTGAACTGATTCGCAGATAGCTATCGAATGGACGCAGTAATGGCGATCCGGCTGCAGCCGCTGACAAATCATGTTCGATTTGCTGAATGTACCGTTCCGCTTGATCGATTCCCCAACGATCAGCGGTGTAGTGCCAGATCGCCGCCATTTCGCGCCTCGCTTTTGGCGAGAACTGCCAACCGGTCACGCGGCGTCCTTGGACTGGGCCTTCATTTCAGCGATAAATTCTGCAAAGTCGAACGGTTCTGGCGGGCCGCTCTCCTCTCCTTCACGGATCAACCGGCGGAGTGCCTCAACTTCGGTATCATCGGCGATGTAGCGCCGCATGGCTTCGCGTACTACTTCGCTGGTCGAACCGAATTCGCCCGACTCAACCTTGCGTTTAGCGAAATCGGTGAAGGGAGCACCGAGGGCGATTGAGGTGTTTTTGGCTGCCATACCGCACCGATACCAAATATTGGTACCGCTTTCAAGCTCGCCCAAGCACCGCCCGAACCGCCTTCACCCGCGCTATCAGCAGCAGCGCCAGCACCCCGGCGTAAATCCATGGCTCCCACTGGAACCCCTTCACCCGCAGGATGAAATGGACCGAGGCCAGCGCGGCGGCGAGGTAGATCAGGCGGTGGACATTTTGCCAGCGGCGCCCGCCCAGCCGCTTGATCATGCCGCGGGTCGAGGTCAGCGCCAGCGGCAGGATCAGCAGCAGCGCCGACATCCCCAGCAGGATGAAATTGTGCTTGATCACGTCCTGCACCAGCAGCCCCAGATCACCCGCCTGATCGAGCCCGAAATAGACCGACAGGTGAAGCAGCGCATAGCCAAACGCCCACAGCCCGAGCGGGCGGCGCCAGCCCGCCAGCCAGTTCCAGCCGGTCAGCTGCCGCAGCGGCGACACTGCCAGTGTCAGCCACAGCGCGCGCAGCGCCCACAGGCCAAGAGTGTCGATGGTATAGTCGACCGGCTCCACCGTCAGCCCGGCCAGCCGGGGGTCCGCGTCCTGCAGCAGCACTCCCGACCAGCGCCACACCAGCAGCGCCAGCGGCAGCGCGATCAAAACGTGGAGCGCAACCTGCAAAGCCCTCCGGTTCGCAGACGTCACTCAGAAATTCTTCTGGAAATTCATGCCGCGGTACAGCCCGGCCACTTCGGCTTCATAGCCGTTGAACGGCAAGGTTTTGCGGCGGGTGTATTCGCCAATCCGCCGTTCGGTCGCCTGCGACCAGCGTGGGTGATCGACGGCCGGATTGACGTTGGCGTAAAAGCCATATTCGCCCGGCGCAGAGCGGTTCCAGCTGGTCGGCGGCAGCCGGTCAGTCAGCCGGATCCGGGTGATCGATTTGATCGATTTGAAGCCATATTTCCACGGCACCACCAGCCGCAGCGGCGCGCCGTTCTGGTTGGGCAGAACCCGGCCATAAAGCCCGACCGCGATCATCGCCAAGGGGTGCATCGCCTCGTCCAGCCGCAGTCCCTCGACATAGGGCCATTGCAGCACCGAACTGCGCTGGCCCGGCATTTGCGCCGGATCACGCAGCGTTTCAAACGCGACGTATTTGGCTTTGCCCAGCGGCTCGGCCAGTTTGAGCAGCGCCGCCAGCGGAAAGCCGACCCACGGGATCACCATCGACCAGCCTTCGACACAGCGCATCCGGTAAACCCGTTCCTCGAGCGGGAACAGTTTGCGCAGCCGGTCAATGTCGAGCACTTGCGGCTTGCCCGCCAGCCCGTCGATCCGCACGGTCCAGGGCTGGGTCCGCAGCGTGCCGGCATTGCGCGCCGGGTCTTCCTTGCTGAGCCCGAATTCATAGAAATTGTTGTAATTCGTCACGCTGTCATAGGAGGTCAGCTTCTCATTCAGGCTGCGGGTTTTGCGGGCTGCCAAAGGTGCCAGATTGGGCACTTTGGCCTCGGCACAACCGGCCGGTAACAGTCCGGCCAGCGCCATCCCGCCCAGCACCGAACGGCGGTTCCAATAGACCCCTTCGTCAGTCGCTTCGGCTTCGCGCAGGTGGGCCGGGTCGTTGATCCTGATCAGCATGGTCGGGGCGCGCCTTATCGGTTTCAAAGGTCTATTCGGCTTGTTGAGCAGATCGGTTACACCGTTCAGCCAGCCCGTGCGATATGTCCCTTGTGGCATTCGCCCTTCGACTATCGCCAAACCAGCCGTTCAGGCGTCAGTTCACTGACCGATTTGAGCCCCATCAGCTTCATCCCGCGCTCGATTTCATCCTTTAGGATACTGATCGCGCGTTCGACGCCGTCTTGCCCGGCGGCGGCCAGCGCATAGAGGTAGAGCCGCCCGCCAGAGGCCGCGGTCGCGCCCGCGCAGACCGATTTCAGCGCATGGGTGCCGCGCCGCACGCCGCCGTCGCAGATGATCTCGATCCGGCCGCCGACCGCATCGACAATCGCCGGGAGCTGATCGAACGGGGCGCGGCTGCCGTCCAGTTGCCGCCCGCCGTGGTTCGACAGCATGATCGCGTCGATCCCCATATCGGCGGCGCGGCGGGCATCGGCGACGCTCATCACGCCTTTCAGCGCGAATTTTCCGCCCCAATCATCGCGCAATTGCTCGGCCATTTTCCAGTCCAGCGATTGATCGAGCATGGTGTTGAAATAGCTGGCAATCGACACCGCCTCGCCAGTCCCCTCACGCACGTGGCTGTCAAGATTGGGCAGGGCGAACTTCTCGCGGAAAACATAATCCAGCGCCCAGCGCGGCTTGATTGCATAAGACAGCGCGGAAGCTGCGGTAAACTTCGGCGGTGAGGTAAAGCCGCTGCGGGCACAGCGTTCGCGCTTGCCCGAAACGATCGTGTCGACCGTCAGCGCGATCGCGTCGAACTTGGCGGCCTGACAGCGCTCGATCATGGAGCGATTGAGCCCGCGGTCCTTGTGGTAATAGAACTGGAACAGCTTGGGGCTGGCAGTCATCGCGCCGATTTCCTCGATCGAAACCGTCGCGAGGCTGGAAATCCCGAACCATAGCCCGAATTTCTCTGCCGCGCGGGCCACGGCGCGCTCACCCTGCCAGTGGAACACACGTTGCAGCGCGGTGGGCGAGAGGATCAGCGGCAACGCGCTTTTGCGGCCCAGGATCGTGCAACTGGTGTCGATCTGGTCGACCCCGGCCAGCACATCCGGGACCAGATCGCAATCGGCATAGGCGGCAGTATTGCGGGCCTTGGTCAGTTCGTCATCGGCGGCGCCATCGATATAATCGAACACCGGCCAGGGTAGGCGTTGCTGGGCCAGCAGGCGGAAATCATCGATGTTGTGGCAATCGGTCAGGCGCATGGGTCGGTAATCCCGAGTTTCGCTTTCCCCTTAACCGTCCATGCTGAGCTTGTCGAAGCACTGTACTTTTCTTTTTGCCGCATCGCGTGACTTCAAGAACAAGGACGGTCCTTCGACAGGCTCCGGACAGACGGGTTTGGGGTGATGCGCACTACCGCATCATCGCATCAACGCATCGCACACCGAATCATCGGCGCTTTCCATGCCTTTGCGGAGCCATTCCATCCGCTGCGCGCTGGTGCCGTGGGTGAAGGCTTCGGGGCTGGCGCGGCGACCGGCGTTACGCATCAGGGTATCATCGCCAATCGCGGCAGCGGCGTTGAGGCCGCTTTCCATGTCGCCCGGATCCAGCCGGTCGCGGTTCTTGGCGGCCCAGACCCCGGCATAGCAATCGGCCTGCAACTCCAACCGGACCGACAGCGCATTGGCCTTGCGCGGGTTCTGCGATTGCAGGCTGCGGATCTGGTCGGACACGCCGGTCAATTTCTGGATGTGGTGGCCGTATTCGTGAGCGATCACGTAATCGCGGGCGAATTTGCCGCGCGCGCCCAGTTCGCGGTCCATTTGCTGGAAGAAATCGGTGTCGAGGTAGATGCCCTGGTCAGCCGGGCAATAGAACGGCCCCATCGCGCTTTGCGCCGCGCCGCAGCCCGATTGACCCTGCTGCGAATAGAACACCATTTTGGGATCACTGAACGGGATGTTGGCCGCCGCAAATATTGGTGCCCAAGTCTTGTTGAGCGAATTCAGGGCATTGCAACTTTGCAAGCTGCTGGCATCGGTGCGGCAAGACTGGCTCTCTGAGAGGTCCGCTTGCGCCGGACCTTCAACGGCAGGGCCTTGAACCTGTTGCAGCCCGCCGATCATCTGGGCAGGATCGATCCCGAACACCACCGCGCCGATCAGTGCGATCACCAGCGTGCCGCAGCCCACTTGTCCGCCGCGCCCGCCGGGCAAGCGCCGCCCGCCGCCGCGCTGGTCTTCAACGTTGATCGCATTGGGATCGAAGTCATCGAGACGCATCGTGGGGTCCTCTCGGCGGGCTGGACAAAGACTATGCCAACCGCAATGGCCCCACCTATAGCGGAAACATCAAGCTGTTGGAGTCGGGAATGTTCTTGTCCGGAAAACGCGCGCTGGTCACTGGCTCAACCTCGGGGATTGGTCTGGCAATCGCCCGCTCGCTGGTGGCTGAGGGCGCAGCTGTGGTGCTGTCGGGCTTTGGTGAGGCGGAGGCGATTGCGGCGCTGTGTGATGAACTGGGTGCCATTCACGTGCCCGCAGACCTGTCTCAGCGCGCCGGGGTTGAGGCGCTGATGGCGGGCGCCGGTCCGATCGACATTCTGGTCAACAACGCCGGGATGCAGCACGTCGCCCCGGTTGAGGAGTTCCCGGTTGATAAGTGGGACACGATCATCGCGCTCAACCTGACCGCCGCGTTCGATGCCTGCCGGCTGGCGATCCCGCAAATGAAAGCGGCGGGTTGGGGGCGGATCATCAACACTGCCAGCGCCCATTCGCTGACCGCATCGCCGTTCAAATCGGCCTATGTCTCGGCCAAACATGGCCTCAACGGGCTGACCAAGACGCTGGCGCTGGAACTAGCGACCTTCAACATCACCGCCAACTGTATCAGTCCGGGCTATGTCTGGACCCCGCTGGTGGAAAATCAGATCCCGGGTACGATGGCCGCGCGCGGGCTGACCCGCGATCAGGTGATCAACGATGTCATGCTGGTGCGCCAGCCAACCCGCAAGTTCGTTCAGCCTTCGGACATCGGCGAAATGGCGGTGTTCCTGTGCCGTGACGCTGCATCGAACATCACCGGGTCCAACATCAGCATGGACGGCGGCTGGACCGCTGAATAGGCGCGGATCACCGGGGCGCTGTATCTTTCCTGCCACGGCGCGGCGTATTCGCATAACCAGCGATTGAGCCGCTTGCTCGGCCCGCGCAATCGAGTGATAAGAACGGCGATGTACCGTTTCTGGCTAGCGATGAACCGCGTGATCCTGCCGCTGCTTGTGGCAGCGCTGGTGCTGGATCCGGTCGCCGCTGCCTCGCGGCCAAACAAGGCCCGGATCGAACTGAAGGCCCAACTGGGCGCGCACATCACTGAACTGTCCAGCGATGCCTATGAAGGGCGCGAGCCGGGGACCGAGGGCGAAACCAAAACGCTGCGCTATCTGGGCAAGCAATGGTTCAACATCGGGCTTGTTTCGGGCACTAACGATCCGGCGCACCCGTGGTTCGCCCCGGTCACGATCATCGCCCGCGAACCGCAGCTGAGCCGGGCCGTGTTCGCCCACAAGAACAAGCGCATGCTGATACCCGGTGATGCCGTGCTGGTGTTGACATCGGGCAAGCGCGGGCTGGTCGAAAACGCTCCGCTGCTGTTCGTTGGCGAAGCCGCGCTGATCCCGCCGCGGGCCGAATTGGCCGGGCGCGTGGCACTGTTGCTCGATGGCGGGGTGAACAATTCTGATCGCCAGAATGCCTTGCTGCAAGGCGGCGCGTCAGCCGTCGTCACCGTGCTGGATGGGGAGCGCAGCCTCGAAAACGTCAGCGCCAACCGCAGCCGCAAAGGCTATGCGCTGGCCGGGGACAAGCTGGGCGGGGATATCGAGGCCTTTATTACGGCCGCCGCGCTGAACGCTGCGCTGGCCGGAACCGGGCTCGATACGGCCAAGCTACAGACAATGGCGGGGGGCACCGGCTTTGCCTCACGCGGTATCGATCTGGCGGTGTCGCTGGAGGCCACCACCCGCGAAACCCGGATCAATACGCACAATCTGATCGGCAAGCTGCCGGGCAAACGGCCGGAACTGGGCGCGGTGCTGCTACTGGCCCACTGGGACCATTTTGGCCGCTGCGCTGCGCCGCCAGCCGAGGACCAGATTTGCAACGGCGCGGTTGATAATGCCAGCGGGCTGGCGGTGCTGACCGAAGTGGCCCGGCGGCTGGTCAAAGGCCCGCAGCCCGATCGCGATATCTACTTTTTGGCCACCACGGCCGAGGAAATCGGCTTTTTGGGGGCAGAGGCCTTTGCCGAAGACCCGCCGCTGCCGCTGGGGCAGATCGTGGCGGCGTTCAACATTGATACGGTCGCCTTGGCCGGTGAAGGGCAGCCGTTTGCCGTGGTTGGCAAGGGCCTGACCCCGCTCGATCCGCAAATTGCCGCTGCGGCCAAAGCCAATAAGCGCAAGCTGGTCGATGGCAATGCGGCCAACGCCTATGTCCGCCGTCAGGACGGCTGGGCACTGATGAAGCATGACGTGCCGGCTGTGATGATTTCCAGCTCGTGGTCGGACATCGGCCTCGTTGAACGCTTTATGGACGGCGATTACCACCGCCCGGGCGATCAGTTGAGCCGCGGGATCGAGCTGGGCGGGGCGGCTGACGACACTGAATTTCTGGTCATTCTGGCGCGCTGGTTTGGCGACGCAAAGCGCGTTCCGTTCGCGGCGCGTTAGGCCTCTAGCTTATCCCGCTGCCTGCGGTTACATGGGCCGCCACGAATCGAACCTTCGCATTAAGGCAAGTGGCACCCATGATTATCCCTCTCGGCCTGACTTACGATGACGTCCTGTTGCAGCCGGGCGAATCCGATATCGTCCCATCGATGGCCGATACGCGGACCTGGCTGACCCGCGATATTGCGCTCAATATCCCGGTTATTTCCAGCGCGATGGACACCGTAACCGAAGCCGACATGGCGATTGTCATGGCGCAATTGGGCGGGATCGGCGTGCTCCACCGCAATCTGTCGGTCGAGGAACAGTGCGCCGCCGTGCGCGCGGTCAAGCGGTTTGAAAGCGGGATGGTGGTCAACCCGATCACAATCAGCCCCGACGCCACACTGGGCGAGGCCCGGGCCCTGATGGAGGCCAACCGCATTTCGGGCATCCCGGTGGTCGAGGTTGGCGGCAAACTGGTCGGCATTCTAACCAACCGCGACGTCCGCTTTGCCGATAATCCGGCCCAGCCGGTGCGCGAATTGATGACCCACGAAAACCTTGCGACGGTGCCCGCCGGGGTCAGCCAGGACGAGGCTAAACGGCTGCTGCATCAGCGCCGGATCGAAAAGCTGTTGGTGGTCGATGCGGCATTCCACTGCATCGGGCTGATCACGGTCAAGGATATGGAACGCGCGATCACCTATCCCGATGCGACCAAGGACGCCACCGGGCGCTTGCGCGTGGCCGCTGCAACCACGGTCGGTGACAAGGGCTTTGAACGGACCGAGGCGCTGCTGGCGGCTGAATGCGATGTTATCATCATCGACACTGCCCACGGCCACAACAAGGACGTGGCCCGCGCGGTCGAACGGGTGAAAAAGATCTCCAATTCCGCGCAAGTCATCGCCGGCAACGTTGCAACATATGAAGCGACCCGCGCTCTGATCGGGGCCGGGGCGGACGGGGTCAAGGTTGGGATCGGGCCGGGCTCGATCTGCACCACCCGCGTGGTTGCGGGCGTTGGCGTGCCGCAGCTGACCGCGATCATGGAAGCTTCGCGCGCGGCGGAGGACAGCGGCGTGCCGATTATCGCCGATGGCGGCCTGCGGACCAGCGGCGATGCGGCCAAGGCCTTGGCGGGCGGGGCCAGCACGATCATGATCGGATCGATGTTGGCGGGCACCGACGAAGCCCCCGGTGAGACGTTCCTGTATCAGGGCCGGGCCTACAAGAGCTATCGCGGCATGGGCTCGCTTGGGGCAATGGGCAGCGGCTCGGCTGATCGGTATTTCCAGGGCGATATCAAGGATCAGATGAAGCTGGTGCCCGAGGGAATCGAAGGCCAGGTCGCCTATAAGGGCCCGGCTAAAGACGTTGTCCACCAGCTGGTCGGCGGGATCAAAGCGGCGATGGGCTATACCGGCGCGGCGACGATCCCCGATCTCAAACAACGCGCGCAATTCGTCCAGATCACCGGCGCGGGCCTGAAAGAAAGCCACGTCCATGACGTGACGATCACCCGCGAGGCGCCGAACTACAAGCTGTGACCCCTTCCGCCCGCGTCCAAGCCGGGATTGAAATCCTCGACCTGATTATCGCCGCCGCGCGGGGCGGCGGGGCGAGTGCGGACCGGATCGTGGCGGAATGGTTCAAGGCCCGGCGCTTTGCCGGCAGCAAGGACCGCCGCGCGGTGCGCGAACTGGTCTATGGCGCGATCCGGGCCTGCGGGGATATTCCCGCCACTGGCCGTGCGGCAATGCTGCGGCTGGCGCAGGGCGATCCATCGCTTTCCGCACTGTTTGATGGCCAAGGCCATGGCCCCGCGCCGATTGTGCCGGATGAACCGGTGGCCGAACCCGGCATCGCTCCGCCCTGGCTCGAAGCGGCATTGGCTGCGAGCGGGATTACGGGGGAGGCTTCCTCTACTTTGCTCGGGCGGGCCCCGCTCGATGTGCGGGTCAATGCGCTGAAGGCGGATCCGGCTTCGCTTGAACTGCCCGAACCCGGCGAGACTTTGGCAGCGCCGCAAGGGTTGCGCTTTCCCTCCGGCACCCCGGTCGAACAATGGGACGCCTACACCAGCGGCGCTATCGAAGTGCAGGACGGCGGATCGCAGATCGCTTGCCTCGCCGCTGCCGTCCAGCCAGGTGAAACGGTGGTGGACCTGTGCGCCGGGGCTGGGGGCAAGACGCTGGCGCTGGCCGCCGCGATGGGCGGCAAAGGCCGCCTGATCGCTTGTGATACCGACCGTTCGCGCCTCTCGCGGCTAGCCCCTCGGGCCGAACGCGCCGGGGCCAGCCTGATCGAAAGCCGTCTGCTCGATCCGGGTCGCGAAACCGCCGCGCTGGCCGATCTGGCGGGCAAGGTTGATGCGGTACTGGTTGATGCGCCGTGCAGCGGCACCGGCACCTGGCGCCGCAACCCCGAAGCCCGCTGGCGGTTGAGCGAGCGCGAAGTGGCGCGCTATGCCGCCATTCAGGCCCGGTTGGTTGACCTCGCCGCAACGCTGGTCCGGCCCGGCGGGCGCGTGATATTCGTCACCTGTTCATTGCTCGATGCCGAAGGAGCCGATCAGGCCGAGGCATTTCTGGCTCGCCACCCCGGCTGGACCGCCCAGCTACCGTTCATGCCCGCTGGCGTACCGCGCGGCGCTGGCTGGCGCCTGTCCCCATGGGCAGATGCCACCGACGGATTTTTCATCGCCTGTTTTGTTTCGCCATGATATCGGACGGGCAAATGGCACGGCTCAA
>JAYURW010000121.1:0-14854 GCA_043756025.1 Novosphingobium sp. | reverse complement strand
ATTGACCGACTGATGGCGGTCTACACCCACCTCGCCGCCGAAGATCTGGCCGCGTTGATTGCCCATTTCGATGTCGGCGAACTGACCAGCGCCAAGGGGATTGCCGAGGGTGTTTCCAATTCCAACTGGCTGGTTGAAACCACCGGCCAGCATGGCACTCCCACTCGGTTCATCCTGACGATGTACGAATTCCGGATCGAAGTGGCAGAACTGCCGTTCTTCCTCTCACTGCTCGATCACCTCGCCGCCAAGGGCTGCCCGGTGCCGCGCACGATCCATGATCGCGGCGGCGCGCTGTTCCGGATGATCGGCGATAAGGCGGTGGCACTGATCGAATTTCTACCCGGTGTCTCGGTCAGCCATCCTACAGTAGATCAGGCCCGCGCGGTTGGCCGGGCTTTGGCGCAAATGCATCTGGCCAGCGCAGATTTTACCGCAACCCGCGACAACGCGATGGGTCTGTCCGAATCGCGCCGCTTGGTGGCCGCCTGCGGTCATGACGGTTTGACCCAGATCGACCCAGTCCTAGCAGACTTGGCCGAACGCGAACTGCCGTTGCTGGAGCAGGCCTGGCCCGCCGAATTGCCCCGCGCGGTAATCCACGCCGATCTGTTTCCCGACAATGTGCTGATGCTGGGTGCCGCAGTAACCGGGCTGATCGACTTCTACTTCGCTTGCACCGACCTGGCCGCCTATGACGTTGCAGTGACTCACACCGCCTGGTGCTTTGACGCCCAAGGCGGTAATTTCAACCCGGCGATCTCGGCCGCGCTGCTCGAGGGCTATGACGCCCTTCGCCCGTTATCAGCAGACGAGCGCGCCGCTCTGCCAGTGCTGGCCCGCGCCGCCGCACTGCGGTTTACGCTCAGCCGCGCGTTCGACTGGCTCAATACCCCGGCCGATGCGCTGGTGGTTCGCAAGAGCCCGATGGCCTTTGCCCGGCGGCTGGAATTCTATGCCGACCCGGCCAATGCCAGGGTCTTTGCGGCACCATGAAAAAGGTCGAGATTTTTACGGACGGGGCCTGCAAGGGCAATCCCGGTCCCGGCGGCTGGGGCGTGGTCCTGCGGATGGGCCACCACGAAAAAGACTTGTCCGGCAATGAACCTGCCACCACCAACAACCGGATGGAACTGACCGCGGTCATCCGATCGTTGCAAGTGCTGAAAGAACCGTGCCACGTCCACCTGCACACTGACAGCCGCTATGTGATCGACGGGATTACTAAGTGGATCTTCGGCTGGCAAAAGAACGGCTGGAAAACCGCCGCCAAAAAGCCGGTGCTAAACGCTGACCTGTGGCAGGAGCTGTTGCTGGCCACCAAGCGTCACCGGATTGAGTGGATCTGGGTCAAAGGCCATGACGGCCACCCAGAAAACGAGCGCGCCGACAAGCTGGCCAGTGATGCGGCTCTCTCGGTAAGTTAACGGAAACGCGCCGGGCTGTAGGGCGTTGGATCAACTGCGCCGCCGTTGTGCTTTAGCAGCAAAGCCAGCGCCAGATCGGCCGCCGCTGGGGCGGTTTGGATGCCAAAGCCGCCTTGCCCGGCAAACCAGAAGAAATCGGGCGCCGCTGGATCAAACCCGTAAACCGGCAGCCGGTCGGGCGCGAACGTGCGCAGCCCGGCCCACTTATGCTCCACCGCAGCGATCGGCCAAGTGGTCACCGCTTCGAACCGGTCGATAGCGGTCGCCACGTCGAGTTCTTCGGGCGCGGCATCGCACGGCGCGCTGGGGCTTTCGTCATGCGGGCTCAGCCACAATTTGCCGGCTTCGGGTTTGAAATAGAACGATCCGTCAAAGCCCAGCACCAGCGGCAAGTCGGGCGGCACCGGTGCCCCCATCCGCAGCTGCGCCACGGTGCGCCGCAGCGGGGCCATCCCCAGCGGGGCCACTCCGGCCAGTTCGGCGACTGGATCGGCCCAGGCTCCAGCCGCGTTAATCAGCACCCGGGCGGAAAACGCGCGACCATCTTCGAGCGTGAGGGTCCAGCCATCCGCGCCGTGCTGGGCCGCAATCAGCCGAGCCCGGCAGAGCAGTTCGGCCCCCGAACGCCGCGCCTGCCCTAGCCACAGTTGATGCAGCCTGGAAACATCAATATCGCAGCAATCAGGCTCCCACGCGCCCAGCTGCCATTCGTCTTTCAGTCCCGGCAAGCGCCCGGTCAGAGCAGCCCGGTCGAGCGGCTCGACCCGCACGCCAAGTGCCGAAAATTCGCTAATAAAACCCGCGAGCCCAGCCGCTTCTTCGGTCCGCGCCAAAGTCAGCGCGCCGCGCGGTGTCAGCAGGGCGTGGGTATCAAAGAACGCCCGCGATGCGGCGGTCAGCGGCTGGACCAGCGGCCCGCCATAGCTCTCGGTCCAGAACGCCGCCGAACGCCCGGTCGCATGATAACCGGGCCGGTCCTCAGCCTCGATCAGCAGCACCCGGCCATGCGGCGCCAGCCCCGCAGCAACCGAAGCCCCAGCCATTCCGGCGCCGACAACGGCAAAGTCGAACCGCTCGCTCACCCGGCAATTCGCGCCATGAACGCATCGCAGGCCGCCCATGCGCGGCTTCGCACGCCATCGGCTTCACGCAGAATCTCGTGGTGGCATTCCGCTCCAAACCGGACCATCTCGCAGTTCGGCAACCGCGCCGCCGCAGCGGCAATCGGCTTGAAATCGACCAGCTTGTCATTGTCTGTCGCCAAAATCAGCACAGGAGTGCGGACTTTCTCCAGCACACCCGGTCCAGCCAACAGCCGCATTGAGGCATAGCCGCGCTCGACCCAACCCCAGCTGCCCGGCCCCATCACCAATTCCGGGCGGGCAGCGCGCCAGAACAGTTCGTCCTGATAGCGCTCTGCATCGTGAGTGAGCAGCCCAGCACGCGAATCAGGCGGCACCCCGGGCTTGTCGCTCCATTTCCAGGCCGGGCGGCGCGGATCACCCAGCCGGACCATGGCCTTGGCGATCAGGTGCATCACCGGCACTGGCAGGACCGAGGCCGCAAAGCCCAGCATCGGCGCGCACAGGATAATTCCGTCTGGATCGATCCGGGCCTCAGCGGCTGCGCGCAGCACCAGATGCCCGCCCATCGAATGCCCGGCCAGCAAATGCGGCCCCGGCGTTTCGGCTTTCCAGCGGGCCCACAGCAGCGCCAGATCATCGACCCAAGTGGCATAGTCATCAATGTGGCCGGTGACGTCATCCGTGCCCAATCGGCCTGATCCGCCCTGCCCGCGCCAATCCGATGCAGTTACCCGCCAGCCTACGCCGTGCCAGTGGGCCAGCAGGTCGAGATATTTTTCATAAAAGTCAGCGCGGCCCTGCACGAACAGGATCGAACCTTTGAACTCGCCCGCAGGCTCTGGCCAATCGATCCGGCGGACCGGATGCCCATCGCCCGCGCACCACAGGGTTTCGGGCGCGAACTCGGGGATCTCTCGCCGTTCGCTTGCTTTCAACTCTTGGCTAATTCCAGCCTCCTGAGGGTAGTTACTTTTTGGTAAGTCCTGCCCCCTAAACAGGCCCCTATAACCAGGGGGCTTGGATGCCGGACGCCGAATTTCGTTACCTGCTGCTCGGAGGCTTGGCAATCGCACTGGCGATTGCGGCCTTTACCGATCTCAAGCGGCGCCAGATCGACAACTGGCTGAACGGTGCCATCGCGCTGGCGGCCCCGCTGTATTGGTTTTCCGCCGGATATTCAGTGTGGCCCGATGTGGCCTGGCAGATCGGCATGGCTTTGATTGTCCTGTTTGGCTTTGCACTGATTTTCGCGCGTGGCGGAATGGGCGGCGGCGATGTGAAGCTGCTTGCGGCGCTGGCGTTGTGGCTGCCGCCGATGGTCTTTTTCAGCGTTCTGTTTTTAACCTCGCTGGTCGGTGGGGCGATGTCGATGGTCGCGGGTGCACGCAATCTGTCGCTGGGCAGCGATGCCCCGGCCAAGCGCACCCTGGCCTATACCGGCACCACGCTGTGGTTGCTCGGCTCCTGCTATATCGCTTGGGTAATGAACGGCGGCGCGCCGCTAAATGCTGGGGCGGTTCTGCCCGGTGCCGCAGTCAAGCTGGGCGTTGCAGCTTTGTTGATCGTGACGACCGCCGGAGCGCTGATCGTCTCACGCAATCAGAAGGGCCGGATTCCAGTCCCTTATGGCTTGGCCATTTCAACCGGCGGACTGCTGGTGATCGCAACCCAAATTCTACCTCCAGCCACGGGGGCTTTGTCAGCCTCCGGTCTGGGGTGAACCAGATTTTAACCAGTTTGGTCGATTAAACACTGACGTTTTCGGATTTCTACTAGGGGGCTCGTATAGCCATGGATAAAAAGAAGCTGTTGCTGCTGCTTGGCGCACTGATCATCGCGGTCGGAACGGCCATGGCTGCCAGGAGCCTGTTCGCCGGTGCAGGCGCACCCAAGGCAGAGGCTGCTCAAGAGGTCCCCAAGGGCCCCAAGGTTCTGGTCGCCCAGCGCGCCTTGCCGGTCGGCACCATTGTTACCGCTGATTCGATCGCGTTTCAGCTCTGGCCCAAGGAAATGGTTCAGGACGCTTACTTCATCGACGGCGAAGCCGACATGAACAAGCTGCTGGGCACCGTGGTCCGCTATCCGATCACTGCCGGTCAGCCGGTTACCCAAGGCGCCTTGGTGGCACCGGGCGATCGCGGCTTCCTCGCTGCGGCGCTTGGCCCTGGCATGCGCGCCGTAACGATCCCCGTTTCAGCCAAGACTGGCGTCGGCGGGTTTGTGTTCCCGGGTGACCATGTTGACCTGATGCTGACCCAGACCGTTCCGGGCCGTGATGGCGGTTCGGCGCTGAAGACCACCGAAACAATCCTGCGCAACGTCCGTGTCCTCGCCACCGATCAGTCGACCGAAACGACTGTTGAAGAAGGCAAGACCGTGGTCCGCGCTTTCCGCACCGTTACGCTGGAAGTCACTCCCAAGATCGCCGAAAAGATCTCCGTCGCCCAGACGATCGGAACGCTCAGCCTGTCGCTGCGCAGCCTCGCTGATAACCAGTCGGAACTCGATTCCGCGATTGCCAGCGGCAACATCAAAGTCCCAGCCGGTGCCAACAAGGAGCAGGAAGAAAAGTTCCTGAGCCAGGCGATGAACCGTCCGATTGATGGCGGCGGCACCTTTGTCACTGGCGGCGATGTCTCACGCTTTCAGCGCCGGACTGCTCCGCCCACCGAATCCACCCGGCCTGCAGCGTCCAACTATGCGCCGGCCATGGCGTCCCCGGTCCAGTCTGGTCCGCGCGGCGCTGCCTCGGCTCCCGTTCGTTCCGCCCCGGTTGTCCGAGTGACCCGCGGCAAAGCTACCACCGAAGAATCGGCAGGGGGCAACTGAGATGCTGAGCACCACCACGATAAGCGCCCCTGTGGCCGCCAAGAAAGGCAAAACGATGAAGCGCCTTGCCATTACCCTGCTGACTGCCGTTTGCGCAGTGGCCCCCTTTGCTCTGGTCCCGGCTGATCAGGCCAAGGCCCAGTCGGTCAGCCGCCCGGCTAACGATATCGTGCTCTCGATTGGCCGCGGCCAGTTGGTCTCGGTCGGCGGCGTGATGGCCGATGTCTTTGTCGCCGACGACAAGGTTGCCGACGTCCAGGTCAAATCCAATCGCCAGCTTTATGTCTTCGGCAAAGGCGGCGGTGAAACCACGGTCTATGCCAGCAATGCGGCGGGCGACATTATCTGGTCGGCCAACATCCGGGTCGGATCGAACATCGATAGCGTCGATACGATGCTGAAGATGGCGATGCCCGATGCCAAGATCACGGTTTCAACCATGGGCACCAACACCTTCTTGCTGACCGGCACCGTTGCCGCGCCAGAAGATGCCGCCGAAGCGCAGCGGCTGGTTCAGGCCTTTGTTGGCAAGGACGCCAATGTCATTGCCCGGCTCAAAATGGCAACGCCGCTGCAGGTCAACCTGCAGGTCCGGTTTGCCGAAGTGAGCCGCACGCTGGTTCGTGAAATTGGCACCAATCTGGTCACCCGCGATCAGTCCGGCGGAATGCTGTTCGGCGCCAGCCGCGGCCGCAACCCCGGCACGATCGGCCCGGTAAATACCACCGGTATGCCAATGCTTGATGCTTCGTCGACGTTTGGCCTGCCCGCTGGTTCGGTCTCGCTGCCGTTCAACCCGGCCACCGGCCAGTTTGTAACCGGCGGCACCGAGTACAAGTTCAACGCCAATTCGGCGGGAACGACCGCACTGGGTTTTGCCGGAAAGCTGCTCGGCCTCGATGTTCTGGGCGCGCTTGATCTGGGCGAAAAACTGGGTCTGGTGACGACACTGTCACAGCCCAACCTGACCGCGCTTTCGGGCGAAACTGCTGACTTCCTGGCGGGCGGCGAATATCCGATCCCGATCAGCCAAGGTCTGGGTACCACTTCGATCGAATACAAACGCTTCGGGGTCAGCCTGTCCTACACGCCAACAGTGCTGTCGAATGGCCGCATTTCAATGCGGGTCCGCCCTGAAGTGTCCGAACTGTCCAGCCAGGGCGCCATCACGGTGAACGGCTTCCAGGTTCCGGCACTGACAGTGCGCCGCGCGGAAAGCACGGTGGAACTGGGTTCGGGCCAATCGATGATGATCGCCGGACTGATGAGCAACAGCTCGCAGCAGACGGTCGAAAAGCTGCCCGGTGCTGGCGATCTGCCGATCATCGGTTCGCTGTTCAAATCGACCAGCTTTCGCAAGGGCGAAACCGAACTGGTGATCGTGGTGACCCCCTATCTGGTCAACCCGGTCAACGCCAACGACATCAAGCTGCCAACCGACGGGTACAACAACCCGAACGAGCTGCAGCGGATCTTCGGCAATCAGGAAAGTGCCGGCAAATCAGGCCAACAGCGCCCGATGCCTAGCGCCGCTCCCGATCAAGGTGGCCAGCCACCCAAGGTGGGCGAACTCGACGTGCCCGGCCCGATCCAGAACCCGCGTCCCGGCGGGGACAAGGACGGTAAAAAGGGCAAGCGCCGCAACCGCACAGCTGACGCCGGTAATGCCGGTCCCGGCTTTGACCTGAACTGAGAGAGGTGAACACCATGCGTAATCCCGTTTCATACAAGGCGCTGGCCTCGGCCCTCTCCGCTTCGCTGGTTCTGGCTTTGGGTGGCTGCGGCGGAATGCCCAGCAACACTGCGCTGGATAGCATCCACCAACCAGTGGTCAGCCGCACCAACTATACGCTCGACATTTCGGCGGGTCCGGGCGGGGTTTCGATCCCCGAGCAGCGCCGCCTGTCAGGCTGGTTCGAAGCGCTCGACCTGCGCTATGGTGACCGCATTGCGATCGACGACCCCATGAAAAGCGGCGCGACGCGCGCGGCAGTTGATGGTGTTGCAGGCCGTTATGGTATGATCGTGGGCGATGAAGCACCGGTTACCCCGGGCTTCGTCAACCCCGGTACAGTCCGGATCGTGGTGACACGGTCTTCGGCGACAGTTCCAGGGTGCCCGGATTGGTCAGCCAAGAGCGAAACCAACCTCAAAAACGGTACCAGCAGCAATTATGGCTGCGCCGTCAATTCGAACATCGCTTCGATGGTCGCCGATCCCGAGCACCTGATCCAGGGCGTTTCGGCCAAGGGCTCCACCACCGTGATGAGCGGGACCAAAGCAATCGATTCCTACCGTCAGGCTCCGCCAACCGGTGAGAATGGCCTGTCCAAGCAATCAACCCAGTCGGGGGGGAAGTAAAACCATGAATGCCCCTTGGAAACCCGGTGCACCCGGTAGCCGCGATGCTTTCAACGCCTTCATTTGCGATGATGCTGCGCTGGATGTGCTGCGCCCCGTAGTGATCGAAATGGGCTGGCAGCCCGAGAAATGCAACAAGGGCGGTCTGCGCAATGCGGTCCAGTCCCTGTCGATCTCGGCCAGCCCCAACATCCTGATGGTTGATCTGTCCGAAAGCGGTGATCCGCTGAGCGACATCAACGCCCTCGCCGAGGTTTGCGAACCCGGCACGGTGGTGATCGCGGTTGGTCAGGTTAACGACGTGCGGCTATACCGTGACCTTGTGGCCAGCGGGATTCACGATTACCTGCTCAAGCCGCTGTCGCCAGGCCAGGTTCGCGATGCGCTGGTTAATGCCCAGGCCGTCTTTGCTGCGCCCAAGCAGCACGATGCGTCGACGGCAAAACGGCATATCTCAACTGCGGTAATCGGCACGCGCGGCGGGGTCGGTGCTTCGACCATCGCCACTTCGCTCGCTTGGCTGTTTTCAGCCGACGAGAAAATGCCGACCGCTCTGCTCGATCTTGATGTCCATTTTGGCACCGGCGCGCTGGCGCTCGATCTGGAACCGGGCCGCGGTCTGACCGATGCGATTGAAAACCCAGGCCGGATCGACGGGCTGTTTATCGAACGCGCGATGATCCGGGCCAACGATAATCTGGCAATTCTGTCAGCCGAAGCGCCGATGAACTCGCCGCTGATGACCGATGGCGCCGCATTCGTGCAGCTGGAGGAGGAATTCCGCCAGGCGTTCGAAATGACCGTGATCGATCTGCCGCGCAATATGCTGATCAATTTCCCGCATTTGCTGGCCGATGTGAACGTGGTGCTGGTGGTGGCGGAAATGACGCTGGCTTCGGCTCGCGACACGATCCGGATCCTGTCCTGGCTCAAGACCAATGCCGCTCACGTTCAACCAATCGTGGTGGCCAACAAGGTCCAATCGGGAATGGCCGAAATCAGCAAGGCCGATTTCGAAGCCTCGATCGAGCGCAAGATCGCCTTCACGGTGCCCTACGATCTCAAAGCGGCAACCAATGCAGCCAAGCTGGGTCAAACCTTTGCCGATGCCAACCGTACCGCCAAGGCCGGTGTCGCGATCCGCGATATCGCCAAGACGATCATGGGCGTGGGCGAAGGTGACGTGATCGATGACAAGGCCAAGGCCAAATCATCATTACTCGGCAAGATCGATTTGAGAGGGATGCTTTCCAAGAAAGCCAAGCCCGCCGAAAAGGCCAAGGAAAAGGCCTGATTTAGTCGATCTACCGGTGCCTGCCAGCGGCGCGTCCCGGTTAACAAGGAAGGTGTAAGCCAGCGATGAGCATTGTTCAGCTCCTGCTGATTGCCATGGGCCTGATGAGCTTCATGGTGCTGGGCTACCTGGCGTTTGCCGGGCCAAATGCCACCAAGGAGAGCGCGCGCCGTCTTCAGGCGGTCCGCTATCGGCATTCCGAAAGCACCATCGACAAGGTCGAGGCCCAGCTCAAAAAAGCTGTCGCCGCGCGTAAGCCCAAGATGCACCACATCGCGGGTTCGGAATCGCGGCTCGCCGCCTTGGCGCTGCGGCTGCACCGGACTGGCAAGCCTTGGACCCTGTCGCAGTATTTTTATGCTTCGGGCGGACTGGCGATGGCATTGACGCTGCTGATTTACCTGAAATCGGGGTCAGCCCCGCTTTCGCTGGGGATTGGCCTGCTGATTGGTGCGGGACTGCCGCACATGGTGGTCAATTTCTTCATCAAGCGGCGCGGCGGCGCGTTTACGAGCAAATTCCCCGATGCGATCGAACTGCTGGTCCGCGGCCTGCGCTCAGGCCTTCCGGTCACCGAAACGCTGGGCGTGGTTGCGACCGAAATCCCGGGCCCAGTGGGCGAAGAATTCAAACTGGTGAACGAGCGGATCAAGATCGGTAAATCGATGGAAGACGCTCTCCAGGATACCGCCGACCGGCTCAACACTGCGGAATTCAGCTTCTTCGTGATCACGCTGGCAATCCAGCGCGAAACCGGGGGCAACCTGGCGGAAACCTTGTCAAACTTGGCCGATGTGTTGCGCAAGCGCTCGCAGATGAAGCTCAAGATCCGGGCGATGAGCTCTGAATCCAAGGCCTCGGCCTATATCGTGGGCTCCTTGCCGTTCATCGTTTTCACGATGATCTACACGATCAACCCCAAGTACCTGGGCGGGTTCTTCACCGACGACCGCTTGATTGTAACCGGGCTTGGCGGCCTGACATGGATGAGCATCGGGGCCTTTATCATGGCCAAGATGGTCAGCTTCGAGATCTGAGCGAGGGAAATAGAACACCATGTTGAACACCCCTCCCGGACCAACCCTGCTTGGCTTTGACGTGCTGTGGATCGGGTCGATCCTGGCCGGCTTTGCCGCCATGGCCGTGATGTTTGCGATCTATACCGCCGTCACTATCCGCGATCCGATGCAAAAGCGCGTCAAGGCGCTGAATGATCGGCGCGAACAGCTGAAAGCCGGGATCGTCACCCACAGCGCCAAAAAGCGCGCCAGCCTGGTTCGCAAGACCGAAACCACCGACAAGATGAAGGATACGCTGGACTCGCTGAAAGTGCTTCAGCAGAGCCAGCTCGTCTTCATCCAGCAGAAGCTATGCCAAGCCGGGATTCGCCGCAAAGAGTTGGCGATTGTGGTGGTTTTCGCACGGATGGTGCTGCCAATCCTGCTCGGCGGGTTCGCCGCATTCATGATCTATGGCGTCAACTATTTCCCGACTTGGGGCGGCATGAAACGGCTGATGGGCTTCGCCGCGATGGTCGGGCTGGGCTACAAGGGTCCCGAAATCTATCTCGGCAATCTGATTTCCAAGCGCACTGACGCGATCCGCAAAGGTCTGCCCGATGCGCTCGATCTGCTGGTGATCTGCGCCGAAGCCGGTTTGACTGTCGACGCCGCGTTCAACCGCGTGGCCAAGGAACTGGGCCGGGCCTATCCCGAACTGGGCGACGAATTTGCCCTGACCGCGATCGAACTCGCGTTTCTGAGTGAACGCCGCTCGGCCTTTGAAAACCTCGCCTACCGCGTCAATCTGGATGCGGTGAAAGGCGTGACCACCACCATGGTCCAGACCGAACGTTATGGTACGCCGCTGGCTTCGGCCTTGCGCGTGCTGTCGGCTGAATTCCGCAACGAGCGGATGATGCGGGCCGAAGAAAAGGCCGCACGCCTGCCTGCGATCATGACCATTCCGCTGATCCTGTTCATTCTGCCAGTGCTGTTCGTGGTTATTCTGGGCCCCGCAGCCTGCTCGATTGCCGACGCCTTTGCGGCCAAGCCGGGCGGACCGAAGTAAGTACCTAAACCTCAAACAGGCACAGGCCGGAGTGGGTTAACCCTGCTCCGGCCTGTGTCGTTTCAGCCCGGCACGACGGTTTGTTCAATCGCGCCAAAGATCGAGTGGCCGCTATCATCGCGCATTTCGATCCGGACCACGTCGCCAAACCGCAGGAACGGCGTTTGCGGCTCGCCACCGGCAATCGTCTCAATCATCCGCTGTTCGGCGATGCACGAATAGCCGCGCCCACCCGCGCTGCATGGGCGCCCCGGTGAGCCATCGGGATCACGATTGGAAACCGTGCCCGAACCGATGATCGACCCAGCGCCGATCCGGCGGGTCTTGGCCAGGTGGGCAATCAAAGTGCCGAAATCAAAAGTACACTCCTCGCCCGCTTCGGCCCGGCCAAATGGTGCTCCGTTGAGATCGACCATCAGCACCCGGCTCAGCTTTCCGCCGGACCAAGCGGCACCCAGCGCATCGGGCGTGACGAACACCGGCGAAAAATGACTGGCCGGTTTTGCTTGGACAAAGCCGAACCCCTTGGCCAACTCGCCCGGGATCAAGTTCCGCAAGCTGACATCGTTGACCAAGCCGATCAGACGAATGTGGCCCCGCGCCGCTTCAGCCGAAACGCCCTGCGGAACATCGCCGGTGACCACGCAAATCTCGGCTTCCATGTCACAGCCCCAAGCCTCGTCGGCCAAGCTGATCGGCGCGCGGGCGGCGCGCAGATCGTCGCTGCCGCCTTGGTACATCAGCGGATCGTGCCAGAAGCTGTCGGGCAATTCGGCGCCGCGCGCCTTGCGAACCAGTTCGACGTGGTTGACGTAAGCGCTGCCATCGGCCCACTGATAAGCCCGCGGGAGCGGTGCCGCAGCTTCGCGTTCGTGGAACCGTTCGCGCGGAATTGAACCGTGTTCCAGCTCGGTCGCCAAAGCCCGCAAGACCGGTTCGTGCCGGTCCCAAGCATCCAGCGCGGCCTGCAGGGTCGGCACCAGATGATCGGCTGGCGCATACCAGGCCAGATCATTCGAGACCACAATCAGGCGGCCATCCCGGCCATCGGCAAGCGAAGCAAGCTTCATGGGTTATTCTCCTTGGGCCGCAGCCTGGTTATGAATGCGCGCAAGCAGGCCTTTGAAGGCCACCCGCTCACTGGCAGAAAGTGGGGCAAACAGGCGGCGTTCCATGTCGAGGGCAATCGGCATGATCTCGCCGTGGATCCCCCGCCCCGCCCCGGTCAGTTCGAGATGGTGCGAGCGTCCGTCCTGCGCGTTCGGGCTGCGGTCGATCAGGCCGCGTTCTTCGAGCATTTTACAGGCCCGGTTGACTGCAACCTTGTCCATCCGGGTCGCGCCAACCAGATCGCGCTGGGTTTGCGGTCCAGCATCACCGAGCACCGCCATCACCCGCCATTCCGGGATTTTCAGCCCGAATCGGGCGCGATACTCGTCGGCGATCCGGTCACTGACGGCATTGGATGTCACCGACAGCAGATAGGGCAGGAAATCGGCAAGGCGGGTCTGGTCAGGCATGACTGGTTCCTGTTGCAACCAGTTTGCTAAGGGTAAGTGCGGCGGCGCGCAATGCCGCTGTCATATTTTCGCAGCTTCCGGCGAAGCGGCAATGAAGGCTGGATGTTCGCGCAGCGTGGCGTCGATCCGGACCAGCCGGGGAAAGGCCTCGAGCGGCACGTCAAACCGCCGCGCGTTGGCCATTTGCGGCACCAGACACAGATCGACCATATCCGGCTGATCGCCCCCGAACAAGCACGCTGCAGGGGCCTGTAATTCCAGCGCGGCAAAACCTGCGAGAATCCAATGCTGATACCACTGCGCCACGCCGGCATCATCCTGATCCAGCTCGGACCGCAACCGGTTCAGCACCCGCAGATTGTTCAAAGGATGGATATCGGCGATAATAATCAGCGCCTTGGCCATCACCCCGGCACGGGCGAGTGGATCAACCGGGATCAGTCGCGGGCCGGGCGAAGTTGCATCAAGATATTCGATAATCGCCAGACTTTGCGGTAACAGATGTCCGCCAATGGACAGCGCCGGCACCAATCCCTGCGGGTTCAGCGCGCGGTAGCCTGGAGCGCTTTGTTCAGCCGCGACCAAGTCGATTGGAACCGTGCGATAGGCGATCCCTTTCAGGTGCAGCGCGATCCGCACCCGGTAAGCAGCAGAGGACCGCCAATAATCGTAGAGAACAACTTCGCCGCTCATCCCAGCACCCTTCCGGCCACGGCCTGCAATTTGGCCACCAACACCGGATCACGGGCATCAGCCGCGGTCATCACCGCGTGCTCTAGCGCTGTGTCAATCGGGCTGGCGGCGCGCCGCTTAGGCAGCATTCCGGCAAACCGGCGCAAAACGTTGCGGGCCAATTCGTTATTGCGGGCCATCACCCGCATAACCTCGCTGGCATCGACACCTTCATCGGCCTCGCGCCAGCTGTCATAATCGGTGACCATGCCAAGCAGGCCATAAGGCAGCTCAGCTTCGCGCGCGAGCCGGGCCTCGGGCATCGCGGTCATCCCGATCACGTCGCCGCCCCAGCTTTGATAGAGCCTGCTTTCCGCCCGGGTTGAAAACTGCGGCCCTTCGATGGCGACATAGCAGCCGCCGTCATGGACAGTGGCATCTTCCTTGCGCGCGGCTTCGGCGAGCCCGGCGCTGAGCCGCGAACAGACCGGATCGGCCAGACTGACATGAGCGACGAGCCCGGGGCCAAAGAACGAATTCTGGCGCGCTTGGGTGCGATCAATGAACTGATCGACCGCCACAAAATGCCCCGGCGCCATAGCTGAATTGAGCGAACCAATCGCGGAGACAGCAACGATATCGCTGACCCCGCAGCGCTTTAGAACATCGATGTTGGCGCGGTAGTTGACGGCGCTGGGCGGGATCGCGTGACCGGGGCCGTGGCGCGGCAAAAAGGTAAACCGCACCCCGGCCAGCGTTCCGGTGGTGACAGCGCCCGATGGCAGGCCAAACGGGCTGGCGACTTCGATGTTTTGCGCGTCATCCAGTCCGATCCCGGCTGCGAGGCCCGAACCGCCGATTACACCAATATGCCAAGGTTCACTCATTTGTGGGCGAGGATACCCGTCATAATGAATTCAATGCAATGCTCTCGATAGCGATCACGCAATTCAGCGGTCAGCGTATCGGTATCATAGCAATGTTTGAGCACCAGTCGCGACGAGAAGAACCGGTCGCAGGCCCCGGTGGCAGTGAAGTAGAACAGCTGCGGATCGACCGCGCGGAACACACCTTGGCGGACCCCGTCCTCGATCAGCTTGTCATAGGCGCGGCTCAGCGGCGAAAGGTACGAATCTGCGATTCGGTGGGCCTCGTCCGGATCGCTTTCGCGCACCAGCCGCATCAGCAAGCGGTTGAGATAGGGGGTGTTGTAATAGGTATCGACCATTGCCCCGATGTGGCGGCGCAGGCGCTGTTCTGGCTCCATATCCTTGGCCATCAGCGCGTCGACCGCTTGGACGATCCCGGCCATGTCGCGGTCAAGCAGCGCTTTCATCAGCCCGGCCTTGTTGCCGAAATAGTATTTGACCAGCGCGGAATTGAGGCCGGATCGCAGCGACAGTTCAGACAGCGAGATATCGACGATATCGCCATCGCGCATGATGTCCGATGCGGTTTGGAGCAGCAGGTCGCGCGCGCCGGGCGGCGCTTCGGAAACTTCTAGCTGCGGTGCGCTGCTCATGAGTAAGGCGGCTCCCCTCCCCACCATGGGTAGAAATCGGGCATATCCTGCGAAACCCGTAACGGAAAGACAGG
>JAYURW010000120.1:0-14930 GCA_043756025.1 Novosphingobium sp. | reverse complement strand
CGCCTGCTTTATTGCTTGGTGGCCATAGCGTCAGTGCCCCACCCGATCCCATCTCGAACTCGGCCGTGAAACCTGACAGCGCCGATGGTACTACCGCTTAAGCGTTGGAAGAGTAGGACGTCGCCAGGCATTAAAGCTGGCGGGTACGGTTTAAACCCATTCACATGTCAGAGCTTCGGCTCTGCACTCGAAGGGCCCTTGAAGGCCCTTTTTGTGATTCTGGACCTTGTGTCCGCAGACTTACGCCCTATTTGGGGCGATATTGGTGACGCGGGGTGGAGCAGCCCGGTAGCTCGTCAGGCTCATAACCTGAAGGTCGTAGGTTCAAATCCTACCCCCGCAACCACCACAAACATACAACCGGCCTCGCCATCACTGGCGGGGCCGTTGTTGTTTGGGGCCTACGCGCTCGTTACCCCGAGGCTGCATGATGCTACGGTGGGCCGCCAGCGCCACCGAGGGCACCACTTGGCTCCCAAATGTAATGCCGACTGCCGGCTCAAAGCATTTTTCGGCCCGTTGGGTCGAGCTGTGCAATTTCAGGCAAGGCTGATTGAGCGGGCGTTGTTCCAGCGGTCGTGACAGTGTTGCTAGCGCGGCGGCGCTCCGGCTATAGGTAGCTATGCTTGGGGGTATTTGGTGGGCTGTCGAAGTGCTCTCTATCTGGTTTTTGCCAAGCTCTGGATTTTGGATCGGCGCGTTGCTCCCAGCCTCATTGCAATGGGGATCTGCTTGCTCGCTTGGCACACAGCGCCAGATATCCAGCCCTTTGCGGCAAAGGTAATCGTTCCATCGACGCTGACCTATTTTCCCGGAGATCCGGTAGGACAGCCGGTGCCCGCCGCCGAAGGGCGCGCGCAATTGGCTCAGCCCGCGCCAGCTATTTCAGCGCCGACGTTGCGGCAGTTGCATTTCCAGCTGCCAACCAGGAGCGGCGCTTCGCTGTATTTGCCAGCTGTGCCGCGTGATGCTTCGCTGTGGGTCAATGGTATGGTGGGCAGCAACAGCGAATCCAGCGGCTATTTCGGTGCTGGCTTTGGTCCCGCACGACTTTCGCTGCAAATGCAGGCGTCGCGGTTGAGCTTTGAAGACAACCGGATCGACATCGTCGCGTTGTCAGGCTGGACGCGCGGCAGGTGGAACCTGCCCATGCCAGTGGTGCTCCTGATGCCGGTGGAAACGGGACCAGCCTTTACCACAATGATGCTGAAGGCCGAGGCGCGCTTGAGTCTCGGAGCGCTTGTGCTTGGCGTTGCCGGTTTGCTGTTTTCCGTGATCGGTCTGGCCTTGTCGCCCCGCAAGCTGCTGTACGTCGGCGGCGCAGTGTTCGCGATGGCGCTGATCGATCAAGCGTTTGGGGTGTTGCCGCTTGTGCTTCGCTTGGCGATGGCGCTGATCGGCATCGCCGTGCTGCTGGTGCGGGGCGGATGGCAGAGCAAGGTTGCTTCAGGCTGCGCTATCGCTGCATTGGCGGGTGCCGTCGCAGGGACAATTTTGCTCTCGAAGTGGACGACTGGCATACACTTGGCTTGGGCCGCCAACGTCGTCCTGTGGCCGCTGGCTGGTTTTGGCTTGCCCGTACTTGCGCTGGCTGACGCTCGGCTGCTGCGCAGTGAATTCATCGCTGCACGCGTCAAAATTCGGAATCAAGCTGCAGTGATATCCCAGCAAGAAGGGGAACTGCAGGACCGGATTAGAACTCAGGCGGTCAGCGAAGAGCGTCAGCGCTTTGTCCGCGATATGCACGACGGCGTTGGTGGGCACCTGCTGTCACTGCTGATGCGGGTGCGGGCTGATGACGCTAGTAGTCAGGATGTTGCCGAAGAGCTGGAAAAAGGACTGACCGATCTGCGGCTGATGGCGGATTCGCTTGACCATGTCGGGCATGATCTGGACCAGGCCTTGGCCGCATTTCATCGCCGGGCTGGGCAACAATTGGCGGCCGCAGGGTTGGATTTTGATTGGTCAAAACACCAGCAACTCAGCGGTTTCAAACTGGAGGCGCGGGCCGTGCTCAGTCTTTACCGGATCATTCAGGAAGCGCTGTCGAATTGTGTTCGCCACGCCCGGGCCGGGCGATTTGGCGTAAGCTTCGATCTGGCCGAGGATGGTGCGCGGCTAGACATTGTCATTGAAGACGACGGCGTCGGATTTCTAACTGGTTCCGAAAACGAAGGACGCGGACTAGCCAATATTCGCAAGCGCGCCGAGCGTTTGGGAGGTTTGGTCGAGTTTGGGCCGGGGGGCAGCGGTCGTGGGTGCAGAATCCAGCTTACAATTCCAGCTGGTTAAGTATCAAGCCAACCGTTCTGTAGCGCTTCGAACACAGCCTCGCTGCGCGAACGGACCTGCATCTTGCGGTAAATCCGCTTCACATGATCGCCGACCGTATGGACCGAAAGGTCGAGCGCCGCGGCGGCATTCTGATAGGACAGCCCCTTGGCAAACATCGATAGCACCTCGCGCTCACGCGGAGTCAGGATGTTGGCAAGTTGATCGGGGCCAGCGGCCCGCGTCGGTGCTGCAAGGCTGAGCAAATGCGCCGCAGCCTGCGGGCTGATCGGGCATCCGCCGTGAACCAGCGCCCGGATATCGCGCAGGATCTGATCCGGCGGCGTGTCTTTCAGCAAATAGCCGCTGGCACCAAATTCGAACGCCAGCATCACGCTGGCCCGGTCCCCGAGCACGGTCAGGATCAGCGCCTTGCCCCCGGTTTCGGCAACGAACGGCGGAATGAATTCCAATCCGGTGCCATCGGGCAGGCGGATGTCGACCAGGGCAACATCAATCTGGGCCCCCCGCAACGCAGCCAGGGCAGCGGTGAGATCGGCGGCTGCAAATACCAGTTCAAAGCCCGGATCCTGTTCGAACAGCGCTGCGTAGAATTTGCGGGCAGGGGCATCATCTTCGAGGATCGCGATGCGGATTGCCGGGAAACTGGCGGTCACCGCGCCTTGTCCCGGTCCCAGCAGTTGGCATAGCGCTGATCGCGCACATCCACCCAGAGCCGAGTCATCGGTGCGATCGCGCTATATGTCACAATCGCTCCACTTGATCCGTCGTGATATTCCAGAATGCGCCAGCCTGCGCCGAACTGTGCGCTGCAATAGCGATCTGCATCGGTGCGTGTTTGAAACCCGCTGGCGGCTATTGCCGGGGTCGCCCGCACTTCCCCGCCAGTGGCGTAACCGGCGCCCAAACCGGCCTGGTTCAGATTGGCGGGCACGCGCGCACCCGGCTTGTAGCAAGCCACCGGCAATTCCGCGGTGCACAATTTATCACCCACAAACGGATTGCAAGGCTCTTGGGTTTTGTCGAGCGCGCAGGTTAGCAGCGACACATCGGCCGCGACCAGTTTGGTCCGGAATTCCGAAAAGCTGGTACCGCGTTTGGTCTGTGGCTGTTGGCATAAGACAAGCATGAAAACGTCGATGGCAGTGTCATCTTCTACCTCCAGATCAACCGCATCAGGGCGATCAGCGCGGTTGAGATAGTCGATGAAGCTGCCTTTGAATTCAGCACGGGCATTGGTGGTCAGCTTGTCAAAGGGGACCGTTATCACTTCGCCGGCTGAAGCCGCGCTGGTGCGTCCGGCGACTGACTTGAGGTTGATCAAATATGATTCGGCCTTGGCAAAGCCGTTGATAAAGGCCCGCTCATCCAGATTGCCAAGTCTGACAGCATCGTTGCTGGAGCCACCAGTTGTCCGCAGCCGAATGACGACCGCCCCCGAGACGATATCACGCGGCACGCTGAAATGATCAATCAAGATCCTGTCCTGGCCGGTTTCGTCATAGTCCCGCAGGCGTATTACGCCTGACTGCGCCTTGATCAGCGTATCGAGATAAGGATTGGGCAGGCGTGCTGGCCGGACCCGCGACGGCTCGCTGCCGCTGGCGGCAAAGCCGTCTTCCAAACCGCCGATCAGCTCAATCCGGGTCAGTCCGCGGGCGCAGCGCACTTCGCTGGCCTGCTCAACCGCCGTAGCTGGTTTTACCGCGTCGGGCTGGGTGACATTGCTGCAAGCGGCAAGGCTCATTGCCAGCGCTGCGCTAAGACATAGGGGCATGGCCCAATTGCCAATTGGGAAATTTAACTGCATCCGACCCGCTTTCTTTGGGCGACGCTAGTCGTCCGTAGCAGCGGTTGCAAGGATACTGCTCGGCAGCAGACATCGCTGTTCTTGCTCCAAAAAACCGAACCTTTTTGGGAATACCGTCACGATGTTCCATCACCCCATCACCACAGGGTTTTGACTTTTTGGCGGAACGGCTAAGAGGCCGCTGATGAATGATCCGCTGAACCGAGGTATGACCGTTGCGCTGCTGGCCTTGTTGCCGCTGGTGCTGCTCGCGTGGGTCAGTTTGAAGTTTGATATGTCTGCCGCAGCGCATGCCGCACCAATCGGCGATCCCGCGTTACAGGCTGAATTGGCGGCGCTTCCGGGTCGCCCTGGGGAGCTGCCACCGCTGGAATATACGCCGTACGATGCGCCACTGGGCGATCCCCGCTCGCAAAATCTGGCCGCGCCGTTTGTCGGCGGGAAACTGGAGGCTGCACCGCCGTATCGGTTCAGCGGCAGCCCGGCGGACCTTTCCAATGCCCGCGATTGCCTCGCGCTGGCGGCCATGGCCGAAGCGGGATCGAGCGATCCGGGGCAGCGCGCAGTGATTCAGGTGGTGCTCAATCGCGCGCGCCATCCGGCCTTTGCCGGCAGCGTCTGCGGGGTGGTGTTTGAAGGTTCCGAACGCGCGACCGGCTGTCAGTTCAGCTTTACCTGCGATGGATCGTTGGCCCGTCAGTATGATCCCGCCAGCTGGGCCACCGCGCGCGGCCGGGCGGATCAAGCGCTAAAGGGCTATGCCTTTGCGCCCGTCGGCAATGCCACCCATTATCACACCGATTGGGTGTTCCCTTGGTGGAGCCCCAAGCTGCACAAGATTGCCCAGATCGAAACGCATCTGTTCCTGCGCTGGCCGGGCTTCTGGGGTTCGGTCAAAGCCTGGCGCAAAAGCTATGGCGGCGGTGAGCCTTCGCTGGCAGCGCTGATGGCGCGGCCCGCGGCGAGTTCGCAAGCACTGACCACGCTCGAAAGCTTGCCTGCGACCAATTTTGGCCCGGTGATCATACCGGCACTGCCGAGCGACACACCCAAGGTGACCGGCGGCGATGTGGTGATGCGGCTGCCATCGGGCATGGCCAACTTCGTCACGGTCTCGCCCGCAGCGGGTTCGGACAGCGCGCTGGCAATGGCCCGAAAGCTCTGCCCTGCCAGTGGCACCTGCCGGGTGATGGGCTGGAGCGACCGCAGCCTGATCCCGGCGGCGCTTCCGCTCGGCGGCGCGGCCCGGGCCGGGTTGCAGTTCAGCTACTCACGCGATCCGGCGGGGGCCGAAATCGTGCTCTATAACTGCGATACCTTCGCCGGGCTCCCGCGCGAGAAATGCATTCCGCGGGCGCGTTAAAATTAGCCTGGTGGTGGCTGCCATGGGCCAAGAGGCTTGCCATCAGGTCCGAATCTAGCTTCGCCGATTTCGTTGCTGTGATTCCGCTCGAACCACCAAAGCCACAGCGCTCCGAGGATGCCGCCGATTAGAATTGACGACGGTATTAGCAAGTCACCTACAGTTCGACTCTCCGAAGAAAGGAATACTGCTGCAATGCTAGCTGTTATGAGGAGAACAAACGGCCCTGATGTTAGCCATTTGGGAGGATCGGCTGCTTGCGATTTCACCCCCACCGTACTGATCAAGTTCAAAACGCACATTGGAATGATAGTGGCACGCCAAAAATACTGAATTTGGGCTGGGGCCGAATTCAAAGTTGAATCCAGGTAAAAAGCATAAAGCGACGCCCCGAAAAGCGCAGCCGACAGGTATCGCGCAAGCGCACGCAACATGGGGATCATCAGATGAATTGGCATCATCCCTCCTTTGAAAATATCCCACCGATTTCTGCCAGCTTCTCCAGCAACGGTGCCACCGGCAGGCTGTGCGCTTTCAGCCCATCCGCAATCTTGCCCAGTCCTTCGTGGTCGGCCCAGTTCATGATCCCGCCGGTCCAGGCGGGCCAGCCGTAACCATTGAGCCAGACCAGATCGATATCGCTGGCGCGCTGGGCCACGCCTTCTTCGAGGATCAGCGCGCCTTCGCTGACCATCGGGTAGAGCAGGCGTTCGAAGATTTCCTGCTTGCTGACTTTGCGCTGGCTGGCGCCGGACTTGGCTGCAAAATCAGCGATGATCGCCTTGACCTCGTCTGAGGGACTGCGGCTGCGGTCTTCGGCGTAATCGTAAAAGCCCTTGGCGGTCTTCTGGCCCCAGCGTCCGGCGGCGCACAGCGCCTCGCGGATCGTGGTAACTTTGCTGGGATCGCGGTGCCAGCCGATATCGAGCCCGGCCAGGTCGCCCATCTGGAACGGCCCCATCGGGAAGCCGAAATCGAGCAGCACCTGATCGATATCGTAATAGGCCGCGCCTTCCATCAGCAGCGCGTTGGCCTGCTCCTGCCGCTTGGACAGCATCCGGTTGCCGATGAAGCCGTGGCAGACGCCCGAGACGACTGGCACTTTGCGGATCTTGCCAGCCAGCGCCATCACGGTGGCGAGCTGGCTGGCTCCGGTTTTGGCGCCGCGCACAACCTCCAGCAGTTTCATGATATTGGCGGGCGAGAAGAAGTGCATCCCCAGCACGGCTTCGGGCCGCTTGGTCGCTGCGGCGATTTCGTCGACATCGAGGTAGCTGGTGTTGCTGGCCAGAATCGCGCCGGGTTTTACGATGGCGTCGAGCCGCCCGAACACGTCCTTTTTAACGTCCATCGATTCGTAGACCGCTTCGATCACCAGATCGCAATCGGCCAGATCGTCAAAGCTGAGACTGGGGGTCAGCCGGGCCATTGCGGCGGCGGCATCGGCGGCTTCGATCCGGCCGCGCTTAACGCTGGCATCGTAGTTCTTGCCGATCACCGCGACGCCGCGATCAAGCGCGGCTTGCTCTTGTTCGACGATCGTCACCGGAATCCCGGCGGTCAGGAAGTTCATGGTGATCCCGCCGCCCATCGTCCCCGCACCGATCACGCCCACTTTGGCAATCGGGATCAAAGGCGTGTAAGCGGGCAGATCGTCGATCTTGGCGCAGAGTTTGAGCGCGGCTTCGATATGCGCCTGGGCGCCGGGAAGGGGGTCTGACATCGCTCTCTCCATGATCATTACGCCGTGGTTCCGTGCACCGGAATGGCGATCAATTCAACTGGAAGCGGTGCTTTAGAATCCGGGGTTCACCGCATAGCCATCGCGGCGCAGTTCGTAATGCAGATGCGGTCCGGTCGATGATCCGGTCGATCCGACCCGGCCGAGCGGTTGCCCGGCGAGCACCTGTTGCCCGGCGCTGACAGTGATCTGCGACATATGGCCGTAGAGCGTGACATAGCCGTTGAGGTGATCGACCGTCACGCACAGGCCATAGCCGCCGTACCAGTCTGCGCTGGCCACCACCCCGGCGGCAGTAGCGACAATCGGCGTACCGCTGGGCGCGGCCAGATCAATCCCGGCGTGGAACTTGGACCCGCCGCTGATCGGGTGTCGGCGCCAGCCAAAGCTGCTGGAAATTCCGGCACCGCGCAGGGGTAACACCTGGGGGCTGAACCTGCCGCGGGCCATAGTGGTGGTGCCGCGCGGATAGCTGCCGACCGCGCCGCGCCGCGCCACGGTCAGCCGCAGCGGGGTTCCTTCCAGATCAAGCGCGCGGCCAAATGTGACCGATCCGGCGGGAGCGGGCCGTGCCTCTGGAGCTGACTGCTGCGCACCAAAGGCGGGTTCGGGCCAATCCGCGGGGGCATTGGCCCAGCCTGCGCTGGTTGCGCTCAATACGGCGGCTCCGGCCAGCAACAACCGCAGGGCCCAGCTGGCCGCAGGATGGCGCGCTGATCCAGCAGCGGTCATGGTAGCAGCAAGACCGCGGCTGCAAACGATCCTGCAGCAATCGCCAATCCATAAGGCAATTTGGCCGAATCGGGCAAATCAGTGCCAAATTCCAGCTCTATCCCGCGCAACCGCCGGCTGCCGTACCAAGCTGCGAACAATGCCAATCCGGCCACCGAGACACAGAACAACAGGATGAAGGCCTGGCCGAGTGGAAACCAGCTGGCAGCGGCGGCATAGTATTTGCCGTCTCCGCCGCCAACCTTGCCCAAAGTGTGCAGGATGATCCCAACACACAGCGCCATGACCGCGTGAATCAAATTGCTGCCCAGCCCATAAACCCCGTCATAATGAAGCGCGCTGGCCAGACCGAGCACTGCCAGCATCGCCGAGAGCCAGTTTGGCAAGCGGCGATGGCGCCAGTCGAGCCAGCTGGCAATCAAGCCGGCCAGCCCCAGTGCGAGCAGAGAGGCCAGCCCGGCAGGTGTCATGATGCTGCGTTGCTCCGTGCTGGCGAGGTCTGGCCAGCCTTGCTGCTGTCAGCCGGGACCGGGGCAAATTGGATGACTTTGCGCTTGCCGACATTCGGCGTAATCGCGGCAGGCTCAGCTGCGCTTGGCACCGCCGATCGTTCACCGGCTGCGGCGGGAGCGCGGACAATAGCCGTGCGCACAGCTACCCGGGGCAGGGCCATCGCACTACGCGGATCGTGGGAGGCAGCCGCAGGGTCTGGCCGGGTCACCAGGCTCAGCTGGCCGCGGCCTTCGCGGTAGAGTTTGCCGGGGGTGCGCGGTGCGGCTGCTGAAGCACTGGCTGGGCGGTCAGCCTGGCGGGGCGGCTGGGCGGCCGGTGTGCGATCAATCTGGTTCAGCGCAAACGAGGGTTGGTCGACCAGCCGGATCAGGTTGCTGGCATAGATTGGATTGTCCGGATCAGACGCGTTGGCCTTTTTGAAAAAGCGATAGGCCAGATCGTTGCGGCCGACCCGGGCATAGGCCACGCCCAGCCCGTTAAAGGCCGCTGCGGGATCCTCACCCCGGACCAGCGCCAGATTGAACGATTCGATTGCCATGCCATTGCGGTTGGCGCGCAAATGGTCCCGCCCTTCCGCCAGCGATGAGGCCACCGCGCGCTGAGCCGGGGCGGCTTTCTGCTGCTTTTCCGAACCGCTACGGGCCAGGTTCAGTTGACCTAGAAACTGGCACCCGCCCAGCGATACCAGGCAGGCCAGTGCAGAAATGCGCAGGATCAATGTATGTCGCATGGGTCGGCTCCTAATTCATCATTGCGGGCATGATTTGACGGACAACGCGGATAACCACCGGCAGCATCAGCACGCCGATCATCGTTGGCAGCATACAAGCGACCAGCGGGATCGAGAGCAGCACCGGCAGCCGGTGGGCTTTTTCCTCGGCCCGCATCCGCCGCCGCTCACGCATTTCGGCGGCATAGACCCGCAACGTATCACCGATGCTGGTGCCCAGTTTGTCGGATTGGATCAGCAAGGTTGAGAAGGAGCGGATTTCGGTGATCGCGGCATCTTCGGCCAGCCGCCGCAGCGCTTCTTCGCGGGTTGCCCCGGCACGCAACCGCAGTGTCGCTGTCGCCAGCAGAGTTGCCACCAGCGGATGCGATAGCGCCATTTCGCGCGCTACCCGGTCAAGGGCGGATTCAAGCCCAAGGCCGGCCTCAACACAAATCAGCAATAGATCGAGGCAATCGGGAAACCCATTGGTCAAAGCTGTTTTGCGGCGGCCCGCACGGACCCGTACAAACAGGTTCGGAATATACAGGCCGGCGATGGCGAGCAGGCTGCCAACCACGTAGAGCTGCATGAACGAGATGATCCCGCCCGATGCGAGCGTGGTAAGCACATAAAGCGAAGGCAGGGTGACCACCAAGACCAACCGCAGCAGCGTGTAGAACCGCGGCGCAAGCGGAGAATCAAACCCGGCAAGCCGCAACTGTTCGCGCAGCACATCGCCTTTGGTATCGGTCAGGTTGACCCCGCTCGATTCGATTTTCTCAACCAGCTTGGCCCAGGCCCCGCTCGAGCTTTGCCGCAGGGATCGCGGTGCGGCGCTGGCTGATCCGCCTTTAGCCGCAATCTCGTGCAGCTCGCCTTTCAGCGCGATCCGTTGGCCGAGCACGGTCAGGATCGCCATGGCAACGGCAACCACTGCTGCGAAAACCGCCAGCAGAACCAGGATCCGGACAAGTGGGGTGGAGGAGATCAGATCGAGCATCGTCAGACTTTCAGATCAATCAACCGGCGGATCGAATAGGCCCCGATGAGATACAGGATCAGCAAGCCGGTGAAGCCCTGGACAAAGATCGGATCGCTCGCGACTTCGAAATAGAAGCTGGAATTGAGCAGGAACAACGCGACGATCGTGAAGACCGGCAGGGCTGTCAGCATCCAGCCCGTCATCCGCCCTTCGGAACTGAGCGCGCGCACTTTCATATAAAGCGTGGCCCGTTCGCGGATCACTTGCGAGAGATTGCGGAGGATTTCTGCAAGATTGCCGCCAGTTTCGTTCTGAAGTGAAATCGATATCGCGAACATTCGGATATCCGGCTGGTCCCAGCGATCGGCCATTCCCATCAACGAGTCAGTCAGAGTCGAGCCATAGGCCACTTCGTCAGCGACGATCCCGAATTCGCTGCCCAGCGGGTCTTCCATTTCGTGCGTCAGCAGATCGATCGCCGACGCAATCGGATGCCCGGCCAGCAGCGCCCGGGTGAAGACATCGAGCGCGACCGGGAACTGTTCTTCCATCAGCTTGCGCCGCTTTTCCCTGCGACGGGCAATCAGCATCAGTGGCAACAGGATCGTCAGCGCACCTACGACGATCGCGACCAGCTCGACAATGCCGGCGGTAATCGTGAATTTGGCCAGCCAGGCCATGACCAGAAACAGGCTGGATAGCCCGATAAAGGACAGCCCGCAGATTGCCAGGATAGTCCGCGGGTCCATCGGCAAATCGGCGATCCGGACCATCGCTTGAAACCGGTGGTAGAGCCGCTCGATCAGGCCGGCATTGGGGCTGATCCGATCCGGCACGCCCTTGCGCAGGATTTCACCGGCCTGTTCGTGCGTGATGCCGGCTTTTAGCAATTCCATCCGGCGGTTGATCGCGTTTGTTTCAGCCCGGCGGTTGGCCATCCTCAGCAGGACCCACTGTGACGCCAGAAAGATGGCGGCGAACACCGCGACCAGCACCACCAGCCGGATCAGGATCGCGCTCATGCTCCACCCAGATCGGCGCGCGGATCGAACAACGCGGAATCAAGATTGATCCCGTGGGCTTGCAACTGGCTGGCAAACTTGGGCCGAATTCCGGTCGCTTCAAACCGGCCCTGAACGGTTCCATCTTCATCGCGGCCGGTCATATTGAAACGGTAGATCTCCTGCATGGCGATGGTTTCGCCTTCCATCCCGGTCAGCTCGGACAGGCTCAGCAATTTGCGCCGTCCATCGCTGAGGCGGCCGATCTGGACTACCACATTGATTGCCGAGGCAATCTGCGCGCGGGCCGAACGCGGCGATATTTCAACTCCGCTCATCCCGACCATCTGTTCGATCCGTGACAAGGAATCGCGCGGGGTATTCGCGTGGACTGTAGTCATCGAGCCATCGTGGCCGGTGTTCATCGCCTGCAACATATCGAATGCTTCACCCGAACGGCATTCGCCCAGAATGATCCGGTCAGGCCGCATCCGCAGCGCGTTTTTAACCAGATCGCGCTGGCCAATTTCACCGCGGCCTTCGATATTGGGCGGGCGGGTTTCGAGCCGGGCGACGTGTTCCTGCTGCAATTGCAGTTCCGCCGAATCCTCGATCGTGACGATCCGCTCGCGCTCATTGATGAACGATGACAGCGCGTTGAGCAGAGTGGTCTTGCCCGATCCGGTACCGCCCGAAATGATCACATTGAGCCGGGCCTGGACAACCGCCTTCAGCACAATCCCGACCTGACGCGGGATCGAACCGTAGCCGATCATCGTTTCCATATCGATCGGGATCTTGGAAAATTTGCGGATCGAAAGCAGCGAGCCGTCGATTGCCAACGGGGCGACAATGGCGTTGACGCGCGAACCATCGGCCAACCGGGCATCGACAAACGGGGATGATTCATCGACCCGGCGGCCGACCGCCGAGACGATCTTCTGGATGATCCGCAGCAGATGCCGTTCATCCTGAAACCGGGTGCCAACCCGTTCGAGCAGGCCTTTGCGCTCGACAAACACCGTGTTGTGCCCATTGACCAGAATGTCGGTTATAGTCTCGTCCTTGAGCAGCGGCTCAAGCGGGCCGAGGCCGAGCAGCTCGTCGAGCACGTCCTCGACCAGCGCTTGCCGCTCAGCCCCGTTGAGGACCGCGCGATCCTCTTCGAGCAATTCAGCGACGATCTGCGAGATTTCGGAAGCTATTTGTTCGCGCGGCAATTTGTCGAGCAGCGCCAGATTGATCCGGTCGATCAACTGCCGGTGGATCCGAACTTTCAGATCGATCAGCCAGTCAGCGCGCAGCCGATCGGCATTGGCTGTCGGTTTGGCGCGGGCCTTGGCTGCGGGCAGGCTGGCTGGCACCGGTTCGGCCGGTACTGCCGCCGCCTCAGGCTCAGCCTTGCGGACATTCCACATGGTCATGTCCCTTCAAAACCCAGCCGAGCAATCAGCTGTTCGGCCAGCGCATCGACGTCGGCGTGGTATTTGCTTTTGCGGTGAACCTGATGGATCAGCAGGCCCTGGTTCTGGACCGAGCTCAGCGCCGGATCCTCCAGCGTCAGCCCGCCAAGCACTTCGCGTTTGAGTGTATCGGACACATCAGACAGATCAATTGACCGGAACAGGCGCTTTTCAACCCGGTTGACCAACACGGCGATCCGGGCCGGATCAATCCCAACCGAATCGAACAGCTGCAAGCGGCGCTTGGCCTGCCGCAAGCTAGTGACTGACAATTCGACCACCATCACGATCTGATCTGAAGCCGAGAGCACAGAAAGCGCCCAATTGGTCCAATCGCCGGGCAAATCGACCACCACCCCGGCGTAAAGCCGCCGCATCGTGGTCAGCATTCCCAGCACCTGATCGACATCAACCGCTTCGATTGGCATGATTTCAGGCGGGGCCGAGAACACCGCAATCCCGCCGTCCGTGACTTTGCCAACCGAGCGGACCAGCTCTGGATCGAGCCGGGCTCCAGCCTGCAGCAGATCGGCGACCGAGCCGCTGCCGGTACTGCCCAGATAGTCTGCGACCGCGCCAAATTGCAGGTCGAGATCGACCATCGCCACTTCGCGGCCCGAGCCCAGCCGCTCGGCCAGATCGCTGACCAGATGAGTCGCCAATGACGTCGCGCCGCTGCCGCCCGCAGCGCCGATCACGCAGATCAGTGGCGCGAGGGCAGCATGGGCATCGGCCTGGCTGCGCAATTGGGCGAGGGCATTGGCCGATACTTCGAGCAGCTCTTCAAGCTGGAACGGCAGCGTGACCACATCGGCCACGCCCTCGCGGACCAAAGTCCGGACCAGCCCGACCGAGGCATTGCGCAATGCTGCGATCTTGGGGAGACCGGGATAGCGGCGGCCAATCGAATGGAGCCGGTCAATCGATTGCGGCAGATCGGGATCCACCTCGATCACCAGCACTTTGGCCGCAGCGATCAGATCATCGGGTACGGGCGCATCGCTTGCGCAAGGGTGCGCGGTCAGCCCCGGCAGGCTCTCGCCCGGTTCATTGCCGGTCAGCGCGGACAGGCTTTCAGGCCCGGCGACAACCAGCATATCGGCGCAAGCGCGGACGGAAAATTCTTTGTCTGTGAACATCTTGAAAACTTCAGTACCCATTTTTTCCTGGCCTAGTTTGAACTCGTCCCGAAGCCATCCTCCATTGGCATCGAGTACGCGAATGACGGGAAGTTGATTTGCGTCCGGAACACGAAGTTGCTGAACGGTGCGAATTGGAGATTGCGCAGGCTGACCGTGACCAGCGGGGCTACATCGGCGCCGTTCGGGTCACCGGCAAAGCCAAGCCCTGACCACGCATAGGTCACCTGCACGTTGTCTGCGGTCAGCCCCGGATAGATATCAGCCATCCGCGCAACCAACCGGTTGAACGCGGCGGTATTGGCGGTCATGCCATAGTTACAGGTCCCGCCTGCCAGGCAACGGCAGCCGGTATCATCGCAGACAACGCCGGGAAAGGCAGCGGGGCCGACCGAGGTGCCTTGCGGGATAAACGGTGCAGAATTGGCGAAGCTGTAGCTGTAAAGATCGCTGGGGATCATGTTGGTCGCCGCCGCCCAGCGCGCGCCGACCTGGGTGGCCTTTTGCGCCTGGCTAAGGTTCCAGCCATAGCGCCCGGCATCAATCGTACCAAACAGCACCAGCAGCAGCAGCGGCAGCACCAGCGCAAATTCTGCCGCAGAGGCGCCGCGTTGATCGCGGATAAAGGCGGACAGGCGCGTCACAGGCCCATTACCGGGCTTTCGGCCGAAGCGCCGACTTGCAGCGTCGATTGGGTAAAGCCCAATTGGCCCATTATCGAGGGGTAATTGAAGCGCGAGCTGACCCGTACCTTGGGGGCATAACCAGCGGTAGCGCTGTATATCCCGCCCGACGAAGCGCAGGTCACGCTGACGGTGATATCGCCGTTGACCCAGCCCTGAACCCGCGACGTTCCGCCAGTCAGCTGCCCAGTGCGAGCCAGATTCTGGATTGTGGCAGTGCTGCCACTGAAGACCCCAGCCGGGCAAGCATACTGGCCAAATTCGAGCCGCGCGGCATAGCGGGCGGCGTTGCGCACACCGGTGACCACCTGATGCTCACAGATCATGTAATAGACGCCTTCGAAAGTGGCCAACAGCAGCACCATCACCAGCGGCAGGATCAGCGCCATTTCGGCGGCGGCGGCACCAAACTGGTCAGCCAGGAAAAGGCGAAGCCGGGCCAGCATCAGCGCACCAGATACGGCACGTCGCGGGGGGGGGTGTGGGGCGCCGGCGCGCC
>JAYURW010000119.1:0-2782 GCA_043756025.1 Novosphingobium sp. | reverse complement strand
AGCCGCTTTCAGCGCCTATATCAATGTTCATGCCGCCGCTGAGCTGGTTGAGGCAGGCTCGTCTGCCGGGCTGGTTCCGCCCACCGCCGCGCTCGATGCCGCCCTGCGCATCCACGGCGTGGTGGTGGAGAGCGAAGGCTATGTCTCCGCCCGCAGCAGCGATCCGGTGTTTCGCCGTACCGGCAGCAGGCTGGTCTATGACGACATGCGTCACAAGATGCGCTGGACGCTGGGTGACACTCAGATCCAGGCGCGGCAGTTCCAAGCCAGCCCCACCGTAATGGGGCTGGGCATTTCGCGGATTTATAGCCAGATTGATCCGCAGCGCGAAATCCGGTCGGGCGGTGCGCAATCGTTCAGTGTGCTTAGCCCCAGCATTATCGAAACCTTTGTCAACGGGCGGTCGATGGAGCGGCGCAGCTTCCAGCCGGGCAATTACACGCTCCAGGATTTCCCGCTGGCCGAAGGCACCAATGCGGTGAAGCTCCGGGTCGAGGATTCGAGCGGCAAGGTCCGCACGATCGATTTCTCGGTCTATGCCAATCAGTCGTTGCTCGCGCGGGGTGTAACCGAATTCTCGGCCTTCGGCGGGGTCTATTCAACGCCGTCCCGCAGCGGCTTTTCCTATTCGCGCGAATGGATTGGCGGCGGCTTTGTCCGCACCGGACTCAACGAGCAGCTGACTGCCGCGATCAATGTCCAAGCCAACCGACAGACGAGGCAGATCGGGGCCGAATTCCTCTGGGGCAGCCCGGTGGGCCTGACCGGCTTCAACCTGACCGCAAGCAACAATTCGCAAATTGGCACCGGGCTGGCAGCCGCGATAACCTACGAACACCTGCTCAGCCCCAACGGTGGCGCACGCAGCCAGTCGATCCGTGCATCGATCGAATGGCGCAGCAAGCGTTTCGCCATTCCCGATGTCGCCTTCGGCCAGGATAGGACCGAACTGCGCGCCAGCGCCGGCTATGTGATGACGCTGGGTGGAAACGGCTTCATTGCCGCCGATGGCCAATACTCCCGCGATCGTGTCACCCGGGACAGCAGCTACGGTGCGCGGCTAAGCGGGGGCTTCGATGTCAATCGCAGGCTGACGGCAAATGCCGAATTCGGCGTCAATCGGGGCAATCCGCGCAATGAAACCTACGTCCGTTTCGGTCTGCGGATGCGTTTCGGCGAACGCGGTACCGTCCAGGCCGATGCCGACAGCAACGGCAAGGCCCGGGCAAGCTATTCCAATTCAGGCGGTAACGGTAATGGCGCCTGGCTGACCTCGGCCGATATAACCCACGATCGCGATTCGGTTTCTCTCAACGCCAACGCGAGCATGACGACCAATCGCGCCGAAATTGGCATCCAGCAGACTGCCGGATGGGACACGCATGGCATGCGGCTGACAGACGCAAGGATGTCGGTGCATGCCGCCTTCGCTCTCGCCTTCGCCGATGGCGGCTTTGCCGTCGGCCGGCCGATTTCGGAGGCTTTCGTTATCGCCCGACCGCATCGCAGCCTCGGCAAGGCGACCGTTTATCTCGATCCTGTCGAAAAGAGTGAAACCGCCAGGTCAGGCTCCTTCGGGCCGGCGCTCGTAGGCCAGCTGAGCGCGCACAATTTCCGTACCCTGATCTATCAGGTGCCCGATGCACCTTCGGGTTACGATCTTGGGGCGGGCAACATTGCGATCAAGCCGCCCTATCGCGGCGGATACGGCTTGGTCATCGGCTCGGACTATCACCTGCTTGTCATCGGGCGCTTGCTCGATCGCAACGGGGAACCCGTCAAGCTGCTGGCGGGCAAGGCAATCGACCTTGGCAATCCAAAGCATCCTGCGCTGACAATATTCACCTCCCGCGACGGCCGGTTTGGTGCGCAGGGCCTGCGGCCTGGCCGCTGGAGGTTCGAAATGCCCACCGAGCCGCCAACCGCATATGAATTCGAAGTATCGGAAAGCGCCGACGGCATCGTCCGCATCGGCGAACTGCGGCCCATGCCGCCAAAAGGGGAATGAACATGATCAGGAAATTGGTGGCCGCAGCTGCCATTGCCGTATCGACGCTGGGCTTTGGAAGTGCAGCGCTGGCGGCTAGCTGTGCGACCATTTCTGTCTCGCCTGGCTCGCCTTCAATTCCCAGCTGGAACCCGATCAACCCCGCTCAGCAGGAAGCGACCTTTGCGGTGACGGTCACCCGGGTGGCGAATCCCTCCTCCAAGAGCGTGCGGCTGATCTTCGTCGATGCCAACAGCAATGCCACCACCACGCGGATCGGCACGACCAGCGGACCCCGCTATCAGATCATAAATACCGATAGCGGAGCGACAATATCCTTCGCATCCGGGACACAAATCACCAGTCAGACGGTCCCTACAACCACATTCGGGAACGGCTCGAACGATAGCGTCTCGATCAACATGAAGGTCCGCATTCTGGCCAACAGCTCGCCGAGCGAGGATTTCATCGGAGGAGCCAGCTATTCTGAAACGCTCAACTATTCGGCCGAATGCTTCAAAAACAATGGTAGCAACGGCGTCGATAACGCCAGCGCATCGAACCTGACGCTCAACCTGACGATCCCAAAGCTCGCCAGCATCGTCACGGCAACCCCGGCGACGATTAACTTCGGTAATTTTACCACGACGACCCAGCAAGCCCAAGTTACGGTCAAGAGCACCAGTACACTGAACATATCCGCAACCACATCAAACGGCGGCAAGCTGGTGCGCAGCGGCGCAATCGCTCCCTACCCGACAAATTCGGCGATCCCCTATGGCATGAAGTTCAACA
>JAYURW010000118.1:0-2787 GCA_043756025.1 Novosphingobium sp. | reverse complement strand
CATCATCCATCGATCCGGTGACCTTGTCACCGTAGAGGATCATGTCGGTATGCGCCGCGCCGCTGGGGATCATCGGATAGCAATTGGCTTCCTTGGCGACGCGGCAATCGACGATCACCGGACCGTCATGGTCGAGCATCGCCTGAATGCCGGCATCGAGCCCGGCCTCTTCACTGATCCGGATACCCTTCCAGCCGTAAGCCTCGGCCAGCTTCACAAAGTCTGGTAGACTGTCGCTGTAACTCTCTGAATAGCGGCTCTCATAGGTCAGTTCCTGCCACTGGCGGACCATGCCCATCCATTCATTGTTGAGGATGAAGATCTTGACCGGCAGGCGGTATTGGCTGGCAGTGCCGAGTTCCTGGATGTTCATCTGGATCGAGGCGTCGCCGGCAATGTCGATCACCAGCGAGTCCGGATTGCCCAGCTGCGCCCCAATTGCTGCTGGCAGCCCGTAACCCATCGTGCCGAGCCCGCCCGAGGTCAGCCACTTGTTCGGTGCGTAGAACGGGAAATACTGCGCCGCCCACATCTGATGCTGGCCAACTTCAGTGGCGATGATCGGGTCGCGGTGTTTGGTCAGTTCGTACAGCCGTTCGATCGCCAGCTGCGGCATGATCGCGTCTTTGTTGGCCGGGTAGGCGAGGCTCAGACGCGCTTTCCAGCCATCAATCCGCGCCTTCCACTCGGTCAGGTCTTGTCCCTTGCGATCACCCCATGCTGCGATCAGTTGTTCCAGAACCAAGGCGCAGTCACCCAGGATCGGCAGATCAACCGGCACAGTTTTGTTGATCGAGGACCGGTCGATATCGATGTGGATCTTGGTCGAATGCGGTGAAAACGCATCGAGCCGCCCGGTGACCCGGTCATCAAACCGCGCGCCGATGCAGACCATCAGATCGGCCCGGTTCATCGCCATGTTGGCTTCATAGGTGCCGTGCATGCCCAGCATCCCAAGCCAGTCGGGATGGTCAGCGGGAAACGCGCCAAGCCCCATCAGCGTGGAAGTGACCGGCGCGCCAGTCAGCTCTTGCAACTGGCGCAGCAACTGGGTGGCGCGCGGGCCAGAGTTAATGACGCCGCCGCCGGTATAGAAAATTGGCGCTTTGGCATTGGCCAGCAGCTCAATCGCGCGGGCAATGTCACGCGTCGCCCCAGTGCTGGGCGGATTATAGCGGTTGGGCCGCTGGAGCGGGGCCGCATCCCATGCGGCAGAGGCGATCTGGACGTCCTTGGGGATGTCAATCAGCACCGGGCCGGGGCGGCCGGTGGTCGCAATCTGGAACGCTTCATCGATGATCGCGGCAAGTTCGCCGGGGTCTTTGACCAGATAGTTGTGCTTAGTGCAGTGGCGGGTGATGCCGATAGTGTCGGCTTCCTGGAACGCGTCAGAGCCGATCAGCGCGGTCGGGACCTGCCCCGTGATGATGACCAGCGGGATCGAATCCATAAATGCGTCAGCAATCCCGGTGACGGCATTGGTCGCGCCGGGGCCAGATGTGACCAGCACAACGCCGGGTTTGCCGGTAGAGCGGGCATAGCCCTCTGCGGCATGGGCTGCGCCAGCTTCATGCCGAACCAGAATGTGCCGAATCCGGGCATCGCCAAACAGCGCATCATAGATCGGCAGCACCGCACCGCCGGGATAGCCGAACACGAATTCGACCCCTTGGCGGACCAGGCTTTCGACCAGAATGCTGGCGCCGCTGCGCTCCTCACTCACGTTAGGTACCCTTTCCAGTTCACCCGCGCGTCCCCTGAAAGGGTCAGCCCGGCACAGTTGCCTGCGCCGGGCCTCCTCTCCAACTCTGGACCAAAGCGCAAGCGCAGATCGAGCGGTGGCCCCTAAGTGATAGGAAATAACACGTCAAGCCTTAACCGCGCAATAATGATGCAAATATGCGCTCAATATCGTAATCATTTGCTTCAATCCGCTTCCAATCGGACGGAGACTGGTTGCGGAACCAGGTGAACTGACGCTTGGCATAATTGCGCGTAGCCTGTGCGCCGCGGGCCAAAGCTTCGTCGCGGGTCAGCTCCCCGGCCTGCAAATCAGCCAGCTCCGGCACCCCGATAGCGCGCATCACCGGCAGATCGGGATCAAGCCCGCGCTCTACCAGGCGCTGCACTTCTGCCAGTGCGCCGTGCTCCAGCATCGACGCAAAGCGGCGGTCGCAGCGTTGATAGAGCCATTCGCGCGGGGGCAGCAGAACGGCGGTGTGCAACTGCACCGCATTCCCGATCCCGCCGGTCAATTTGGCCTGCCAGATCGCCAACGGCTGCCCGGTTGAGCGCACCACTTCCAGCGCGCGCGCCACCCGGGTCCGGTCAGTGGGCGAAAGGCGCGCCGCCCGGTCGGGATCTTCGGCCAGCAGCGCGGCATAGGCTGCCGCCACCGGCATTCCGCGCACGGCATCACGCACTGCCGGATCAATCGCTGGCACTGGCGCGATCCCATCGAGCAGTGTTCGCAGGTACAACCCGGTCCCGCCAACCAGCACCGGCACAGCGTCGCGAGCGTGGACCTCGGCAATCGCGGCGCTGGCTTGCCCGGCCCAATCGGCAGCCGAACAGGCCTGTGCGCCGTCCCAGGTGCCGAATAACCGGTGCTCGATCCCCTGCATTTCCTCGTCGGTCGGTCGCGCGCTGAGCACCGCCAGATCGGCATAGACCTGCGCGCTGTCGGCATTGATCACGACCGCCGCGCGCCCTTGCGCTTGCAATGCCAAGGCCAGCCGCACCGCGACATCGCTCTTGCCGCTGGCGGTTGGCCCTGCGATGAGCGCG
>JAYURW010000117.1:0-2787 GCA_043756025.1 Novosphingobium sp. | reverse complement strand
GCCGCAACGTGCTGCGCGTCATCTTGCGCAGCCGTCCCGGCATCCACCGCGCCGCAAACGCGATCCGGTGTGCGGTCTTGCCTACGAAAGTGTGCAGTTTTTGGCCATGAACCGCAGCCCAGGCCGCCTCGGCCACGTCGCTGACCGGCGAGATTTCCAACCCGGCTTCGGTCACCCGGCCGCGGATGGCTTGGTTGCTGGCGTGGTTGGGCGCGTGGTCAAGCAGCGGGGTGTCGATGAAGGCCGGCATCAGATCGCGGACCATGATCCCGTCATCGAACCATTCAGCATCAAGGCATTCAGTCACCCCGCGCACCCCGAACTTGGTGGCGGCGTAGATCGAGGCACCGGGGGTGCCGTAAATCCCGGCAGCGCTGGCGGTGTTGAGCAGGCACGATCCCGGTGCACTAGCCTTAAGCCACGGATGGGCAGCCTGCGCGCCAAAGATCACGCCCTTGAGGTTGATGTCGAGGCAGCGTTCGATCTCGGCCTCGCTGTGTTCGGTGATCTGCCCGCCAAGCGGGATCCCGGCATTGTTGAACACCACGTCGATCCGCCCGCCAGACGCCCCGGCGCAGGCGGCGAGCGCGGCATCCCACCCGGCGCGATCCCGCACGTCAAGCTTGTGAGTGGAACTGGCCCCGGCGGGCAGCAGCGCCGCCGTGCCGCGCATTCCGGCTTCGTCGATATCGGCCAAACCGACGGACCAGCCCTGTCCAGCAAACTTCTGCGCCACCGCGCGCCCGATGCCCGAGCCGCCGCCGGTAATGAAGATCGTCTTCCTTACAGCCATGTCAGTTCCTCCCCCGCCGCAGCCAATGCTGCAGAAATTCCCGTGTTACCGGAAATCTCACAACCCTCGCGCCAGTGCCACGATTGTCCACGATTGGGAAAGCCCTACGGCAGCAAATGAACAACCAGCGCGGGACAGGATCAGACTTGTTCCGGCCAGCTCTACGCTGCCATCAGGCCCTGCTCCTTACCGGCCAGTCAGCCGGCCAAGGCAGCCGGACGCGTACAGCGCGGCATTGGGACCGACCTCAATAGTGTAAACTATCACCGGATCGCGGCAAGGATGACGGCTACCGTCTCCTCCGGCATATCCCACATAGGGAAATGACCGCTCGATTTGAACCAATGCAGCTCGGCGGAAGGAAAGGCGTTTTTCGCTCGCGCCGCCTGCCTTGGCAGACACAGGCGATCATGTTGGCCCCAGCCTATCACAATGCGACGATCGGGATTAGCGGCTGGACCCGTCTGCTCAGGACCGGTTGCAAGATCACGGACCAGTGCATCGAATGTCGGGGTGTTGCTGAAGCTCGTCAATTCGGTTGCAACGATTTGCGGATCGAGTTTCCAGGGATGTGCAGATAACTGCGCCAAAAGCGCGGTGCGTGTCGCTGCATTCCGGCTCAACATTGGCAAACTGGGCCGGATCGCCCGAAGCAACGCTCCCGAAACTCCGATGGTGGTCTTGAAAAATGTTCGTTCCCAGCCCCGCCAAAAGCCGCCCGGATCGAGCGCGACCACGTTCCCAACATTGCCGCGTCGAGCAAGCTCAAGCACGATACGGGCACCCATCGAACTGCCGACCAGGTCGATCCCGTCCAGTCCATTGTCCGCGATGAAGCGCTGGACGCTTCCGACCAGACCTTCAAAAGTTCCGCTGTCATGGTCGGCTGCGGTAGCGCCGTGGCCCGGCAGGTCGATCGCGATAACGGTGCGCTCGATGCTCAGGGCATCCAGAATGGTGCTCCATGATCGCCAACTTCCGCCCAGACCGTGGACCAGCAAAAGCTTACGGCCTTGACCGCGTTCAATATGGTGCATTCCAAGCTTCCTTCAAAGGCCCTACACCCTTAACGCTTCGGGTCGGCCTAAGTGCCAATAGCTAGAGTGCCACGGATCATGTCCGCCTTCGACGGGGCGAAAGCTTATCATAGCTGCGGGACAGGCTGGTCGGCTGGTGGTGCTGCCAGTGCCCTTACAACGCCGGGTTGTTGTAGCAATGCCAGGTGAAAATCGCCGCCGCGCCGCGGTGTGGGCGCCAGGGCTCGGCGAGCTTGCGGGTCTGCTTTTCGGACGGGCGGGCTTCGAGGCCGAGGATTTTGTGCAGTCCGGCTTGCACCGCAAGGTCGCCCGCCGGCCACATGTCGCCGCGGCCTTCGGCGAACAGCAGGTAGATCTCCGCTGACCAGCGCCCGATCCCCTTGATCCGGGTGAGTTGGGCGATGGCTTCCTCGTCCCCGGACGGGAGCGATTCAAAATCGAGTTCGCCGCTAACCACCAGTTCGCACAAGGACCGCATATAGCCCTGCTTTTGCCGCGACAGCCCGCAGGCGCGCAGCGTGTCGAATTCGGCGGCGAGGATCTTTTCAGGGTCCAGCTCTTCCCCGGCGAACGCTTCGAACTTGCGCCACATCGATGCGGCGGCCGCCACGCTGACCTGCTGGCCGACGATGGTGCGCATCAGGGTACCATAGCCGCGCGGGCGGAGGCGCGGTTCGGGATAGCCGGCCGCGGCGAGCGCGCGGGCAATGCCCGGCTCGATTGCCGCCAAAGCATCAAGGTCGTGCTTCATCTGCTTCGCGCTAATCCCCATCGTCCGTCCCGCTTGCCAAAGGAAAGCCGGTTCGGTAGCAGCCGCGCCAAGGCGCGAACAGGCGCTATCTTGCGAAAAGGATGATGCGGAATGCCCAAGCTCGTTGTGGTCAATCGTGCCGGCGTCGAACAGGAAGTCGATGCCGCGAGCGGCGTCTCGGTGATGGAAGCGATCCGCGACAACGG
>JAYURW010000116.1:0-6064 GCA_043756025.1 Novosphingobium sp. | reverse complement strand
TTGGCGCAAATAGCAGGAAGGTTGCGATCAAGGCATCTTTGCAAAATGGGTTCAAGCACCGACAAATCTCCGTCATCAATAAAACTTTTGAAAGATTTTTGTGGCAAGGAATCTCCTTTATACCAAACTTCAGAGTCGTGCTGCTCGGCCCCGGCTGGCCCGGCATTCTGCTGCACGAAGCGATTGGCCACGGGCTGGAAGGCGATTTCAACCGCAAGGGCACCAGCGCGTTTTCGGGCCGGATTGGCGAGCGGGTTGGCGCGCCGGGCGTGACCGTGGTCGATGATGGCGCGATGCTGGGTCGGCGCGGGTCGCTCTCGATCGATGACGAAGGCACCCCGACGCAGGAAACCGTGCTGATCGAGGACGGGATCCTCAAAGGCTATATGCAGGACCGGCTCAACGCCCGGCTGATGGGCGTGGCCGCCACCGGCAACGGGCGGCGCGAAAACTATGCCCACGCGCCGATGCCGCGGATGACCAATACCTTCATGAAGGGCGGGAATGACAATCCGGCTGAATTGCTGGGCCGGGTCAAGCACGGGATTTTCGCCAAGAGCTTTGGCGGCGGGCAGGTTGATATCGTCTCGGGCAAATTCGTGTTCTCCTGCACCGAGGCCTATATGATCGAGAACGGCAAGCTGGGCAGCCCGATCAAGGGCGCGACCTTGATTGGCGATGGCCCCAGTGTATTGACCCGGGTGATCGGGATCGGCGATGATCTGGCGCTGGATGAAGGCGTTGGGATCTGCGGCAAAGGCGGGCAGTCAGTGCCGGCCGGGGTCGGCCAGCCGACTTTGCTGGTCGAAGGGCTAACCGTCGGCGGCACCGCCTGATTTTCAGCCCCGGTTCAGGAACACTTGTTACGCTGGCCGGCATAGAGACAAGGATCATGACCATGCGCAAGATCGCCATTGCCCTCGCCGCCGCTGCCGCACTTTGCGGCTCGGTCGGGCTGGAGGCCAAACCCAAGCTGACCCCGCAGGAGCGGCTCGACAAGTTGCTCGAAGGGCGCGAGGCGGGCAAGCCGGTCAATTGCATTTCGCATTGGGACACCCGCGATATGCAGGTGCTGGACAAGACCGCGATCGTCTATGGCTGGGGCAACGTGATCTACGTCAATCGGCCCGACAATGCCGAGAGCCTTGATGACGACGAAATCATGGTGACCCGCACCAGCAGCAACCAGCTGTGCGATCTCGATATCGTTCACACTGTGGACCGCAGCGGCCATTTCACCACTGGCTTTGTCAGCTTGGGTGAATTTGTCCCTTATCGCCGGATCAAGAAGGTCGCTTCGGCTGACTGATCTGCGCCGCAAAATCCCCGCTGCACCAACCCTTGCAGCCAGCCGCCGTTCGGACTGATCCGGGCGGCGGTTTTGCATTGACACTGTTGCCGACTGTTTTAGGGTGCGCACCCTAAACAAGGCGATGCCTGTCGCCTGAGGGAGAGAAACCATGGCCAGTTCCGCCACGCTTGACCGCACTGCATCGCCGATTGCGCCGATCGATGTCTCTTTGGCCGAACTTTATTCGGAGGATCGCTGGCAGGAGCCATTCCGCAAGCTGCGGGCCGAAGCCCCGATCCAGTATGTGCCGGACAGCTCGTTCGGGCCCTATTGGTCGGTTTCCACCTATAAGCCGATCATTCATATTGAAGCGCTGCCCAAGACCTTTTCGTCGAGCTGGGAATACGGCGGGATTGCGATTTCGGGATCGGTTGGCGAGCCGATCGAGAACGAGCTGAAGATGCCGATGTTCATAGCGATGGACCCGCCGCAGCACACCGCCCAGCGCCGCACGGTTGCGCCGTCCTTCGGGCCCAGCGAAGTGGCGGCGATGAAAGCCGAAGTCCAGGTGCGCACCGCAGAAGTGCTCGACAGTCTGCCAATTGGCGAGCCGTTCGACTGGGTTCAGCGGCTCTCGATCGAACTGACTACCGGGATGTTGGCCACGCTGTTCGACTTCCCGTGGGAGGAACGCCACAAGCTGACCTATTGGTCCGACATTGGCGGCAATGTCGAACTGATCAAGGATCCGGAAAACATCGCTTTGCGCAATGCTGCGCTGATGGAAATGGGGGCTGCATTTGGCGCGCTATGGCAGCAAAAGACTGCCAATCCGGGCAAGGATCTGATCTCGGTGATGCTGCGCTCGGATGCGATGAACCACATGAGCGAACAGGAGTTCATGGGCAACCTGATCCTGCTCATTGTCGGCGGCAACGACACCACCCGCAATTCGATGTCGAGCTTTGCCTATGGCCTCAACCAGTTCCCCGAAGAACGCGCCAAGCTGGAGGCTGACCCCACGTTGATCCCCAATGCGGTGCAGGAACTGATCCGCTGGCAGACCCCGCTGGCGCATATGCGCCGCACCGTAGAGGAAGACACCGAGATTGAAGGCCACCACATGAAAAAGGGCGACAAAGTGGTGCTGTGGTACCTGTCCGCTAACCGTGACGAGAGCGTGTTCAAGGACGCCGACCGAGTGATCGTCGACCGTGAGAACGCCCGCCGCCACCTTTCGTTCGGTTACGGCATCCACCGCTGCGTCGGCGCTCGGGTAGCCGAATTGCAACTGTGCACCTTGCTCGAAGAGATGGCAAAACGGCGCCTGCGCGCCAACGTTTTGGCCGAGCCGGAACGGGTGCCGGCTTGCTTTGTCCACGGCTACAGCAAGTTGATGGTCGAGCTGTCGCACTACTGATGCAGCGCCCAAAACAAACCCGAGAGCGGATCGTCGATACCGCGCTGGCGCTGTTCAACAGCGAGGGATACGGCGCAGTGACAACTGCGGCCTTGGCGGCGCAGTGCGGGATTGCCGAAGGTAACCTGTGGTATCATTTCAAAACCCGTGGCGCGCTGCTTGATGCGATCAGTGAACGGTTTGCGGCCGCGATCGAACACCGCCTCGCGCTGCGCCCCGGGGCCGATCCGCTGGAGGATTATGGTCAGATGCTCGAAGTCATCATGGCTGAATTTCGCGCCTTCCGCTTTCTCTACCGCGATCAGCAGGCTTATGGCGATCAAGCCACTTTGATTGTGGCCAATGCCCCGCGCTGGCTGGAACTGACTTTCGATCAGATCGAGGCCTACCTTGCCGCGCTGGTCGGCGCCGGGTTGCTCGATTGGCCGCGCGAACGGTTGCGCGATCTGGCAATCAACGCGACGATCATTTTGCGTTATGGCCTCGAGCATTACCGCGAACTGGGCGAGCCGATTGTCGAAGGTGCAGGCGCGGTCCGGCGAACGTTGCTGCGCCACCTGACCTTGTTCGAACACCGGCTGGAACCAGCCGCGGCGCAGCGGTTGCGCGATGCCATTCTGGCAATCGAAGCTGAGGCGTTGGCGGCATGATCCGCACCGGCCTGCGCTTGCTGCTTGCGTTGTTTTACGGCGCGGCGGGCTATTTTCATTTGGTAAATCCAGCTCCGTTTCTGCTGATTATGCCGGCCTGGGTGCCCGCGCCCGAAGCCATTGTAGCGCTGACTGGGGTGGCCGAACTGGCCGGGGCCGCCGGACTGCTCCAGCCATGGTCATTGCCGCTGCGCCGGGCCGCGGGTTGGGGGCTGGCGGCCTATGCTCTGTGCGTCTGGCCGGCCAATTTCCAGCACCTGCTGATCGACCTGCGCAGCGCGGGCGGCGGCGCTGGCCTTGGTTATCACATCCCCCGCCTTGCCGCGCAGCCGCTGCTGATCTGGTTGGCATTGTGGGTTGGTGGCGCAACCGACTGGCCGTTCGCGAAGGGCCGGTCTAAAGCGGGGGCATGACCCAACCAGCTATCCTTGTGCTCACCACCGGCGGCACGATCGACAAGAACTATTTTGACGCGCTGAGCGAATACCAGATCGTCGATTCTGGCATCCCGGCATTGCTCAAGGAAGCACGGGTGGCGCTGCCGTTCCGGGTGGTTGAAGTGTTGCGCAAAGACAGCCTGGAATTCACCGACGCAGATCGCGGGTTGATCGCAGATGCCGCGCGCACGGCCTCCGAAACGCAGATCGTCATCACCCACGGTACCGACACCATGACCGAAACCGCCAAGGCACTGGCCGCCGGGGTGCCGGGCAAAACGATTGTGCTAACCGGCGCGCTATCGCCTGCGCGGTTCGCCGAAACCGACGCCGGTTTCAACCTCGGCATGGCCTTCGCCACCGCGCAAGTCGCCGCCCACGGCGTGTGGATCGCGATGAGCGGGCAGGTGTTTGACGGGCTGAAAGTGCGCAAGGACCGCGAAGCTGGGCGGTTTGTGGCGGTGCCGGACTAGCAAGCCGATAAACCCGTCCTGTTCTGAACTCCACTCGGCGCGAATTTGGTCAGCGCGGCTTGGACCGAGGAGCAAAATCGCACCGTGCGGGTTTCTGTTTGCATCCGCGCTGGAGCATCTTCGCTTCAGGGTGCCAACTCAGGAGCACTCCCATGAAAACGTCCGAGTTCACCGATGCCATCGCCTTGCTCAAAGCCGACCACCGCAATGTCGAAGATCTTTTTGAGCAGTACGAAGGCGCGAATGGCCGCAAAAAGCGGGAACTGGCCGACAGTATCTGCAACAGCCTGAAAATCCACGCGACGATTGAAGAGGAAATCTTTTATCCGGCGCTGCAGGGCCAGATTGAGGTCACCTTGCTCAACGAGGCCTATGTTGAGCACGATGGTGCGAAATTGCTGATCAACGATATCATGGCAAACCCAAATATCGACGAAATGGTTGATGCGAAAGTGAAAGTGCTTTCAGAAGAGATCAAGCACCACGTCGGTGAAGAAGAAATGCCGAAAGAGGGGATTTTCGCTCAAGCGCGTAAATCCGGGGTCGATCTGGTCGCGCTGGGCGAGCAGCTTGCTGCGCGGAAGGCTGAACTGACCAAAACCATGACCGCCGCGGGATTGCCGCCTGCGGAAATGCGGGTCATCCAAGTTCCGGCCGTTTGATCGCGTGATCGCGCCAGCTTCAGGTTGGCGCGATCACTCCCACTCGATCGTCCCGGGCGGCTTGCTGGTATAGTCGTAAACCACCCGGTTGATGCCTTTGACCTCGTTGATGATCCGGGTGGCGCAGCGGCTGAGGAAAGCGGCGTCGAAGGGGTAGATATCCGCGGTCATGCCATCAGTGCTGGTCACGGCGCGCAGCGCGCAGACGTTGTCGTAGGTGCGGCTATCGCCCATCACGCCGACCGTTTTTACCGGCAGCAGCACTGCAAAAGCCTGCCAAATCGCGTCGTACAATCCAGCGTTGCGGATTTCCTCTAGGTAGATCGCATCGGCTTTGCGCAGCACGTCGCAGCGTTCGCGGGTCACCTCGCCGGGGATCCGGATTGCCAGGCCCGGGCCGGGGAAGGGGTGGCGGCCAACGAACACTTCGGGCAGGCCCAGCTCGCGGCCCAATTCGCGGACTTCGTCCTTGAACAGTTCGCGAAGCGGCTCGACCAGCTGCATATTCATCCGCTCGGGCAGCCCGCCGACGTTGTGGTGGCTCTTGATCGTCACGCTCGGCCCGCCGGTGAAGGACACCGATTCAATCACGTCGGGATAGAGCGTGCCCTGCGCGAGAAATTCCGCTCCGCCGATTTGCTTGGCCTCAGCCTCGAACACGTCGATGAAAGTCTTGCCGATGAATTTGCGCTTGGCTTCGGGATCGGTGATCCCTTCCAGTCCGCCCAGAAACAGGGTCGAGACGTCCTTGTGGATCAGCGGGATGTTGTAATGGCCGCGGAACAGGCTGACGACCTGTTCGCTTTCGCCCTGCCGCATCAGCCCGTGATCGACATAGACGCAGGTCAGCTGTTCACCGATCGCTTCGTGGATCAGCACCGCGGCGACGGCCGAATCGACCCCACCCGATAGCCCGCAAATCACTTTGCCGGTGCCAACCTGCTGGCGAATCTCCTCGATCTTGGTCTTGCGGAATTCGGCCATGGTCCAGTCGCCAGCCAGCCCGCAGACGTGGCGGACGAAGTTCTTGTAGAGCTTGCCGCCGTCGGGCGTGTGGACCACTTCGGGGTGGAACTGCATCGCGTAAATGCGCTTTTCATCGTTGGCGATCACCGCAAACGGCGCGCCGGG
>JAYURW010000115.1:0-43419 GCA_043756025.1 Novosphingobium sp. | reverse complement strand
ACCCGGCCCATGTAGCTGGCGCGTTCCTGAACCGAGATCACGCCGCGCGCTTGCAGCAGGTTGAACAGGTGGCTGGCCTCGATCGCCTGGTCATAGGCGGCCAATGGCACGTTTGCGGCGATACAGCGCTCGGCCTCGGCCTCAGCCTTGGCGAACCCATCGAACAGCGCCGCCGTATCGGCGACTTCGAAGTTGTATTTTGAAAATTCCTGCTCGTTTTTCAGGAACACATCGCCATAGCTGACCCCGGAATTGTTGAACGCCAGATCGTAGACGTTGTCGACGCCCTGAATGTACATTGCGAGGCGTTCCAGGCCGTAGGTCAGCTCGCCCGCCACCGGCTTGCAATCGAACCCGCCCATTTGCTGGAAGTAGGTGAACTGGGTCACTTCCATCCCGTCGCACCACACTTCCCAGCCCAAGCCCCAAGCGCCCAGCGTCGGACTTTCCCAGTCATCCTCGACAAACCGGATGTCGTGCGCCAGCGGATCAACCCCGATTTCGGCGAGGCTCTGCAGGTACAACTCCTGCAGGTTGGCTGGGTTGGGCTTGAGGATCACTTGATACTGGTAATAGTGCTGCAGCCGGTTGGGGTTTTCGCCATAACGCCCATCGGTCGGGCGGCGGCTTGGCTGAACATAGGCCGCGCTCCACGGCTCTGGCCCAAGGCTCCGTAGCGTAGTCGCTGGGTGAAACGTCCCCGCCCCAACCCGCATATCGTAAGGCTGCAGGATCAGGCAGCCCTGCGCGCTCCAGAAGGCGTGAAGCCGCAGGATCATATCCTGAAAACTGAGGGGGCCGGTGCTTTCGCTCATGGCCTGAGCCTTTGGCGCTTTGGCCCTGCCCGGTCAATATCCGACAATGTTCATCGACTGGCAGGATTTAGCCGGTTAGGACGATGGAATGCGTATCACCAAGCTCCTGTTCGCCCGCTATGTCACTCCGCTTGTCGCCATCGCGCTGCTCGGCCCCGCGACGCTGGCCCAACAAAGTCACCCTACTCCGCAAAAAGTTGAAGCTGTTCCGGTTGCCGCTTTGGCCAAACCGGCGCTGTGGATGGTTTCGGATGCGGACACCACGATCTACGTGTTCGGGACGATCCATCTGCTGCCCGAAGGGATCGATTGGTATCACGGCCCGGTCGCCGCCGCGTTTGAACAATCGCAGCAGCTGGTCACCGAAATCCCCGAGGTCAATGAGGGAGAAACCGTTTCGCTGATGCTCAAGCACGGCACTCTGCCGCCGGGGCAAACCTTGCGCGGGCTGATGTCGGCTGAGGAGCGGACCAAGTTTGAAAGCGCGATGACTGGCCTGAGCCTGCCGCCGGCCGCGTTTGACCGGTACAAGCCGTGGTTTGCGGCAATGGCGCTGGCGATCATCCCGTTGCAGCGCAAAGGCTATGCGCTGGAAAACGGGATCGAGGCGCAGCTCGATAAACGCAACAAAGCGCTGGGCCGTTTGCGGATCGGGCTCGAAACGCTCGATTTTCAGCTGGGCATATTCAACGGCTTCGCGCCCGATGTGCAGAAAGCCTATTTGTTTGGCGTGATCGATGCCCTGCCCAATCTGACGCAGGAAATTGACAAAATGGTCAGTTCCTGGACCAAAGGCGATGCCGAAGCCTTGGCGCTGACGCTGAATACCGAAACCGATGATCCGGCGCTGTATGATGCGCTGCTGACCGCCCGCAACCGCAACTGGGCGGCGTGGATCGACCAGCGGCTCGATCAGCCCGGCACGATCTTTATCGCGGTCGGCGCGGGGCATCTGGGCGGCAAGGGTTCGGTTCAGGATTTCCTTGATAATCGGGGGATCAAGACGGTCCGTGTTCAATAGGTTGATTTTTGCTGCTCTCGCGGCGCTGCTGCTGGGATCGTGCGGCCGGGCGGCGGAAGTGCATCCGGCGCTGTGGCTGGCCGAAGGGCCGCAGGGCCAAAAGGCCTGGCTGTTCGGTACGATCCACGCCCTGCCCGCGCCGGTTCAGTGGCGCTCGACCAAGGTTGATGCCGCGCTGAAGCAGGCCAATCTGTTGGTGCTGGAAGTGGCCGATATCGCAAATGAAGCGGCCACAGCCAAGGCCTTTGCCGATCTGGCTCAATCGCCCGGCTTGCCGCCGTTGGAACAGCGGATTGAGCCTGAGCTGCGCGATGAACTGGCCGGCGAATTGAAAGACGGCGGGATTTCATCCGGCGAGCTTGACCCTTTTGAAACCTGGGCGGCGGCACTGATGTTGCAACAGCGCGGGTCCAGCGAAAGCGCCAACGGGATCGACCGCGCCATAGCCAAAGGGTGGAGCGGGCCAATCGCCGAGTTCGAAGGCGCCGCCGCGCAACTGTCGATCTTTGACCGCTTGGCCGAGCCGCAGCAGCGTGCCTTGCTTTCTGCCGTGGTGCGCGATGCGCCGGGGCGAGATGCCCAAACGCTGGCGCTGCAAACCGCCTGGATGCGCGGCGATATGGATTCCATCGTGCGGACCACGGCCGAAGACTTCTTGAAGCATCCGCAACTGCGTGAAGCGCTGCTGACGGGACGCAACCTGGCCTGGCTGGTTCAACTGGATGCGATGTGGGCTAAGGGCGCTCGGCCGTTTGTCGCAGTGGGTGCGGCTCATCTGGCTGGTGAAGGCGGGCTCCCGGCGATGCTCAGCGCGCGCGGCTGGAAGGTTACGCGGCTTCAGTAGCCTTGCATTTCTCCCGCTTTGCCGCTAACGGCCCGCGCTTCCCGTCATGGTCATCCCTGGAGGCGTGACGGAGAAGATCTGAAATCCAGAGTTTTGAAAGGCTAGAGTTATGAGCGATACGCTGACCCTGCCGGCCGAGACGCGCGAACGGGCAGGCAAGGGAGCCTCCCGTGCACTGCGTCGTGAAGGCCGCGTCCCCGCCGTTGTTTATGGTGGCAAGGAAGAACCCCTCTCGATCCATGTTGAAGAAAAGCTGCTGGTTAAGCAGCTGGGCACTGGCCACTTTTTCAACTCGATCGTCGATGTGGAAGTTGGCGGCAAAAAGTTCCGCACCCTGCCCAAGGACGTTGCGTTCCATCCCGTCACTGACCGCCCGCTGCACGTTGATTTTCTGCGACTGTCGGCTGATTCGACCGTTCACGTCGAAGTGCCGGTGATGTTCATCAACGAAGCGGATTCGCCCGGACTCAAGCGCGGCGCGGTGCTCAACATCGTCCGCCACCAGCTCGAACTGATCTGCGAAGCTGACAAGATCCCCGAAGACATCCAGATCGATGTCACCGGGCTTGATGTTGGCGCTTCGATCCACATCAGCCACGTCAACCTTCCAGCCGGCTCGAAGAGCGCGATCACCGATCGTGACTTCACCATTGCCACCATCGTTGCCCCTTCGGGACTGCGCAGCGAAGAAGGCGATAACGCCAAGGGCGAAGCGGAGGCCTGATCGGCCGCAACTGTTTTGCGCGCCGCGCGAAACGGTTGACCCCGCAAGGCCTTGTAAGCCAATGTTCAGCCGGGCCGTGGCAACGCGGCCCGGCTTTACTTTTGAGGGTCCGATTATGCTTCGAATTGCCACTATCGCGCTTGCCTTGTCGGCCAGCATTGCCGCTCCAAGCGCTAATGCCGCTGATAAAATCCCGGTCGTCGCCACGCCCAGCGATTATGGCTGTGCGGTTCGGATGATGTTTATAGGAACCATGGCCCGCAACGCCGCCAAGGATCAAACCAAGCCTCCAGAAACCCGCGCAAAAGTCGAAGCGTTGCAAACGGATACGCGCGAGGCGTTTTACTATTATATCGGCCGCCTCGGGCCTGAATTTGCGGCCACCAATCGCTCCGCCGAAGGGCTTGTACAATTCAACGCGATGAAATCGACACCCAAGGAACAATTGACTGCGGAAATAGCCGCTTGTCTGACCAAGGCCAAGACGGCTGAGAAAGCCTTGCTGACTGCGATGAAGTCGCCCAAAGCCAGTTAACCGCTGCGCGCGGTGTTTGTCATCGAGGAGCAATTGGCGTGCAGGTTTGGGTAGGTCTGGGCAATCCGGGGCCGCAATACACCTTTCACCGGCACAATGTCGGCTTCATGGTGGCCGATGCCATGGCCGAAATTCACGGCTTTGGTCCGGTCCAGAAGAAGTTTCTGGGGTGGACTCAGGAAGGCCGGATCGGCGAGCAGAAAGTCCTGCTGCTCAAGCCCGCGACATTCATGAACGAGAGCGGCCGTTCGGTTGGCGAAGCGCTGCGGTTTTACAAGCTCGGCACCGAGGCGCTGACCGTTTTCCATGACGAGTTGGATCTGGCCCCGTTCAAGGTCAAGGTGAAACAGGGCGGCGGCACCGCTGGCCACAACGGTCTGCGCTCAATCGACCAGCACCTCGGAGCGGAATTCCGCCGGGTCCGGATCGGGATCGGCCATCCAGGGCACAAGGACCGGGTCACCGGCTATGTGCTGGGCAACTATGCCAAGGCCGAAATGGACCCGTTGGCCGATATGCTGGGCGGGATCTGCGCCGAAGCGGACTGGCTGACCAAACGCGACGACGCCCGGTTTATGAGCGAGCTGGCGCTGCGGCAGGCCGAGGACTGAGTGCCATGCGCCGGGTGTTGGTCATCGGCCCCTGCGGCGCAGGTAAGTCAACGCTTGCGCGCGAACTGGGCCAGCGGCTTGGCTTGCCGGTTTTTCACATGGACCAGCTCAATTGGAAAAGCGGCTGGCAGGAGAGTGCTCCCGAAGAACTTCGGGCGAAGCTCGACGCGGTGGTTGCGGGCGACGCGTGGCTTATCGACGGCACCTATGGCGGCACGCTCGCCCCGCGGCTGGAGCGGGCTGATACGGTCATCTACCTCGATTTCCCGATCCGGCTCTGCGCCGCGCGACTGCTGCGGCGGATTTGGACCTGGCGCGGCCGGACCCGGCCGGATATGCCCGAAGGATGTCCCGAACGGTTCGATCTGGGCTTCCTGCTCTATCTGCTGCAGTGGAACAGCGGCCCGCGGATCAGGATGGAGCAACGGATCAAGGGCCACGAGGCAAAGGTTACGCGGTTAAAGAGCCCGGCAGCTCTGGCGGCATGGCTGCACGGGCTGTCGCGACACTAGCTCTGGCCAAGTCGCCGTCACCCGGCTAGGGCGCGCTGCTCAAGATCTAGAGGACCATCATGGGTTTCAAATGCGGTATCGTCGGACTGCCGAATGTCGGCAAATCCACCTTGTTCAATGCGCTGACCGAAACGCAGGCGGCGCAGGCGGCGAATTATCCATTCTGCACGATTGAGCCGAACGTCGGCAATGTCGGCGTGCCCGATCCGCGGCTCGATAAACTGGCAGCGATTGCCGGCAGCCAAAAGATCATCCCGACCCAATTGGGCTTCGTCGATATCGCGGGCTTGGTGCGCGGAGCGTCCAAAGGCGAAGGTCTGGGCAACCAGTTCCTCGGCAACATCCGCGAAGTGGACGCGATCGTCCATGTGCTGCGCTGCTTTGTGAACGACGATATCCAGCACGTCGATAACAAGATTGATCCGGTGTCAGACGCCGATACGGTTGAAACCGAACTGATGCTGTCCGATCTGGAGAGCCTGGAAAAGCGGGTTCCCGCCGCGCAGAAAAAGGCCGCTCAGGGTGATAAGGAGGCCAAGCTGCTCGCCTCGGTTCTGGCTCCGGCGCTCGAGCTTTTGCGCGAAGGCAAGCCTGCCCGTCTCGCTTGGCCAGCCGACGAGGAAGAACGCAAGGTGTTTGCCTCGGCGCAATTGCTGACTGCCAAGCCGGTGCTGTACGTTTGCAACGTCGAGGAAGAATGCGCCGCTAATGGCAACGCCTTTTCCGAGGCAGTGTTCGCCAAGGCCAAGGCCGAGGGCGCCAATGCCGTCATCGTTTCCGCCGCGATCGAAAGCGAATTGACCGGCATGGATGATGACGAGCGAATGGTGTTCCTTGAGGAAATGGGCCTGCACGAAACTGGCCTCGCCCGCGTGATCCGCTCAGGTTATGATCTGCTCCACCTGATCACCTTCTTCACAGTCGGCCCCAAGGAAGCGCGGGCCTGGACCGTCCATCGCGGCGCCAAGGCTCCCGATGCGGCGGGTGAAATCCACTCCGATATGCAGCGCGGTTTTATCCGGGCCGAGACGATTGCCTATGATGATTTTGTTGGTTTGGGCGGAGAAAATGCCGCCAAGGAAGCGGGCAAGCTGCGGCAGGAAGGCAAGGAATATGTCATTGCCGATGGCGATGTTCTGCACTTCAAGTTCAACGTTTGATTGAACTGAGACAAACTCAGACCTAGATAGCCTTTTGATGCTGCACCGACTGATCCTTGCTCTGCTAGCCGTTTGCCTCGCGTTTCCGGCGCTGGCGATGCCTTCCGGGCATACTGCGACTGTGGCGGAGCAAACTGCGCAAAAAAGCGATGATTGCCACAATTCGGCCAAACCGGACCCGGCTGGCGGCACGCAGGTGCAGAAGCACGAATGCATCGGTTGCATCGCCCGTTACGACGGGCTTGGCGCTTTTGTGTTTGCATCGCTTCCGGCAGAGCCCTTGCCGGAGGGTCAGTTTGCTGTGCAATTCGCCCAATTACGCGCCGGACCAGACACCCCCCCTCCCCGATCCTGAGCATAGCCGTTGGCAGGAGAATTCTGTCATCATGCCCTCCTCTACAATCGGATTTTAGCTATGAAGCATTACCTCTTCCCGGCCTTGCTGGGCGCAACTGCATTGGCCGCCCCGGCTTACGCGCAGGACCATTCTGGACATCAAGGCCATCCAACCGGCGAACAACCCGAAGCGGTGCCGGAGCAGATTGACCCTCACGCCGGGCATGACATGGCATCGACTGCGGTGGTTGCCAATTCCACCGAAGGCTCCGGCACTTCACGCCTACCAGGCAGCGAAGGTGAGATGCGCGGGCTGCACCTGATGTCTGGCGACTGGATGCTGATGGCCCATGGCACCGCTTCGCTGCAGTACACCGACCATTCCGGTCCGCGCGGGGACGATGCGGTCTATGTCACTTCAATGGGAATGGTCACCGCCGAGCGGAAGACTGACTGGGGCCGGATCCAGTTCAAGTCGATGTTCAGTCTTGAGCCGTTGATGGCGCCGCCGGGATATCCCAATCTGTTTGCGACGGGCGAGACGGCCTATGGCCAGCCAATCGTTGATCGCCAGCATCCGCATGACCTGTTTATGGAACTGGCTGCGCGGGTTGATATCAACGCCGGATCAGGCAGCCTGTTCCTCTATGGCGGTCCGGTCGGTGAACCGGCGATTGGCCCCAGTGCATTCATGCATCGCGGCTCGGCCAAGTTGAACCCGGAACCACCGATCACCCACCATTGGTTTGATTCCACCCACATCACCTATGGGGTGGTGACGCTCGGCTATGCCGCGCCGAAGTGGCAGCTTGAGGCCAGCGCCTTCCGCGGGCGTGAGCCGGACGAAGCGCGCTGGAATATTGAAACGCCCAAGCTTGACAGCTGGTCCGTTCGGGCGACTTTCAACCCGACACCGCGCTGGTCGGTGCAGGCCAGCTATGGTCAGATCAAGGAACCCGAACCAATCCACCCCGGTGAAGACGAACAGCGGTTCACCGCCTCGGCCCACTATGGCGATGGGCGCGTCTCGGCGATGGGCGCATTTTCGGCGAAAAAACGCCACCACGGCGATACCTCGACCGCTTGGCTGGGCGAAGTCAACTGGGACATCGACCAACACAACAGCCTGTTTGGCCGGGCTGAGAATGTCAGCAACGATGAACTGTTCCCCGACGATCTCGATCCGCTGCACGAGCAGCCGTTTCGGGTGACCAAACTGCAAGCCGGTTATGCCCGGCGTATTCCGGTGGGGCCGTTTGAACTGGTGCTGGGCGGTTCGCTCTCGGCCTATGCCAAACCCGCCGCGCTTGATGCGGCCTATGGCAACAGCCCGTGGGGCTATACCGTGTTCGCCAAAATCAGCTTGGGGGATTAAACGATGAGTGATGGGCTGGTCTATTTTGAGGACCTTACAGTTGGCGTCAAAGCGGCCTTCGGGCGCTATGAAGTCACCCGCGAGGAAGTGATCGAATTTGCAGCCAAGTACGATCCCCAGCCCTTTCACCTTTCCGACGAAGCCGCCGCGCAAACCCATTTCGGGCGGATATCGGCCAGCGGCTGGCACACCTGCGCGATGGTGATGCGAATGCTGGTCGACAATATTACAGAGCGCAAGCAGGCTGGGCTGGGTTCGCCCGGCCAGGATGAATTGCGCTGGCACAAGCCGGTTTATCCCGGCGACGTGCTGCGAGTGGAGAGCGAAGTGCTGGAAAAAACCCCCAGCCGCTCACGCCCAGAAATGGGCAGCTTCAAATCGGACGTGCGAATTTTCAATCAGAACGACGAACTGGTGATGAGCATGAAGTCGATTGGCTTGATCCGGGTGCGGGGCTCTTAGGCAACTCTGCCATCTGAACGGGGCCATCACCGCCGCCCGAACAGCTTCTCGACATCGCCCAGCGCGAGCTTCACCCAGGTCGGCCGGCCATGATTGCATTGCCCTGATCGCGGCGTGACTTCCATCTCACGTAGCAGCGCATTCATTTCCGCGACGGACAGCACCCGGCCAGCCCTGACGCTGCCGTGGCAGGCCATGGTTGCCAGCACCAGATCGAGCCGTTCCTCCAGCAGCAAGGCGGCCCCGTTTTGCGCCAGATCGTCGGCAATATCGCGGACCAGCGCCGGTACGTTGCCCTGCCCCAGCACCGCCGGAACTGCCCGGACCAGCAGGGCGGCCGGGCCGAACCGTTCGATCACCAGCCCAAACTGGGCCAGCGTCGCAGCGGCACTTTCAACCCGGTCGCAATCGGGTTCGTCCAGCTCAACCACTTCGGGGATCAGCAGCGCTTGGCTACGCGCCATCGCATCCTGCGCGCCCGCCGCCTTCAGCCGTTCGAGCACCAGTCGCTCGTGCGCGGCGTGCTGATCGACGATCACCAAGCCGTCTTCGGCTTCGGCCACGATATAGGTTTGCGCGACCTGACCGCGTGCAACGCCCAGCGGATAGGCGACGGACGGCGCCTGACTGGCTTCTTCAGCCCGCGCCGCAGGGAGTGCCGCAGCGGCCGCTTCGTAACCTCGCCAAGCCGGTAACGCCTCGCGCACAGTACCGCCTGCAAACAACGACCCGAGCGCGGGCGCCATCGGTTCGGCTTGCCAATTGCCCATCGCCGGGGCCGCTGGAGCCTGCGCGCTGCGCTGACCTGCTCCTTCGAGCGCCTGCCGCAAACCCGAGACGATGAAGCCGCGGACAAAGGCCGGATCGCGGAACCGCACTTCGGTTTTGGCCGGGTGGACGTTGACGTCGACTTCTTCGGGCGGAATTTCGAGAAACAGCGCCAGCACCGCATGGCGATCGCGCGCCAGCATATCGGCATAGGCCCCGCGCACCGCGCCAATCAGCAGCCGGTCTTTGACCGGGCGGCCGTTGACAAACAGATACTGATGATCGGCCACGCCGCGATTGAAAGTTGGCAGGCCTGCGACGCCGGTCAGCCGGGCTCCGGAGCGTTCCAGCGCAATCGCCACGCCATCTTCGGCCAGTTCGCGCGCCACGATCCGTGCGACCCGCACGGATAGCTCCTCACCCGGCTGTACTGCCAGAATGCGCCGCCCATCGTGTTCGAGCACAAAGCCGACATCCGGCCGGGCCATGGCGAGGCGGCGAACCACATCGAGGCAGGCGGCATATTCGCTGCGGGCACTGCGGAGGAATTTGCGCCGAACAGGGATTTTGCCGAACAGGTCTTCAACCCGGACCCGCGTTCCGGGCGGCAATGCTGCGGGGCCTTCATCAACCAGCGCGCCGTGATCAACCACCCGGCGCCAGCCTTCGTTGGCGACACGCGGGCGGCTTTCCAGCGTCAACCGGGCGACGCTGGCGATGGAGGGCAAAGCCTCGCCGCGAAAGCCGAGTGTCGCGACCCGTTCGATATGCTCATCGGGCAATTTGGAAGTGGCGTGACGTTCAAGCGCCAGGGCCATTTCCGCCGCGTCCATTCCGCAACCGTCGTCGGTCACTTCGATCCCGGCGAGGCCGCCTTCTGTCAGCTTCACCGCAATGTTTTGCGCGCCTGCGTCAATGGCGTTTTCGACCAGTTCTTTCAGCGCCGACGCGGGGCGCTCGACCACTTCACCGGCAGCGATGCGGTTGACAAGCGTTTCGGGCAGACGGCGAATAATCGGCATGGCGACGTGCCTATCCCCAATCCTGCGCAAATTCGAGACGGGGTGAGCCGCTTATCAGACCAATTGACACAATTTTTTGGCGTTTAGCCAAGCCCCCTGCTAGGGGATGCGCTTCCACGCCATCGCAACGGTCTGTCGCAGCTGCGAAAATCGCGGCAAGCGGCAGTAAACATACGGATTTTTCAATGGCTTCGTTCCTCTCGCGATTCTTTAAATTCCGCGCTCAGAACATGGCAATCGATCTCGGTACAGCCAACACGCTGGTCTATGTTCAGGACCGCGGAATCGTGCTCAACGAACCATCGGTAGTGGCCATCGAAACGATCAACGGGGTCAAGCGGGTCAAGGCCGTTGGCGACGACGCCAAAATGATGATGGGCAAGACCCCGGCTTCGATCGAAGCGATTCGTCCGCTGCGCGATGGTGTGATCGCCGATATCGACATCGCTGAAAAGATGATCGAGTACTTCATCAAGAAAGTGCACGGCAAGAACACCATGCTGCGCTATCCCGAGATCGTGATCTGCGTGCCTTCGGGCTCGACCTCGGTGGAACGCCGCGCGATCCGCGATGCGGCCAGCAATGCCGGCGCCAGCCAGGTTTACCTGATCCTGGAACCGATGGCCGCCGCGATTGGGGCCAATATGCCGGTAACTGAGCCGGTCGGTTCGATGGTCGTCGATATCGGCGGTGGAACAACCGAAGTCGCGGTGCTGTCGCTGCGCGGCCTTGCTTATACCACCTCGGTCCGGGTTGGCGGGGACAAGATGGACGAAGCCATCGTCTCGTATGTTCGCCGCCACCACAACCTGCTGATCGGCGAATCCACGGCTGAACGGATCAAGAAGGACTACGGCTGCGCGATGATGCCGGCCGATGGAATTGGCGAAACAATCCACATCAAGGGCCGCGATCTGGTCAACGGGGTGCCCAAGGAAATCACCATTACCCAGGCCAACATTGCCGAGGCATTGTCCGAACCCATTGGCCAGATTGTCGAGGGCGTGCGGATCGCACTGGAAAACACCGCACCTGAACTGGCCGCCGATATCGTCGATCAGGGCATTGTTCTGACGGGGGGCGGTGCGCTGATCCATGGTCTGGACGAATTCCTGCGCGAAGAAACCGGCTTGCCGGTGACTGTTGCCGAAGATCCGCTTTCTTGCGTTGCACTGGGCACTGGCCGGGCGATGGAAGACCCGATCTTCCGCGGCGTGTTGATGACGGCTTGAGTGGATCCGGAGTGATGATCCGCGCAGCCACAGGCAGGAATTAATCCGGTGGTTTCGGCGCCCGGTAACCGGCGCCCGGGCCATTCTCGGCGGGCGCAGTACGGCACTTTTTTCGGCTATTTGATCGCGCTCGGTGGCGCCGGGATCGGTGCGGTATTGCTGTTCGTATCGACCAATGACAGCGCGGCCTTTGCCGGCGCGCGAAAAGCTGCGTCCGATGGCGCTGCTCCGGCATCCCACGTTGCCGCTAAGGGCCGAACCGAAAGCCAGAGCTTGCTCGCCACCATCGGTGGCTACTTCACCCGCGGCAGCCGCGTTGCCCGGTTAGAGCGCGAAGTCGCTGAAAGCCGCGTGCAACTGGCTGAGCAAGCCGCTTTGAAAGAGGAAAACGGGCGGCTCCGGGCGACTCTAGGCTTGACCCAGGCCGATCCCAAGCCGGTTGTTGTTGCACGGTTGCTCGGTTCAACCTCGTCCTCCACCCGTCGCTTTGCCACGCTTGGTGCGGGCGCCCGTCAAGGGGTGTTGCCCGGCATGGTTGTGCGATCACCGCTTGGCGTAGTCGGGCGGGTGCTCGAAGTCGGCGGATCGACATCACGGGTGCTGCTGATAACCGATAACGAAAGCACGATCCCGGTGCGCCGCGCCAGTGATGGCGTGCAGGCCTATGCCACCGGGCGCGGCGATGGCACCTTGCAGATCAAGCTGTCGGTCAGCGGGCTCAATCCGTTCAAAAAGGGCGATGCGATTGTCACCTCCGGGTCGGGCGGCCTGTTCCGCCCCGGCGAAGCGGTGGCGGTGGTGGTTTCGTTGACCGCCGATGGCGCAATCGCTCGCCCGCTCAGCGATCCTGGCATGACCGAATTTGTGGTGGTCGAACCGATTTTTGACGAGGCGCTGCTCAGCGCGGCTGCCAGTCAGCAGGCCGGCAACTGATGCCCAGCCCGCTGATCGCGCCGATCACCGATGTGTTGCGCGATTTCGGCAAGCCGCGACTCAATCGTGCACCCTCCCCGGTTCTGGCGGTCTGTTTGCCATGGGTGCTGGTCATGCTTGGCTCGCTCAGCCCAAGCTGGCCGATCATTGCCTCGGCGCCGCTGGTACCGCCGTTTGGTTTCTTGATGTTGATCGCTTGGCAGCAACTGCGCCCCGGCCTGTTCCCAGTCTGGGCCGGTTTGCCGCTGGGCCTGTTCGACGATCTCTATTCCGGCCAGCCGTTTGGATCGGCGGTGCTGCTGTGGTCGCTGGCAATGTTGGCGCTCGATTTTCTCGAAGTGCGGTTCCCATGGCGCGGGGTGGTCCTGAACTGGCTCAGCGCCAGCGGGATCATCAGCGCCTATCTGGTGCTGGCTTTGATGATCGCCAATGCCGGCGGCGGATCGGCCTCGCCAATGATCCTGATCCCGCAAATCCTGTTTTCGATCCTAGCCTATCCGCTGGTGGCGCGGCTCGTTGGCGCGGTTGACCGGTTCCGCCTGATCCCGATCATGACGGTCTGAGCCAATGCTGGGAGAACAAAACCACGTCAGTTCGGCTACGCTCAAGAACAGCTTTGGCCGGCGTTCGGTGCTGGTTGGCGGCTTGCAGGTTGGCATTGGCGTGTTGTTGGCCGCCCGGATGGGCTGGATTGCGCTGGTCCAGCGCGACAAGTACCAGACAGCTGCCGAAAGCAATCGGGTCAACCTGACGTTGATCCCGCCCCGGCGCGGGGCAATCCTTGATCGCAACAACGCGCCGCTGGCGTCAAACCGGATGGAATACCGGATCGACATTATTCCCGAACGGCTGATCGACCCCAAGGGCACGGTAGCGCGTTTGGGAACCCTGCTGGGGATGGACGCGATCGCACTGCGCGATCTGTCGGACAAGCTGGAAAAAGCTCACGGATTTCAGCCGCTGGGGGTGGCATCGGGGATACCGCCCGCAATCTATGACAAGGTGCTGGTCCGGTTGCCCGAAATGCCCGGCGTGGTCGCGGCCCAAGGTTTTACGCGGTGGTACCCCACGGGGCCGTCGGTGGGTCACTTGCTCGGTTATGTCGGCCCGGCTTCGGCCGAGGATTACAAGAAAGAACGCAACCCGCTGTTGGTCACGCCGGGGTTCAAGATCGGCAAGGACGGGTTCGAAAAGCAGTTTGAGGCGCACCTGCGCGGCCAGCCCGGCGCAAAGCGGGTAGAAGTGACAGCGACCGGCAAAATCGTCCGTGATCTCGAAATGCGCGACGACGTACCGGGCCAGCCGATGAAACTGGCGATCAATGGCCCGCTGCAAGACTATGCCGCGCGTCGGATCGGGCTGGAAAGCGGTGCGGTGGTGGTGATGGACTGCGAAAGCGGTGATCTGCTCGCGATGGCCTCGATGCCCAGCTACGATCCCAACAGTTTTTCCGATGGGATTGGCCGGATCGAGTGGAAAATGCTGTCTGACGACGATCATGTGCCGCTGCGCAACAAGGTGCTGCGCGGGCTGTTCCCGCCGGGATCGACGGTCAAGCCAGCGGTGGCATTGGCGTTTCTTGAAGCAGGGCTTGATCCAAGCGCCAGCGTTAGCTGCGGCGGCGGATTGCGGGTGGGCAACCGGGTGTTTCACTGCTGGAACCGGCGCGGGCACGGGACGGTCGATATGGCCAAAGCGATCTACCAAAGCTGCGATGTCTATTTCTACCACTTCGCCCAGAAGATCGGGATGGAGAAGATCGCGGCGATGTGCAAACGGCTCGGCCTCGGCGAAAGCTTTGACTTGCCAGTGATTGGTCAAAGCTATGGCACAGTCCCTGATCCGGCGTGGAAGCAGAAGAAATATGGCAAACCGTGGGCGGTGTTCGATACCGTCAACGCCACGATCGGCCAGGGCTATTTTCAGGTCAATCCGCTGCAACAGGCGGTGATGGCGGCGCGGATTGCATCGGGCAAAGTCCTGCAACCGCGGCTGCTGTTCGACGGGAAACCGCAAGTCGCCCCGTCGCTGGGCATATCACAGGAACATCTCGATTTCGTCCATGCCGCGATGAGCGAAGTGGTCAACGGCCGCGGCACGGCCGGGCGGGCCCGGTTGCCGATCCCGGACGTGCTGATGGCTGGCAAAACCGGGACCGCGCAGGTTGTCGGGCTCAACATTTCCAAAGGCAAAGGCGGACTGTGGAAGCACCGCGATCATGGCCATTTTGTAGCCTTTGCCCCATTCGACAAGCCGAAATATGCCTGCGCCGTGGTGGTCCAGCACGGCGGCGGATCGGGCGCGGCCTACCCCATTGCGCGCGATGTGATGACCTTCCTGTTCGACCCGGGCAAAGCGATGGAAGTACTGAATGGGATGGAAAGCGACTGGGGCGGAACACCGCAACAACGGATGGCATCGCGCTATCGGTCGTTCGCAACGCAATTCGGGGTCAATGCCCCCAAGCCAGCCGACGAAGATGAAATCCAGCGCCAGGTGCAAAGCACCGACGCAGCCACAGAAGGCCCGCGCACTCCGGTGACCGAGGCTGCTGCACCGGCGCCAGAACCTGATGCCGATCCAGCCCAAACTGCGGCCGCAACGGCGCCCCCGGCTCGCTCCTCATCTGGTGAGGTCCCGCCGCAATGAGCCGCCGCATCGTACCAGAGGCGATTGCGCGCGAGCCATGGGAGGTGCTGCTGCCGCTCCTCGCGCTCAACACATTCGGTTCAGTCGTGCTCTATTCGGCAGCAGGCGGGCGGCTAGAGCCGTGGGCCATGTTGCACATGATCCACTTCGGCGTGTTTCTGGTGATGGCCTTCGTGATTTCACGGCTCCCTCGGGAGTTTTTCAAAGCGGTGACCTATCCTGCCTATGGCGTGCTGATCGTCCTGCTGGTCGCGGTTGATTTGTTCGGTAGTGTCCGCGGCGGCAGCCAACGCTGGATCAATCTGGGCTTTATGATGCTCCAGCCATCAGAACTGATGAAGCCTGGGATCGTGTTCGCGCTGGCCTGCTTTTTCGATAGCCTGCCTCCGGCCATGACCCGCAGCTGGCGGGCTCTGCTCCCTGCTGCGGCACTGGCGCTGGTCCCGGTGTTGCTGGTGATTATTCAGCCGGATCTGGGAACCGGCTTGTCGATTGCAGCCGGTGCGGCGGTTCTGATCTTTCTGGCCGGGCTGCCGCTGCGCTGGTTTATCGGGGCGGGAGTGGCCGGGGCCGCGATCGCGCCGTTGGCCTTCTTCACCCTGCTTCACGATTATCAGCGCAAGCGCGTATTGGTGTTTTTGAACCCAGAGGAAGACTTGCTCGGGTCGGGCTATCACATCACCCAATCAAAAATCGCGGTCGGCTCGGGCGGGTTCTGGGGCAAAGGATTCGGCAATGGCAGCCAAAGCCATCTGGAGTACCTGCCCGAAGCGCACACCGACTTTGCCTTTGCCACAATGGCCGAGGAATGGGGCATTGCTGGCGGCCTGTTCGTGCTGGCAGTTTTCTTGTGGGTTTTCCGTTGGGGCATGAAAGTGGCGCGGCGCGCGCCGGACCGGTTTGCCAGCTTGTTGGCGTCTGGAATGACCTTCACGATCTTCTTCTATATGGCAGTAAATATGCTTATGGTGCTGGGCTTGGCCCCGGTTGTCGGCATCCCTTTGCCGTGGATCAGCCATGGCGGGTCGGCGATGATGACCAACATGATCTGTCTCGGCACGATCATGGCAGTTGATCGCTGGGGCCGCCGAAGCGGATCGTTGCAAGGTTAGGCCGCGCGAAGAAACCCCTTCCATCCATAAAAACAGCCGCTATAGGCTCCTTTACCGGACGAATCGCGGCCTTTGGCCTGCGGTTTTTTCGGTTCAGGAATGTGGACGCATAGCTCAGTTGGCAGAGCAGCTGACTCTTAATCAGCGGGTCCTTGGTTCGAGCCCAAGTGCGTCCACCACTCCCCTTCCCGTTTTGGCCAGTATGTGACGGACTGTGCGCTTCTGCGCCGGTTAGAGCCTGCATCACACGGGTTTATGCGGTCAACAAATCGGTTGCCACCGGTCACCTCAACCGTGCAAATGCGCCGATGGAACAAATCAGCTCAGTCCGCAGCCACGGCGGAACCCAAGGCGTCTTCAGCCACAACAGCGAAGTCACCGGCACACCGATGACTTTCTCGGCGTTCGTGCCGGATCATGAACCCGGTGCAAAACTGCCGGTGCTGTGGTTTCTTTCGGGGCTGACCTGCACCCACGCCAACGTCACCGAAAAGGGCGAGTTCCGCGCGGCCTGTGCCGAACATGGGATTGTGCTGATCGCGCCTGACACCAGCCCGCGCGGCGATGATGTTCCGGATGATGATAGCTATGATTTTGGCAAAGGCGCCGGATTTTACGTCGATGCCTCGCAAGCACCGTGGGCGGCACATTTCAGGATGCGCAGCTATATCGAGCAGGAGCTGCCAGCGCTGGTCGCGGCGCAGTTTCCGGTTGATATGGCCCGGCAAGGGATCACCGGTCATTCGATGGGCGGGCACGGCGCGCTGACTATTGCGCTGCGCAATCCGGATCACTTCCGTTCTGTCAGCGCCTTTTCGCCAATCGTCAGCCCGCTTAACTGCCCCTGGGGTGAAAAGGCGCTGGGCGGTTACCTCGGCCCTGATCAGGCGGCCTGGCGCGAATACGATGCCTGCGCGCTGATCGAGGATGGCGCGCGGCTGCCTGATCTGCTGATCGATCAGGGCGAGGCCGACAATTTCCTTCACGAACAACTCAAAACCGGCCTTCTGGTGATGGCCGCGCGCAAGGCCCGCATTCCGGCAACGATCCGGATGCAGCCGGGCTATGACCATTCGTATTACTTCATCTCCAGCTTTATGGCCGATCATGTCGCTTGGCACGCCGAACGGCTGAAGCGGTGAATATGGCCGAGCAACTGGCTGCAATCGTCGCCGCCCATGACGGGCGCGAGGGGCCGTTGCTGCCGATCCTGCACGATGTACAGGCCGCGTTTGGCTGCGTCTCGGCCGAAAGCGTGGCGGCGCTTGCCAAGGCGCTCAACCTCAGCCGGGCCGAAGTCCACGGGGTGGTCAGCTTCTATCACGATTTCACCACCGAACCCGATCCGCGCCCTTGCCTTGAATTGTGCCGAGCCGAGGCCTGTCAGGCGCGCGGAGTGGAAGCCATTGTTGCGGCTGCCGAAGCTGCGGCAGGGAGCCGGGTCAGGATCAAAACAGTCTATTGTTTGGGCTTGTGCAGCGCCGGTCCGGCAGCACGGCTGGGCGATGCCCTGCACGCCCGGCTCGATAGTGCTGCGCTGGTCCAATTGGTGCAATCAGCATGAGTGTGGTGCGGATCAGCGATGACGCGTTGGCGCTGGCCTGCGGGGCGGATGCGGTGGCCGAAGCATTCGTGTCACAAGGCTGGAGCGTCGAGCGCGTTTCGAGCTGGGGGATGCACTGGCTCGAACCGCTGGTTGAGATCAACGGAATCGGCTGGGGACCAGTGACCCCCGCCCGCGTGGCCGAGATCGCCCAAGGTCAGGCTGACGACCTGTGCATCGGGCCGATCGCAGCGCATCCGTTTATTGCGGGTCAACAGCGCCTGTCTTTTGCGCGCGCCGGGCGGATCCGCCCGCTCAGCCTTGAAGACTACAGCAGCAACGGCGGCTGGTTGGGACTGGCTCGCGCTCGCAGATTGGAGCCGGTTGCTGTGATTGCGGAAGTCACCGCATCGGGCTTGCGCGGACGCGGCGGCGCGGGATTTCCAGCCGGGATCAAATGGCAGACCGTGCTGGGCGCAGCGGGTCCGCGCAAGTACATTGTCTGTAACGCTGACGAGGGCGACAGCGGAACTTTTGCCGACCGGATGCTGATGGAAGGAGACCCTTTTCAGCTGCTCGAAGGCATGGCGATTGCGGCCTATGCGGTTGGCGCGCAACACGGCTATATCTATGTCCGCAGCGAGTATCCCCACGCTATCGCCAAACTCAACGCCGCGATTGAACTGGCGGTGGAGCATCTGGCTCCGTTCAGAATCGAAGTTCGGGTTGGCGCCGGGGCCTATGTCTGCGGCGAGGAAACCTCGTTGCTCAATTCGATCGAGGGCAAGCGCGGCGAAGTGCGGGCCAAACCGCCACTGCCGGCGCTGGAGGGTTTGTTCGGCTGCCCAACGGTGGTCAACAACGTGCTGACACTGGCGGCCATTCCGCACATCCTGATTGAGGGCGGCGCGGCGCATTACGACAGCCACGGTGTGGCCCGGTCAAAAGGCACGATGCCAATCCAGCTGGCCGGCAATATCAAACACGGCGGGCTGTATGAAACCGCCTTCGGGATCAGCCTGCACGCGCTGATCTATGACATCGGCGGCGGCACCGCCTCGGGCCGTCCGGTCAAGGCGGTTCAAGTCGGCGGCCCGCTGGGGGCCTATATTCCGCCCGAACAGTTTCACCTGCCGTTCGATTACGAAGCCTACGCTGGTGCTGATGCGCTGATCGGTCACGGCGGGATTACGGTGTTTGATGATAGTGCCGACATGGGCAAATTGGCTCGGTTCGCCATGGCGTTCTGCGCGGCGGAAAGCTGCGGTAAATGCACCCCGTGCCGGATTGGATCGACCCGCGGCGTCGAACTGATCGACCGGATCCGCAGTGGCGGAAAAGCCGGGGCGGACGCGGTCGAGGCCCTGCCCCAGATGCACAACGCCCGCAAATCTGGCCGCAGCCGGGACGAGGATCTGCAACTGCTCGAGGACTTGTGCGAGACGATGCAGTTCGGCTCGCTCTGCGCGCTGGGCGGATTTACGCCCTTTCCGGTCCGGTCTGCGCTGAAGCATTGGCCAGAGGACTTTGAGGCATGATCCTTGGCTGTGTTCTTGCTGGCGGCCAGTCCACCCGGTTCGGCAGCGATAAAGCGCTGGCGCAGCTTGCCGGAGAAACTTTGTTGGCCCGCGCGGTCGATATGCTTTCGGGTTGGTGTGAGAAAGTTGTGGTGGTCGGCCGCGAATACGCCCCCGCCCCGACCTTGCCCGATTGGCTCGGCCCGAATTTGGGTCCACTCGCCGGCATTGCAGCGGCGCTCCACGATGCGCGCGATGAGGGTTATGCGGCGGTGCTGACTTGCGGGGTCGATTCTATCGGCTTGCCTGACAATCTGCCCGTGTTGCTCGCTCCCGCCCCCGCCTATCTGGCTGACCAACCGGTGATCGGGCTGTGGCCGGTCAGCGCGATCAAGGCCATCGAAACAATCTTACGCGGTGACGGACGCCATTCCATGCGCGCCTTTGCCGAAGCAATTGCCGCAAGGCCGGTGCAGCTCGCTGTCAATCCTGCTAATATCAACACCCCGGCTGATCTGGCCGCAGCGGAGAAGCGCCATGGGCTATGAACGCCAAGCCGATTTTGGCACGCCCGAAGTCCTTTCGGACACACCGGTCAACCTGACCATCGACGGCCGCAAAGTCACCGTTCCGTTGGGCACCAGTGTGATGCGGGCGGCGGCACAAAGCGGCGGTTCAATCCCCAGCCTGTGCGCGAGCGACAACATCAAAGCGTTCGGATCATGCCGGATGTGCCTGATCGAAGTGGACGGAATGCGCGGCACGCCGGCCAGCTGCACCACTCCGGCGGCAGAGGGCATGGTGGTCCGCACCCAGTCCGAACGGCTCGCCCGGCTGCGCAAGGGAGTGATGGAGCTCTACATCTCAGACCACCCGCTCGATTGCCTGACCTGCAGCGCCAACAACGATTGCGAGCTGCAGGATACCGCTGCGCAAGTGGGCCTGCGCGATGTCCGTTACGGCTATGATGGGGCCAATCATCTTGGCGAGGCGGTCGACAGCTCCAACCCTTATTTCGATTTTGATGCCAGCAAATGCATCGCCTGTTCGCGCTGCGTGCGGGCCTGTGACGAAGTTCAAGGCACGCTGGCCCTGACTATCGACGGTCGCGGGTTTGCCTCTAAAGTCAGCGCCGGTCAGGCGGGCGATGATTTCCTGTCGAGCGAATGCGTCAGCTGCGGGGCCTGTGTTCAGGCCTGCCCGACTGCAACCTTGCAGGAAAAGGCGGTCAAGGAGATCGGCAAGCCCGAACGTGCGGTCGTTACCACCTGCGCCTATTGCGGGGTTGGCTGCACTTTCCGCGCTGAAATGAAAGGCGAACAGCTGGTCCGGATGGTCCCGTGGAAAGATGGCAAAGCCAACCACGGGCACAGCTGCGTCAAAGGCCGGTTTGCCTGGGGTTATGCCCAGCATCAAGACCGGATCACCAAGCCGATGATCCGCGAAACTATCGATCAGCCTTGGCGTGAAGTGAGCTGGACCGAGGCACTGAGCTTTACCGCTGCCCGGCTGAACGCGATAAAATCCGAACACGGTCCGCGCGCGCTGGGCGGAATATCCTCGAGCCGTTGCACCAATGAAGAGACGTTCCTGGTCCAGAAACTGGTCCGGTCCGGCTTTGGCAGCAACAACATCGATACCTGCGCCCGGGTCTGCCACTCTCCCACCGGTTATGGCCTATCCAAAACGTTCGGGACCAGTGCCGGAACGCAGGATTTTGACAGCGTTGATGATGCGGATGTCATTCTGGTGATCGGTGCCAACCCGACCGACGCGCACCCGGTCTTTGCCAGCCGGATGAAGCGCCGTCTGCGGAGCGGCGCGCAACTGATCGTAATTGACCCGCGCCGGATTGATCTGGTCCGCAGCCCGCATATTCAGGCCGCGCATCATTTGGCGCTGCAGCCCGGCACCAATGTCGCGGTGCTGACCGCGATGGCCCATGTGATCGTTACCGAAGGACTGACCGACGAAGCGTTCATCCGCGCGCGCTGCGACTGGGACGAATTTCAGGATTGGTCCCGGTTCGTCGCGGACCAGCGCCACAGCCCTGAAACACTGGAGCCGGTCACCCGCGTTCTGGCAGCGGAATTGCGGGCGGCGGCGCGGCTCTATGCCAATGCCGGTAACGCTGCGATCTATTACGGTTTGGGCGTGACCGAACACAGCCAGGGCAGCTCAACCGTTATGGCGATTGCCAATCTGGCGATGGCGACCGGCAATATCGGGCGGCGCGGTGTCGGGGTAAACCCGTTACGCGGGCAGAATAACGTTCAGGGTGCCTGCGACATGGGCAGTTTTCCGCACGAATTGCCGGGTTATCGCCACATCTCTGGCGAAGCCGTGCGCGCGCAGTTTGAAGGCGAATGGGGTGTGGCGCTTGATCCCGAACCGGGCCTGCGGATCCCCAATATGCTCGACGCGGCGCTCGATGGCAGCTTCCGCGCGCTCTACATTCAAGGTGAGGATATTCTTCAGTCCGATCCCAACACGCACCATGTCGCGGCGGGTTTGAAAGCGATGGAATGCGTCATCGTCCATGACCTGTTTCTCAATGAGACCGCCGATTATGCCCACGTGTTCCTGCCGGGCAGCACTTTCCTTGAAAAGGACGGCACTTTCACCAATGCTGAGCGGCGGATCCAGTTGGTCCGCAAAGTGATGGAGCCGGCCAACGGCTATGCCGATTGGGAAGTGACGCAGGAACTGGCCCGCGCGCTGGGGCTGGACTGGAATTACACCCACCCCAGCGAGATCATGGACGAGATTGCGCGGCTGACGCCGACTTTCGCCGGGGTCTCGTTCGACCGGCTTGAGGCCGAAGGCTCACTGCAATGGCCGGTCAACGAGGCGGCACCGCACGGCAGCCCGATCATGCACGTCGATGGGTTTGTGCGCGGCGCGAATGGACTGGGTAGGGGCAAGTTCATGGTCACTGACTATGTCCCGACCGACGAGAAGACCGGCCCGCGCTATCCGCTGCTGCTGACCACGGGCCGGGTGTTGAGCCAGTACAACGTCGGCGCGCAAACCCGGCGTACCGACAACGCCGTGTGGCATGACGAAGATCTGCTCGAAGTGCATCCAACCGATGCCGAAAATCGCGGGTTGAACGATGGCGACTGGGTCCGCCTCGCCAGCCGCACTGGCGAAACGACGTTGCGCGCCAAGGTGACCGACCGGGTCGCGCCGGGCGTGGTCTATACCACCTTTCACCACCCCGCGACGCAGGCCAATGTGGTCACAACTGAGTTCTCGGATTGGGCCACCAATTGCCCCGAGTACAAGGTAACGGCGGTTCAGATCACGGCTTCCAATGGCCCAACCGAATGGCAGGAAAGCTATGCGAGTTGGTCCGCCAAAAGCCGCCGGATCGCGGCCGAACCGGCGGAGTAGCGGCAGTGGATCATGCCCACCTGACCTATATGGCCAACCAGATCGCCCGCAATCTTGCCTCGCAGGGAGAGGTGGCAGCGGCGCTGACCTGTCAGCACATCAAGGACTATTGGGAACCGCGCATGAAAGCGGCGATCCTGACCGGTGATCGCGGCGGCCTCGATCCGATTGCGCTGGCAGCGGTCGAACTACTTTCTGGGCACGCCCCCCGGTAAGCCGACCGATTGTTCCTTCATGACTTGCGCTCAGCAGCCGAAGTATAGGTACTCGCCGCTTTGACGGCCTTGACCTGCGCCGCCAAGGTGGCAAGCTGCAACGGGACCTAGAGCGGGGAGGGTATTACAAATGCGCAGAACCATCGTAATGGCGGCGTTATTGGCTTCAACGGGCTTACTGGTTGCTGGTTGCAATCGGTCTGAACCGACGGTGATTGAGCCCAAAAAGCCAGAAGCAGAGCAGGCCGCTTATCCGCAGCAGGTTTTTTGGGGTGATACGCACCTGCATACCAGTAATTCGGTTGATGCCTTCGGCTTCGGTACCCGGCTTGGACCTGAAGAAGCGTTGCGCTTTGCCCGGGGCGAGGAAGTAGCCGCGACCACCGGGGCCAAGGCCAAGTTGGCCCGCCCGCTCGACTTTCTGGTAATTTCAGACCACGGCGAAGGGATCGGCGCGACCAAAGCGCTGTTCGATGCGCCGCGGTTTGCAATCACCGACCCGACCATGCTGCGCTGGTACGATATGATGCACGAAGGTCCGGAAGGCTCGCTCAAAGCGACCGGCGAAATGCTCGCGGCCCGGGCGAACAATTCAATTCCTGCCGCTTTCAATGATCCCAAAAAAGCGGAATCGCGGATCAAGAGTCTGTGGGACGATCACATGAACACGGTCGAGCGCTATAACGAGCCGGGCAAATTCACTGCTTTCATGGGCTTTGAATACACCTTGATGGATCGGGGCAACAATATGCACCGCAACGTCATATTCCGTGACGGCAAGGACCGGGTCTCGACAATCATCCCGCTCGATCCATCGGGCGAATTGAGAATCGACAAGTTGTGGGATTACATGGACGCTTACGAGCGGAACACCGGCGGTAAAGTTCTGGCGATCCCGCACAATTCAAACGTCTCCAATGGCCAGATGTTCATGTTCACCGATCCGACCGGCGGACCGATGAGCGCAGACTATGCCCGGCGGCGCGCGGCGCGCGAACCGATTGTTGAAATCACCCAAATCAAAGGCGACAGTGAGGCGCACCCGTTCCTGTCACCCAATGACGAGTTTGCGGGATATGGTTCGGCCGGCTGGGATCAGTTCAATCTCCTTGGCAATATCAAAACGACGCAAGCTGATCTGCCCGGCTCTTATGTTCGCGAAGCGCTCAAGCGCGGACTGCTGATTGAGGCACGGACCGGAGTGAACCCATACCAATTTGGGGTGATCGGATCGACCGACAGCCACACCTCACTATCAACGCCTGAGGAAAACAACTTCTTCGGTAAGCATTCCGGCGTGGAACCCAGCGCCAAGCGCGCGACTGCAGGGTTCGTGCCGGGGGTCGTCAGTGGCCGGATGAACTGGCAATCGTTGGCCAGCGGCTATGCCGCAGTCTGGGCCACATCGAACAGCCGTGAAGCGATCTTCGATGCGATGATGCGCAAGGAAGTCTACGCAACCACCGGCCCGCGGATGACCGTGCGGGTATTTGGCGGCTGGGATTTCAAGACCGCAGACCTGACCGGCGATTGGGTCAAAGCGGGGTATGCGCGCGGGGTGCCGATGGGCGGGCAGCTCAAGCCCGGCGGCAGCGGCGCACCAAGCTTTGTGATTTCCGCGCTGAAAGATCCGCAGGATGCGAATCTTGACCGGGTTCAGGTGATCAAAGGCTGGGTCGATACCGCTGGCAAGTCGCACGAAAAGGTGTTCGACGTTGTCTGGAGCGACATGGCCATGCGCCCGCTGGTGAACGGCAAGGTTCCCGCAGTCGGCGATACGATTGATCTGGCGGCGGCGACTTATCAGAACAGCATTGGTGCGCCGACACTCGCCACCGTCTGGTCCGATCCCGAATTCAATAAACGGCAACGGGCGTTCTATTATGTCCGCGTTCTGCAAATCCCGACCCCGACCTGGCTGGCCTATGACGCAGTGAAGTATGGGCTGACGCTGCCACCGGAAACTCCGCTGAAGCATCAGGAGCGGGCCTATACCTCGGCGATTTGGTACAATCCGGGCTGAATGCATGAGCTTAGCTGAACCTGTCCGGCGGCTACTGAAAGAGCCGCTGGCTCATTTTCTGATTGCCGGGGCACTGGTCTTTGGGCTGCTTTCTGGGCGTGCGCCTGATCTGGGCGAGCGCCGGATCGTGGTGGACGAACGGGTGGTGGGGGCGCTGGTCAGCCGGTTTCAAGACAGCTTCCGGCGGCTGCCGACCAAAGACGAAACCGACGGCCTGATCCGCGACTGGGTCCAGGATCAGGTCTATTACCGTGAAGCGCTGGCGCTGGGGCTGGATCAGGGTGACGAAGTTGTAGTGCGGCGGATGCGGCGCAAAATGGAAAGCATGGCGGTCGCCGATGCTGAAACCAAAATGCCCGCTGACAGCGAATTGCAGGCGGTAATTGACAAGGATCCGGCCCGCTATGCCGAGGATCCGCGCACCAGCTTTGCCCAGATCTACCTTGGCGCAGATACCCCGCAAACCCGGGCCGCATCCGACGCCCATTTGACAAAGCTGCGTCGCGGCGAGGCGGTGCCCAGTGTGCCGATCCCGATCCCGGCCCAATTCACTAATGCGTCAGCCAGCGAGATTTCGGGACAATTTGGCGATGAATTTGCGCTCGGCCTGCGCAGCGTGCCGCAGGGTCAGTGGACCGGACCGGTTGCATCGGGGCTTGGCCTGCATCTGGTGTTGATCAGCGCCCGCAGCGCCCCGCAGCCGCCCAGCCTTAACACCGTCCGCCAGCGGGCCGAGAACGATTGGCGCGCGGCGGCGACGACTAAGGCGCAAGGTGAGGCCTATGCCCGGATACTCAAGGGCTATGATGTGGTGATCGAGCTGCCAAAGTGAGGTTTTTGCTGGCGTTCCTGCTGGCACTCTTTGCCGCGCAACCGGTGCAGGCTGATGAGCTGCGCCCCGGCTATCTTGAATTGACCCAGTTGGATGCCCAGCAGTGGAAGCTGGTCTGGAAGGCCCCAGTGCTCGGCGGCCTCGCCACCCGCACCCGCCCGGCCTTTCCCAAATTCTGCAGGCAAAGCCCGCCGCAGGCCCGGGTCGAAGGCGCGGTGCTGGTCGCCGAAAGCCGCCTGACCTGCAGCAAGCAACTGGCCGGAGCGCAAGTTGGCCTCGCCGGGATGGACGCGGCCTTTACCGACGCACTGCTTCGCGTCGCCCCACTTGGCCGCCCGGTCCAGACCACCCGGCTAACCCAGCAGGCTGCGATGGTGACAGTCGCCACTGTGCCCGATCGCTGGGAAGTGGCGCGTAGCTATTTCGCGCTGGGGGTAGAGCATATCCTGACCGGCTATGACCATCTGCTGTTCGTGATCGCGCTGGTGCTGTTGCTGGGCCAAACGATGCCGGTGGTCAAAGCTGCTACCGCGTTTACCGCCGCGCACTCGATCACTTTGGTCGGTTCAACACTCGGCCTGGTGGGACTGGCGCAGGCGCCGGTTGAGGCGTTAGTGGCGCTGTCAATTGTGTTTCTGGCGGTCGAGATCGTCAAGCAACAACCCGGTGCCCCCAGCCTGACTGAACGAATACCGTGGGTGGTCGCGTTCCTGTTCGGGCTGCTCCACGGCTTTGGTTTTGCCGGCGCGCTGCGCGAGATCGGCCTGCCTGAGAGCGATGTGCCTACCGCGCTGCTGACATTCAACCTGGGGGTTGAAGCTGGACAACTGGTGATCGTCGCCGCAGTCTTGGCTGTCCTCGCTCTGCTGAGGCGTTATAGCCAACCTGTGCTGCGCCCGGCAATTATTGCCGCAACCTATGCGATCGGAACCACCGCCAGCTTCTGGTTCATTGAACGGTTGCTGCCATGAGCGCCAAGGGCCGGATCTACGGCCTCGACGGATTGCGCGGGATTGCGGCGCTCAGCGTGGTCGGATTCCATGCCCAGGCCACTTTTGCCGCTTTCCCCGGCTGGTGGGCCAAGGGCTATCTGGCAGTCGATTTCTTCATGATGCTGTCAGGCTATGTCATGGCCCGAACCTATGAAGATCGCATGGCGGGCGGGCTTGGCACCGGCGGGTTCGTGAAGCTGCGTTACCAGCGGCTGTGGCTGACCATGGCAATCGGCAGCCTGATCGGCATCCCCTATCTGTGGTGGCTTTCGGGTGGCGATCCACTGCGGGTCGGAGGCAGCCTGGCGCTCAACCTCGCACTGATCCCGGCGCCGCTGGGTAACGAGCTATTTCCACTCAACGGGCCGGGCTGGTCGATCTTTTATGAACTGATCGCCAATGCAGTTCATGCTGCGCTGCTGTGGCGGCTCTCAAATCGCTGGTTGGCAATCCTTGCGGGCACCCTGCTGGCGGTGCTGGTGGCCTTTGCGCGGATCAAGGGCAATGTCGATTTCGGCGCACTTGCCCCGCATTTTGGCCCGGCGCTGGTTCGCAGTCTGGCGGCCTATACCGTGGGCGTCCTGCTGTGGCGGTGGTTGCGCGATGAGCCGGGGGTCAAAGTTCCGCCGGCCCTGCCCTTTGTCGTTTTGCCGCTGCTGATGCTGGCGCCGTTCACTGCGTTTGGCTGGGGTTTTGACCTGGTCTTCATCACCATCGCCTGCCCGCTGCTGATTGCCGGAGGGCTGCGCCTGAGGGGTGCGCCGCGCTGGGCGGTTTGGTCAGGGATGCTATCGTTTCCGCTGTACGCGGTCCATGTGCCGGTTCTGCGCACCGCCCGGCTTGCCGGGGTTACGCCATGGTCTGCGGTACTGCTGGCAATCCTGCTGGGGGCCGCGCTGACATGGTGGTTGTCGGCCCGCCAGCGCCGTGCCAAAGCGCCTGCAACGATCTGAACTGGAGAAATACCGACCATGGACAGCCCGGTCCTTTATTCGCTCGACGCTGATGGCATTGCCACAATCACGCTCAACCGGCCCGAACTGCGCAACCCGATCTCGGACCTCGATCTGATTGAAGTGCTGCTCGATACGCTAGCGAAGATGGAAGATGATCCCAGCGTCCGCGTCGCGATCCTGACCGGGGCTGGCACCGCCTTTTCCGCCGGGGGCAACCTCAAAGCGATGATGCCCGATTCAGGCGGACTCAACGCCAGCCTGCCCGCGCGGACTCGGCGCAATTACAAAAGCGGGATCCAGCGGCTGCCATTGGCCTTTGCCGCGCTGGAAGTCCCAGTGATCGCCGCCGTCAATGGCCCGGCGATTGGCGCGGGGCTCGATCTGGCTTGTATGTGCGATCTGCGCGTGGCCGGTGAAAGCGCGAAATTTGCTGAGAGCTTCGTCAAGTTGGGGATCATCCCGGGCGATGGCGGGGCCTGGTTGATCCAGCGGATCGTCGGCTTTTCCAAAGCCGCCGAATTGACTCTGACCGGCGAAACCATCGATGCTGCCGAAGCCCTCAAAATCGGTCTGGTCAACCAAGTGGTGCCCGACGCCGACCTAATGGAGGCCGCGCGCGCCTTTGCCCGGCGGATTGCCTGCAACCCAGGTTTTGCGGTGCGGATGGCCAAGCGGCTGATCTGGGACGCGCAGAGCATGAGCATCGGGCAGGTCCTCGAAATGTCGGCCGCAATGCAAGCCGTGGCCCACGCCACCAAAGACAACGCCGAAGCGGTCAACGCCTTTCTGGAAAAGCGCAAACCGGCGTTCAAAGGCGATTAGTCCACTATAATGTGATTCAAAGTCTGGACATCACATTTTAATGTGATATCTTTTGCCGATGTCGAACACCATCATCGAACGCGTCCGCCGCCTCGTCACTGACGGCGGTATGTCACGAGCTGGTCTGGCCCGCGCGGCTGGACTTCACGCCAACAGCCTGCGGGATTGTACCGAGGAAACTTGGAACCCCACCGCCGATACTCTGCGCAAGCTGGAGCGCTGCTTGTGGGACAGCGACGAGGAGCCGGTGCTGGTCGGGATCGAAGAGATCATTGAGGAAGCCCGCAACGGCCGGATGTTCATTCTCGTCGATGATGAAGACCGCGAGAATGAAGGCGATCTGGTGATCCCGGCGCAGATGGCGACCCCTGATGCGGTCAACTTCATGGCCACTCACGGTCGCGGCTTGATCTGCCTGACGCTCACCAAAGCCCGGACCGATCAGCTGGGCCTCGAATTGATGAGCCGCAACAACGGCACCCGCCACGAAACCGCTTTCACCGTCTCGGTTGAAGCGCGCGAAGGCGTAACCACCGGGATTTCCGCCGGAGACCGCGCCCGGACTGTCGCGGTGGCGATTGATGCGGGCAAGGGCCGCGATGATATCGTTACCCCTGGGCACGTTTTCCCGTTGATCGCGCGCGATGGCGGCACGCTGGTCCGAGCCGGTCACACCGAAGCCTCGGTTGATATCTCGCGGCTGGCCGGGCTCAACCCGTCGGGCGTGATCTGCGAGATCATGAATGAAGATGGGACTATGGCCCGTATGGACGATCTGGTCCCGTTCGCCCGCCGCCACGGCCTCAAAATGGGCACGATCCGCGATCTGATTGAATACCGCCGCAAGCATGACCACTTGGTTGAGCGGATTGCAGAAGTGCCGTTTACATCCGATTATGGCGGGTCCTGGAAGCTGATCACGTTCCGCAACAAAGTTGATGGGACCGACAGTTTTGTGCTGCAAATGGGCCAGGTCAATCCGTCCGAACCGACGCTGGCACGGGTCCACACGATCTCAATTCTCGATGATATGCTTGGCCAGCCCGGCCCCAAAAAGCGCACCTTGCAGCGTGCGATGGCCGAGATTGGCCGTAACGGTTCGGGCCTGATCGTGCTGTTGATCCGCCCGACGGAAGGCAGCAGCGAAGCCGGCGGCGGGACGGCTCCCGATATGGACCTGCGCACCTATGGTATCGGCGCGCAGATCCTTGCCGATATGGGGGTGCACCAGCTAACCCTGCTTACCAATTCTCACCGCAATGTCGTCGCGATTGAAGGCTACGGCCTCAACATCGTTGGCGAGCGCGCAATCCCGGCGGAGTAAGTCCATGGCTAAATTTCTGATCGTCGAAGCCCGCTTCTATGACCACCTCAACGATATGCTGATCGCCGGAGCCAAAGCGGCGCTGAAGGCTGCTGGGCAGCAGTTTGAGGTGATCACGGTTCCCGGCGCGCTGGAAATTCCCGGCGCGATTGCGCTGGCCGAACAGTCGGGCGCTTACGATGGTTTTGTGGCGATTGGCGTGGTGATCCGCGGCGAAACCTATCACTTTGAAATTGTCGCGGGCGAATCGGCGCGCGGGATCATGGCGCTGACGATGGACGGCTTTGCGATCGGCAATGGCATTCTGACAGTAGAAGACGAAGCGCAAGCGTTGGTCCGGGCGGACCCGGCGCAAAAGGACAAGGGCGGCGAAGCAGCCAAAGCGGCCCTTGCCCTGCTCGCACTCAAGGAGAAGTTCGCATGAGCGGCCATCCCGCCATTGCTGGCATTCCGCTCGTGCTCGGCGGCAACGTATTCGGTTTTACTGCTGACGAGGACACCAGCTTTGCGTTGCTCGATGCGTTCTACGAATGCGGCGGACGGATGATTGACACCGCCGATGTCTATTCAGCCTGGGTCCCGGGACACAAAGGCGGTGAAAGTGAAACCGTGCTGGGCAAATGGTTCACTGCCAGCGGCAAACGCGCCGAAATGCGGCTGCACACCAAAACGGGGATGCTGGGCGGGCAAGAATTGTACGAACCGGCCCGCGTACTGGCCTCGTTTGATGCCTCGCTCGATCGGCTGCAGACCGACTATGTCGATCTCTATTATGCCCACCGCGATTATGACGAATTGCCGATGGCCGACATTGTCGCAGCCTTTGATGGTGCGGTAAAAACCGGCAAAGTCCGCAGCCTTGGCGCTTCCAATTTCACTGCCGAACGGCTGAGCGCCGCACTCGATGCGGCGGCCGAACAGGGCGCAACGCCGTTCACTGTCCTGCAGAACGAATACAACCTTGTTTCGCGCGAATCCTATGGGCCGGACTTGCAGGCGCTTTGCACCGACCGGGCGATCCCGATGTTGCCGTTTTTCGGGCTCGCTTCCGGGTTCCTTACTGGCAAATACCGGACCGAGGCCGATTTGGGTAAATCGGTGCGCGGCCAGCGGATGACCAAGCTGGTTGAGACCGGCAAGCCCATGCTGGCGGCGATGGACGATGTGGCGCGCGAAACCGACGCCACCCACGCGCAAGTCGCACTCGCCTGGCTGCGGGTCCAGCCCGGGATCGGCGCCCCGATTGCCAGCGCGACTTCGGTGGAGCAGGTGCGGGAGCTGTGCGGTGCAGTCACGCTCGATCTTAACCCAGAACAACTTACACGGCTCAGCGGGGCGCTGTGATCGAATATGCCGCGCTGCTGATGCTGGCATCAGGCGCGGCCCATGCGGTCGTCAACGCGATCCTGAAATCGGGTGGTGACAAAATGTCGAGCCGCGCTTTGATCGATGGATCGAGCGCGGTGATGGTACTGCCATTAGCTTTTATCGTTCCGCTGCCCCACGCGGCATGGGGCTGGCTGCTGGCCTCTTTTGCGGTCCATCTGGTTTACCTTATATGCGTCATCAAAGCCTTTGAAGGGGCAGACATGAGCGCCGTCTATCCCGTGATGCGCGGGACCGCGCCAGTTCTTGCTGCGCTTGCCTCGGTGCTTCTGCTTGGCGATCCAATCAGTCCCGCTGTGGCATTGGGCATCGGATTGGTCAGCGCCGGAACTGCGCTGGTCGTTTGGTGGAATTCTCCCGATAAGCGCGCGCTCTTGTGGGCGCTGGCTACCGGTGCAACGATCGCCGCTTATACGGTGATTGATGCCAAAGGGGCCCGCGCAGCGCCGTCTGCCATCAGCTATATCGTCTGGGTGTTTTTGCTGCTCGGTTTTGGGATCGGCGCGATTTTTGCGAGTTGGCGCGGACCACGGTTCATCGCGGCGGCGCGTAGTGAATGGAAGCCAGGCTTAATCGCAGGTGCGTTTTCACTGGTGACATACGGCTTGGCGCTATGGGCTTACCGCCTAGGTGATGTTCCGCGACTGGCCGCGCTTCGCGAAACATCGATCCTGTTCGGCGTCTTGATCGCGTGGCTTTTTCTCAAGGAGCGGGTCGGTAAGCCCAGATTAGCCGGAGCAGCCCTGATCGCAGCCGGAGCGGCCGTTTTGCTGGTCCGACTGTAGGGCTTCAACCCTAAACCCGGGTACACTTGTTGTCGCGGCGGGCCTGATCCGCTGCGGCAAACAGCTCTGCGTTCGGCGCCAGCCGCCGATCCAGCACAATCCCGCGATCAGACGGGGCGATCACGACTTTTGCGCCCGGCGGCGTCTTCTGACCGGCGCGCGCCAGCACGAAGCGGATTCCTTCGGGTGACTGGCTGGTGTCAAACACCGCGATATTATCGGTATTGGCGGTGAACACCGAGATAGAGACATAGCCCTGTTCCGGACTGGGAGCCGCTTCGATCAGCAGCGGCCCCGACGACAGATCATAGACGCAGCTGGCATAAGCCAGATCGGGCGATGGCCGCACGATATTGCGGGAATTATGGGTAGTCCGCCCACCAAACGAGAACTGGTTGACCAACTTTCCGTCCTGCGAAATCCGGCCCATCGCTACATTCATCAGGAAATGCGGCACCACCAGCACCAAGCCGATATGGCCCAGCGCAGCAGCGGCGAGAAACAATAGCGTCAGTTTCACCCGGCGGTTCATGGCTTGTCTCCGCACTCAAGTTTGGTCACTTTGGGCATCGGGATGGTGGCAAAATCGGCCTGCGCCTGTGCTGTAGGCTGATAAATCCGCAAGGTAATGTCGAAGGTGCCAGCCTTGCGGGTTGATGCCCACGCGGTGCCATGTGGCGCAACCGGAGCGAGCAAGGCGCTCCACTGCCCGGCGGCATCGCTGCTGACCTCGGTGGCATCGAATGACAGCGCACCATCATCGTTGAGCGGCAGATAATTGTCGGCAGCATAGACCGTCACCGACCACCACTGACCCGGCAGCGGCCCGCCAGCGACTTGATAGCGGCACTCTTCGCGCAGCGGATCACCGGCATCGTCAGTCTTGCGGGTAAAATAGATCGCCTGGCTCTTGTTGAGCGCAAGCAGCCCGCTGATCGCAACCTGCGCGCGCAGCCAAGGCCCAGCGTCAGCCGAGCCTGTCACCGAACTGCCGTGCCAACCAGAGTAGTTTTCCCGGCCCATCCCGCCGGTGATGGACCACCACCCACTGAGCAGGCCGACAATTAGGCCGACTGCGGTCGTTGCCGCAATCGCCCAGAGCGATGCTTTGCTAGGCTTAGCCAAGGTCCATGAACTCCTTCAATCCCATCGGCGCATAGGGGCCGATAATCAGTTGCTCAAACACGCCGATCCCTTCGCCGTGTTTGTCGCTGGTGATTTTGCAAGGCAGTTGGACGTGGAAGTTGTCCATTGAGCCTGGATCGCATTGCAACAGCCCGAAATCCTCGCGCTCCACCGCCAGCGGGCCGTGCCACAGCCCGTGGCCCCACTTGGGCGAAGTATAACCAAGCCCGCGCATCTGGAACCGGCCAAGCGGTTCGAAGGTCAGAGTTTCAGGGCCGCCCGCGCCTTCAATCACCAAGGTTCCCATGTCCGGCCAGCGGGTTCCGGTGGCTAACGGCGAAGCCATTTCGCCCTCGCAATCGATCAGCGCGGCGGCACCGGCACCATCGGGCGCAATCACGGCGCGGGTGTTCCATTTGTTGCCTTTGGCATCGGCGTTGACGTGGAAAAACACACTGCGGTCAGCAAAATTGATCGGGGTCCATTGCCAGAAGAAGCCCGGCACAACGCCGGTGCCGTGCGGTTGTTCATCGCGGCTGCCAACCGGGCGAACCCCCCAACTGCGGTCGCGGGTGCCGGACGTTCCGGGTGCGCAATCCGTGCGAACTCCGTCCACTTCGATCCAGCCGGTGTAATGGCCGTTCTGAGTCATCCGGGTATAGTCCATGAACGTGCGCGGCCCGATCCGGTGGATGAAGCGCGGCTCCTCGATTGGAAAAGCGCGGCCGGTGAACGTCAGATCGGCCTTCAGTCCCTCACCATCGACTGTGATCCGCAGCTTTTGCAGTGGCTCAAGAATTTCGATCCGAATCGGGCCCACCTGCAGGTCCATCCGCTCCATCCCCAGTTCGCGGCTGGCGTGGAGGTTGACCTGCACCCCATCGCGAATGACCGAAAAATGCGCATCAGCTATGTTCAGGTGCGGATAAATTCCGAATGCCACCGCGAAAAATCCTGAGCCATCGGGGGCATAACCGTTAAAGAAATAGCGGTCATAGAAATTGCGGTCGGTGCCAGCATAGGCCACCGGTTCGGGCGTTTGGTGCAGCGGATAATCATCGCCTCTGGTCAGAACCATTTTGCCTCAGCCTTTCAGTTTGTCCATGCTGCCATGCGCCACAGCGAGCGCGCAGCCGCCCCGCGCCATCGACAGAAAATTCGCATCGCCGCGCTCGGTTCGCTCAACAAAGGCCGCGCTGAACACGGCGGTCGATATGCCGCTTAATCCGCCCAGCACATAGTCCTCCCAGATCGCAGCGCGGGTCAAAGCCACCCCGCGTGCGGTCATTTCGGCGCAGTATAGATCGAGCAATTCAGCCTCATGATCGCGGCGCAGCGCATCGCCGATTCCGGTGCCCATGAAATAGCCGATATCGGTCAGCGGGTTGCCCGCCGCGACTGTCTGCCAATCGAGCACCGCGATATCCTCTGCGCCGCCCTTGATGTCGAACAGCAAATTATCGAGCCGGAAATCGCCATGGATGATGCTGCGGTGCCCGCCTTCATGACCGAACCATTGGTTTCGCGCTTCGTTCAATACATCGCAAACAGCCATGAATTCTGGCTCAAGAACGTCCTTGTAGCGATCCCGGAAGGTAAGCTGGGCCTGACCATAGAGCGCTTTGATCTGGTCAATTTGCCCGGGCAGAGGCCTGAGCCAGTCCAGCTCGGTCAACGCTGGATTGTCCCAGCTCGGGGCATGGATCGCAGCGGCTTGGCGGATGGCGGCGCGGGCATCGGCGGGCGTGCAACTGGCCAGTTGATTGCCGCCGCGAGCCGGGCCCAGATCTTCAAAAATCAGCACGAAGTCGACATTGTCGGGTGCAATCTCCGCCGCCAGCACCTGCGGCACTCTAACAGCCAGGTGCGGCGCGATTTCGCGGTAAAACCCGACTTCCTTGGCATAGAGCCGAAACGCCCCGGCAGTACCGCGGCTGGTTTCATCAGCGGCGGGAAATTTGCCTGCAACTGTTGCTGGACCCGCCCCGGCCCGGTCATAACTCAAGTGAAACCGCGCCGAATCCCCAACCTGACCGGTACCGATCGCTTCCCACCGAATGGCCGAAACAGCACCATCGGTAAGCACGCCCGAAGCGCGCAACTGGTCGCTCAACCAATCAGGCTGCACTGCATCAGGATGCGATGGAAATGCGCTCATCCAGACCCACTCTCATTATTTAAGCAAACGGTTAAACCAGGCGGGCCACGCTGACAATGGACCAGGCGCGTTACTTACCCGGCAGGTGATAACTCACGCTTGCCCCGGGGCCGACCGGAATGTCCAATGCGACCCAGCCAACCGTCAGCAATATCCCCGCGACATAATACGACACCGCGATCGGCAAGGTTGCCGAGAGCAGCGAGCCGAGCCGAAACTTGGGAATCCAGCGCTGGCAATAAATCAACGTCAGCACGAAATAGGCGTTGAGCGGCGAAATCAGGTTGGTGACGACATCGCCGACCCGGTATGCCGCAGTAGTCATTTCCGGCGAGACATCGAGCAACATCAGCATCGGCACTGCCACCGGAGCCATCGCGGTCCACTTGGCCGAACCTGAGGCGATCAGGAAATCGAGCCAGGCCGAAGCGGTGGCCAACAGCGGCAGCAGCAGTGCTGGCGGCGCATCAAGTGCACGCAGCGCCGATGCGCCCTGGATCGCGGTGATCGGCGCGAGGTTTGACCAACCAAACATCGCCACAAAATGTGCGGCGAAAAAGGCCAACACCAGATAGGGCAACATCCCTTCGAGTCCCTTGGCCATCATCGCCACGACATCGCGGTGCGAGGAAATCGTGCCCACAACCTTGCCATAGGCCCAGCCGGTGGTCAGCATCAACACGAACAGCAGCGGCACGGTCGACCGGTAAAACGGCAGGATCCGTTGCGACGGTTCGGCGGCGTGATCGTACAGCGGAGTATATCCGGGCACCAGCAGCAGCGCCGCCACCGCAGCTGCAAAAACCAGCGCAACCAGACCAGCCGCGCGCAGCCCGCTCCGTTCAGCCTCACCCAACGGTGGGGGCGGTTCAAAGCTGCCGTCGCTATGGCCATGCCAATCGCCCAGCCGGGGCGCGACGATCCGTTCGGCCACGAACCAGCCGATCGCGATATAGCTGATGGCAATCGCGAGGATGAACCACCAGTTGCCAAACGGGTTCATCTCCCACTGCGGCACCAGCAACCGCGCTCCAGTCTGAGTGATGCCCAGTATCAACACATCGTATTGCCCAGGAATAAGGTTCCCAGCCAACCCGGTGCAGCATCCCACAAAGCCCAAGACAATCCCCAACACCGGATTGCGCCCGGCGGCGGCGAAAATCAGCCCGGCCAGCGGAATATAGACCAAGAACCCAGCATCGAAGGCATGAGTGGATAGCATCCCGATCAGGATTACCGCGGGGGTCAGCAGCCGGTTCGGAATGCCCTGCAAGGCCCGGCGGAGCAGCGCGGAAAGCAGGCCCGAATGCTCCGCCACCCCAGCCCCCAGCATAATTGTCAGAGCAAATCCGAGCGGGGTGAAACCGGTGTAAGTCTTGGGAACCTCGGTCAGCAGCTGGCGCAGCAGCTGTTCAGAAAACAAGCTCTTGGCGGCCAGCACTTCGCCAGTGACCGGATTTGTCGCCGACCAACCCTGCGCCGCGCCGAGCGCTGAGACCAGCATCAAGACAGCGATGATAATGAAAAATATCGCGACCGGATCGGGTAAGGCATTGCCAAGCCGTTCAACAGTATCGAGGAACCGATCACGCCGATTACGGCGTGCGGGCATTACGGCTTCGGTTGGCATTCAAACCCCCAAGCGCGACCTTGGGCAGACTATGCCGGGATTTCAGCAGTGTGCAATCGGAATTGTTGCATGTTTGCAGGCCGCGCGCTCAGGCGAGGCGCCCGAACGCCCCGGCACCAGCATAATGCGCCGCATCGCCGAGTTCTTCCTCAATCCGGATCAGCTGGTTGTACTTGGCCAGCCGGTCAGACCTGGCGAGACTGCCGGTTTTGATCTGCCCGCAATTGGTCGCGACCGCCAGATCGGCAATCGTCGAATCCTCGGTTTCGCCCGAACGGTGGCTCATCACGGCGGTATAGCCATTGCGGTTGGCAATGCTGACCGCGTCGAGCGTTTCTGAGAGCGTGCCGATCTGGTTGACCTTGACCAACAGCGAATTGGCCAGGCCTTGTTCGATCCCCATGGTCAGGCGCTTGGGGTTCGTCACGAACAGATCGTCGCCGACCAGCTGGACCTTATGGCCGATCTTGTCAGTGATCGCTTTCCAGCCTTCGAAATCGTCTTCGCCCATGCCGTCTTCAACCGAGATGATCGGATAGTCAGCGCACAGCGCGGCGAGGTAATCGGCCATCTGGACCGGGCTCAGCGAGAGCCCTTCACCGCTGATTTCGTATTTGCCGTTCTTGAAAAATTCGGTTGCGGCGCAATCGAGCGCCAGCTTGATTTCGGTATCGGTATTGAACCCGGCTTTGGCCACCGATTCCATAATGAAATCGAGCGCAGCGCGGGTGCTCGACAGGTTTGGAGCAAAGCCGCCTTCATCGCCCACTGCCGTCGCGAGGCCCTTTTCGTGCAGGCCCTTTTTTAGGGTGTGGAAGATCTCCGAGCCCCACCGGACCGCTTCGGCCAAGCTGGGCGCGCCGACCGGCATGATCATAAATTCCTGAAAATCAATTGGGTTATCAGCATGTTCGCCGCCATTGATGATGTTCATCATCGGCACTGGCAAGACGTGTGCCGAAACCCCGCCGATGTAGCTGTAGAGCGGCAAGCCGCGCGCTGCGGCGGCGGCCTTGGCCACTGCCAGCGAAGTGCCGAGGATCGCGTTGGCGCCAAGCCGGGCCTTGTTTTCGGTCCCGTCCAGCTCGATCATTCGCGCATCAAGATCACGCTGATCTTCGGCGTCGAAACCGAGCAGCGCGTCGCTGATCTCGGTATTCACGGCTTTGACCGCTTGCAGCACGCCTTTGCCGTGATAGCGCTTCATGTCGCCATCGCGCAGCTCAACCGCCTCATGCGCGCCAGTCGAAGCGCCAGAAGGAACTGCGGCGCGGCCAAAGCTACCATCTTCCAGCAGGATTTCGACTTCGACCGTTGGGTTGCCCCGGCTGTCGAGCACTTCGCGGGCGTGAATATCGATGATCGCGGTCATGGCGGGCTTGTTCCTGCTGGGCTGATGGCGGCTCATTAGCAGCCCGGCATTGGCAGGCAAGTTGCAATGCAGCAATTACGGCAGCATAGTGACACTTGTAGAGCGCACCGCGCGCTCCCACATTCGTATTCCGCCCATCCCCCCAGGGCGCAGAAAGGGCTTAAACCATGGCCAAGACCACAACCGATACCGCAAAAACCGCCGCCGCCAAGAAACCTGCCGCCAAAAAGGCAACTGCCAATGCCGCCGCCCCGGTTGGCGAGGCTAAGGCCAAATTCACCAAAGCCATCGAAGAAGCCCGGGCCGGCGCCACTGCGCTGACCAAGGACGCTCAGGCCAAAGCCGGCGCCTATAAGGACCAGCTTTCAGCGCGAAGCGGCGACTGGGTTGACGATGCCAAGGATCTGGCCGGACAAGCCAAGGTTCGCGCCGCCGATATTGCTGTCGAAGGCAAAGCCAAAACTAGCGACGCGATTGCCAGTTTGGGCCAGATTGTCGCCGACAATGCCGGGACTATCGATGACAAGCTCGGCGCCAAATATGGCGACTATGCCCGCACGGCCGCGCGCACGATGCAGGAAACCGCCGCCAAGATCGAAGCCAAGGACATCAACGAGCTGGGCGATGATGCCAAGCAGTTTGTTCGCAAAAGCCCGGGCATCGCGCTGGGGATCGCGGCCGTCTTCGGCTTTTTGATCTCGCGCCTGTTCAAGGGCGGATCGAACGAAGCCTGATCCGGCTTTTGCTGCCAAACCATGGCCGATGACCAACCCCCGCTGATTGCTGATAATGCAGCCGAGCGCTCGCTGGTGGATGACGTACGTCAGCTCGCCAGCGACGGTCGGACTTTGCTGGAAGCAGAGCTTGCCTATCAGAAATCGCGGGCGGTGGTTGCGGGACAAGCCGCGAAGGGGGTTGCTGGCTGGGGGGCCTTGGCGCTGTCGCTGGTGTTCTTTGCACTGATGGCGCTGGTTTTGGGGCTGGTTCTGGCACTGGTGCCCGTGCTGGGCGCGTTTGGGGCAACGGCAGCAGTCTTTGTCGGGCTGCTGGCTCTGAGCGGGCTATGCGGGTGGATCGCAGCGCAGCGCTGGCAGCGGGCGTCGGCGCAGCTGGCGGAAACCGAGGTTAAGCCGTGAGCAAAGCCGAGGATCAATTGGCCCAGAACCGCGGCCAGCGCGGCTCTGCCCGCGGGTTGTTCGATGCACGATTGGCGCAAGTCAGAGCCGATCTGGCCGCGCGCGGCGTGGGCGGACGGATTAAGGCCAAAGCCAAGAACGAAGTTTTCAAAGCGCTCGACACCGGGCTCGACGTTGCCAAGGAAAGCAAAGGGGTCATTGCCGCCTCAATCGGGGCGCTGCTGGTTTGGGCGTTTCGCGCGCCGCTGCTTAAAGCCGCGAAGGAACTTTTCGGTCCAGCGGATGTTCAGGATCAAACCGCCAATCCGGCGAAAGATACTGATGAGGAGCAAGCGGCGTGAGCGAAGTGGGTGACAAGCGTGCGCGGATTCAGGCCCGAGTTGAGGCATCGCAAGAACGGTTGAACCGCGAAAGTGGCCAATTGCCTGCCCTGCCCGTGCGCCGTGCCCCGGCTGATGCCGCGCCGCCAGAAAATTTCAAATCGCTCGTCACAGAGCACCCTTGGTTGCTGGTGGCTGCAGGTGCCGGTGCCGGTTTGCTGCTCGGCGCGCTGTTGCCGGGCCGAGCTGGATCCAAGCTGGGCGGCCGGGCGCTAGGTCTGGCTGCAGCCGGAGCCGAACTGGCGATTGCGTTCAGCCGCAATGCCCGCAGTGCCGCCAACGATGGCGCGCGTGATGGACTCCAGCGGATCGAAGATAGCGCCGCGCCGCTGCGCCGCCGGTTGGGTGAAACCGCAGGCCGATCGACCCGCAATGTTCGCTCCACCGGGGTCCGGTTGGCAGGCGAAGCGCTCAAGCTGGCCGCGCGGCTGCGCAAGTAAGCCCAAGCGGGAAGACTGCTTAATACCTTGCTGGCTCTTGCCTTAAGGGAGGGGCGCGATTATGCGCGCGCTTTCCCTTCTCCCCCAAGGTATTCGATATGAGCGAGCAGAAACTCCACCTCGTTTTCGGCGGCCGCGTCAAAGATCCGCAGACGCTGGAATTCACCGATCTTGAGAGCATGGATTATGTCGGAATGTTTCCCGATTACGCCAGCGCCGAAGAGGCTTGGCGCAGTTCAGCGCAGCGCACAATCGACGATGCCGAAATGAAATATGTGGTGGTGCACCTGCACCGCCTGGTTCAGCCGGATATGCTGAAGCGTTAGGCCGCTAGGTCCCCGGCCGGGCCGAGGACCTAACGCGATCAGATGAACTCGATATTCTTGACCACATAAAACCGGTCACCAGCCGGAACCGAGACTTCGATTTCGTCGGCAACCCGGCGGCTGATCAGGGCTTTGCCCAGCGGTGAGTTGTAGCTGATCCGGCCAATCTTGGCGTCGGCCTCATACGGCCCGACGATCTGATAGCGCACCGGCTTTTCATCATCATCGAGCAGGGTGACTGTCGCGCCAAAAATGATCCGGTCGCCCGAAAGCGTAGTCGGATCAACCAATTGCGCCCGGCTGACTTTGTCTTCCAGATCCGAGATCGACATTTCGACCTGGCCCTGGCGTTCCTTGGCCGCATGGTATTCGGCGTTTTCGGAGAGATCGCCGTGGGCGCGCGCTTCCTCGATCGCGTCAACGATCTTGGGGCGTTCCTCGCGGAATGCTCTCAATTCGGCGATCAGGCGTTCGTAACCTTCTGCCAGCATCGGCAATTTCTCAATACTTGCCATCTTACCTCGTTCTCCTCTCGCGCCGCCGCAGTGACTAAAAACCTGTCCCGTGCCGCGTCGCGTAACGGGTTTGTCCAGATCGCCTCTGTCGGAAATGCGCGATTGATCAGTTGCTGTAATAGTCCTGCAACGAGCGTACTTCAAGGCTCGTATTCTGCATTGCAGCAATTGCTTCTGCCGCGGCGACCGATGCGGCGGCGGTGGTGTAGTACGGAACCCGCCCAGTCAGCGCCGATCCGCGGATCGATTGCGAGTCTTTCAGGCTTTGCCAGCCCTCGGTGGTGTTGAAAATCAGCTTCACATCACCATCGATGATCCGGTCGACAATATGCGGGCGCCCTTCGGCCACTTTGTTGACCCGCTCCACCGGTAGCCCGGCCTCAGCCAGAAAGCGCTGGGTGCCGCCGGTCGCGATTACGGTGAACCCCTGTTCGATCAGCTGCTTGACTGCTGGCAAGATCACCGGTTTGTCGCTGTCTTTGACCGAAACGAACGCTACGCCGCCGGTTGGCAGCCGCGTGCCTGCACCCAGTTGGCTTTTGGCAAAGGCGACAGCAAAGGTCCGGTCGATCCCCATCACTTCGCCGGTTGATTTCATTTCGGGTGAGAGCACCGGATCGACCCCGGGGAAGCGGGCGAACGGGAACACCGCTTCCTTGACCGCCATGTAATCGAACTCGCGCTTGAACGGCGGGAACGTGCTGAGCTTTTCGCCGGCCATCACCCGCGCCGCAATCTGGGCGACTGGCTGACCGATCGCCTTGGCGACAAACGGCACCGTCCGGCTGGCGCGCGGATTGACCTCGATCAGATAAACATCGGTGCCTTTGATTGCGAACTGGATGTTCATCAGGCCTTTGACGCCCAGCGCCAGCGCCAACAATTCGGCCTGGCGTTCCATTTCGGCGATGATTTCGGTGGGCAGATTGTATGGCGGCAGAGTGCAGGCGCTGTCGCCCGAATGGATCCCGGCCTCCTCGATGTGCTGCATCACGCCTGCCACAACGACTTGTTCTCCATCGCACAGCGCATCGACATCGCATTCAATCGCATCGCGCAGGTACTGGTCAATCAGCACCGGACTATCGCCCGAAACCGAAACGGCGGTGGTGATATAGTCATCAAGCTGCGCCACGCTGTCGACGATTTCCATCGCCCGGCCGCCCAGCACATAGCTGGGCCGCATCAGCACCGGAAAGCCGATCCGGTTAGCCACGGCAACCGCTTCATCGCGGCTGCGGGCGATCCCGTTGAGTGGCTGTTTGAGCCCCAGATCGTTGACCAGCTTGGCAAACCGTTCGCGGTCTTCGGCCAAATCGATTGCATCGGGCGATGTGCCCAGGATCGGAATTCCGGCGTCTTCCAGCGTCTGCGCCAGTTTAAGCGGGGTCTGCCCGCCGAATTGGACGATCACGCCCACCAAAGTGCCGTTCTGCTGCTCTACCCGCAGGATTTCGAGCACGTCCTCGCTGGTCAGCGGTTCGAAATAGAGCCGGTCTGAGGTATCGTAATCGGTGCTGACCGTTTCCGGATTGCAGTTGATCATGATCGTTTCAAAGCCCGCCTCTTCCAGCGCATAGCAGGCGTGGCAGCAGCAATAGTCGAACTCAATCCCCTGCCCGATCCGGTTGGGTCCGCCGCCCAGAATGACGATCTTTTTCCGGTCCGATGGTGCGGCCTCGCACTCCGGCTCGCCAAACAGGGGCGCTTCGTAGGTCGAGTAGAGGTAGGGCGTGATCGCCTCAAATTCGGCAGCGCAGCTGTCGATTCGCTTAAACACCGGGTGGACGCCGAGTTTGGTCCGCAGCGCGCGCACTTCGTCTTCGGTGGTCGCTCCGGCCATCGCTTTCAGCGCATCGTGGAGCAGGCCCGAACGCCGCGCGGCGACCGTTTCGCCAAGGCCGCCGGCGACGCCAACCCCGCGTACCGCCAGAATGGCGAGGCGCTTGTCGGAAAAGCCCATCGCTTTCAAGCGGCGCAGACCGGCGGCGTCGTTGGGCAGGCCGTCTTCCATGATCTTGGATTCTTCGGCGACGATCTCGGCAAAGTGCCGCAGGAACCAAGGATCGAAATGCGTGATCGCCTGCACTTCTTCGATGGTGAAGCCTTCACGGAATGCCTGCGCGATGATCAAAACGCGGTCAGGGGTCTGGCGCGACAAGGCCGCCGTCACGGCATCGCGCCCGGCCCCTTCGAGGCTCAGCATCCGGTTAAAGCCATCGAGCCCGGTTTCGAGGCCGCGCAGCGCCTTCTGCATCGATTCCTTGAAATTGCGGCCGATTGCCATCACTTCGCCCACCGATTTCATCGCGGTCGACAGCAGCGGTTCGGCGCCTTTGAACTTTTCAAAGGTGAACCGGGGGATCTTGGTGACGACGTAATCGATGCTCGGTTCAAAGCTGGCCGGGGTCGCGCCGGTGATCTCGTTGGTCAGC
>JAYURW010000114.1:0-15028 GCA_043756025.1 Novosphingobium sp. | reverse complement strand
CCGACCAGCTCGCCCGCCTCGCCGGGGGGCAGCTCGCGGTCATCCTCGCCCAGCACCTTGAGGAAGTTGCCCGGCGCGGGAACCCCCACGGTATGGAGTTTGTCCGGATGCTCATGCGCGACCAGCAGGCATGAGACACCGCCCTCGGTCATGCCATAGATCTCGACCAGCCCGCCGGGCATCCGCTTCAGCACTTCGGCCTTGAGATCGGCAGGAAACGGAGCCGAGGTGCAATATTTGAGTTTCATCGCCGACAGATCGAACCAGTCAAAATCGGGATATTGCATCAGCCGCCGGTATTGCACTGGCACCAGCATGGTGTGGGTCACATGCTCGTCCTGCGCTTTGTTCAGCCAGGTCGCGACATCGAACTTGCCCATGATCGAAACGCAGCCGCCCGAATAGAGCGCGGGCAGGAACACCACCATCGTGGTGTTGGAATAGAGCGGAGTGGAGGTCAGCGCGCGGCTGCCCAGCCCGTAATTATTGGCAGCCCGGAAGGTCATCTGGCGCCAGCGCATGGCATGGCTGTGGACGATTCCCTTGGGGGTCCCGGTGGTGCCCGAGGAGTAGATGATGTTGAACGGATCGTTCTCTGCCGGATCGAACGGCGCAGCCATGGTTCCGGGCGGGGCCATGAAGTCGTCCAGCTCCTCGTCGAGGATGATGCGCTTGAGCGTGGGCGCGGTGACGAAGTCGGAACTGTCGGCAAGCTCGTCCGCCTTCGCGCGGTCGATGAACAGATGGATCGCGCCCGCATCCGCCGCCATTGCCGCGAGCTGCCCGGGGCTCGCGCTGGTGGTCAGCGGCGCGGCGCAGCCCCCGGCGCGGATCGCGGCGAGATAGATCAGCGCATAGTTCACCGTCGTGGTGCCCAGAATCGCGACTGCCTGCCCGCGCTCCAATCCATCGGCTTGCAACCGCGCTGCGATCCGCTCAACCAGCGCCGCAGTTTGCCGCCAAGACAGCGTGGTGGTGCCATCATTCAGCGCATCGGCCTCACCGCGATATTCGCCCCAAGCGGCGATCAGGCCGGGGAATGAGCCAAAGGCTTCGTCTAGCTGAACGGCAGGGTCGTTGCTCATGGCTCACTTTCGCAGGTTGGAACATCACGAAGTTCACAGGGTTCCAGAAATCAAAAATCGGCAGATTCCGGCCACAGCGGCAAGTATGGCAGGGCCCGGCCCGGTAGGAAAGTCTCACAAAGGGTTAAAGGGCGCTTGCAAAAAACGCAACAGCCGTCCCGGCCTTTGCACTGGTAATGTCTACCAATATACTTATGTTGCAAAAGCGAACTGAGTTCGCAAACGCAAACAGGAGACTACCATGCGCAGTATCGTTTCATTCGTGCTGCCGATCATCGCCGCTGCTTCGTTCAGCGGTCTGATGTTTACCGCCACGCTTGCCTAAGCGCAGCGGTTCGGCACACCTCCACAACAGCAAAGGGCCGCCCCGCTTAACCGGCAGGGCGGCCCTTTCGCGTATCGCGATCAGTTGCGGTCTTCGTCCAGCTTTTCGCGCAGGCACCTCAATTGGGCGAGCAATCCCGCCATTTCGGGGTGTGTATAGACTGTTTCGACCAGCGGCAGCAGCGGCGCCACTGCGGCAATGCAGGTGTCGCGCATTGTCCGGCCGGCCAGCGTCAACTGCACCAGTTTCCCGCGACCATCGGCGGGGTCGGGTACAACCTCGACCAATTCGCGCTGCGCCAGCCGTCCGACCGTGCTGGTCATTGTGGCCCGGCTGACCTGAATTGCATCTGCCAGGCGCGCGGGGGATTGGGGTTGGTCAGCCATCCGCGACAGGTGGTGCAAGACAGTGAATTGGGCGCGGGTCATGCCGGGGGGCAGGGCGCGCTCGAATGCGGTCCCGGCCAACTGGTCAATGATGCCGATTTCGGTAAACAGCTGAAAGGCGAGTGGATCTTGGGTCATGGCAACAGATGCGCTTTCAACGGATAGCGCGCCGTGGGCGCGGCGGGGCTGGCCGAACCAAGCCGCACCAGCATCTGCACTCGCTCGCCCGGTTCCGGCGCCAGCAGTCTGTGCACTTCAGTATAGAGAGGCGCCATCTCGGGATATTCTTGCAAGGCCTGACTAAGCGGATGGATCGCGGCTCCATAGGCTGCGGCGCGCAAAGCGAGCCGGGCATAGGCCCGGCCAGCGGCAAGCTGGCTGGCGCGGCTGTTGTCAGCCGTGGTGATCCAAGCGGCGGTCGGCATTGTCGCAATCGCTTGCTGCAAATCCTTCAGGCCGATCTGAAACGCTTGACTGGCCGGGTCGGCCAAGCTGGCCCGTGAGGTCATACCGACTAGCGCGGTTGCCTCGATCATCGGTCCCGATAGCGCCAGTCCATCGGGCTGCGCATCGATTTCGGCCGCGCCTATTCGCATCAGTCCGACGCTTTCCAGATGCGCGCGCGGCGTCATCATTTCCAGCGTCATCGCCGCCACCGCAATCCGCCGCAGCGTCGCCAGCTTTGTGGGGTCTGCGCTGAACGCGACTTCCGGCTCGGCCAGCCGGTCGAGGGCTCCGGCGGGCAAGGGGCCGAATGGTCCCCGGATCGTGCGGCGCAGGGGTATTGCGTCAAGCAACGGATCTGGCTTGATGGTGGGATCAGCCAAGAAGGTCAGGCGGGCAACGCTGCGCTGGTCCAGCCGCGGCTGCGGCTCCCCGCTGGGGAAGGGCACAACTTCGACCCGCAGCCCCCGGTGGCTGGCAGCAATGGCAGCAAGTTCAACGAATGCGCCAAAACCGATCGTGATCTGCCGATCAAACGGATCGGTCTGGGGAAGCCGCTTATCCAGATCGCAGCTAAGGACCGCGCTATCTGCTCCCTCTAACCGGATCAGCCACGGTTGGCGGTTGTGCGGATTGGGCGCAAGAATTGCGTGGCGGAAAGCATCGAGCCGCGCATCGGCGACCGGCTCAGTCAGGCTCTGCCAAGGCGCAATCGCTGATTGCGGCATCCGTTTGACCCGCCATGTTCCCGCCGCTGCTCCCGCTATTAATACCCCGCCAAGTCCAACCAGCACTTCGCGACGACCCGCCATGACCACTCCTTTTCATTCGATATCAAACTATCTAGTTCGATATCGAATCAAATTGGGAGTGGCAAGTTGTTCGTCGGAATCAGCCAGCCAACGCCTTGATCAGATCGAAGATATAATCGCGACCGTCATAGAGCGAACGGACCCCGATCCGCTCGTTCAGGCCGTGGGTGCCGTTGCCATCGGGATCGCGCCACAGGCCGGGGATGCCGTATACCGGGATGCCAACCGCACTCAGGAACAGGCCGTCGGTGGCCCCGGTCGACATCGCCGGGATCACCGGGACGCCGGGGAAATGCTTTGCTGCGACCCGCTCCATCGGCCCGATGATTTTGGGGTCGAGCGGCGGTTGTTTGGCGATCGGGCGGCCGCGGACGGTTTGCTCCACTGTGATCGCAGGATTGCCGATAACCTGCTGCAACGCCGCTTGGGTTTCGTCCGAGGTCCGGCCCGGGAAAATCCGGCAATTGATATTGGCAGTGACCTTTTGCGGCAAGGCGTTGCGGGCGTGACCGCCACCCACCATCGTTGCAACGCACGTTGTCCGCAGCATCGAATTCATCGACTTGTCGCGGCTGACAATCGCTTCTGCCGCTGTGTCCGCCGGATTGGCCGCCAGTGCTGCCATCGCGCGGCCCTGCTCGCCCGGATAGAGCCGCGCAGCCTTCGAGAAATAGCTGCGGGTGGTGTCGTTGAACTGCAGCGGGAAGGTGTAATCGCGGACTTTCAATACCGCGTCGCTCATCGCATAGATCGCGTTGTCGCGGATCGGAGCCGAGCTGTGCCCGCCGGGGTTGGTGACGGTCAGGGTAAAGTCCTGATAGGCCTTTTCGCCAACTTGCACAGTCTGGACCAGCAGCTTGCCGTTCCCGTCAGACCGCCCGCCGCCGCCTTCGTTGATCGCGAATTCCGCGTCGATCAGTTCGCGGCGATTGTTTGCCAGCCATTCCGCGCCATTGAATGCTCCGCCGGTTTCCTCGCCGCAAGTTAGCGCCAATTTGAGCGTGCGGTTGGGTTTGTAACCGGACTTGGCAAAGCGGATCAGCGTATCGGTATAGATCGCGGCCTGGGCTTTGTCGTCGTATGAACCACGGGCATAGAAATTACCGTTTTCCTCAATCAAGGTGAACGGATCCCGCTCCCAATCGGCGCGATTGGCCTCAACTACGTCGATATGCGCCAGCATCAGCAGCGGCTTGAGCGTTTTGGACGTGCCGGGATAGACCACCACCAGTCCGCCGTCCTTGGGATGTTCCGGCACCGAAAACAGCGTGATCTGGCTGGCCGGAATTCCCGCCGCCGCCAGCCGCGCCGCCATCCGCTCTGCCGCGAGCGTGCAACTGCCCGCCGACAGTGTGGTGTTGGTTTCAACCAGTTCCCGGTAAAGCCCGCGAAATTCCGCCTGATCGGGGCGCAGGCCACCGGTCTGAGCCATCGCGGCTCCGGCGATGGCGGCGATCAATGTGGCCCCGGCAAGTCTCTTCACGGTCATTCTCCCAGCGGCTCAAGGAAGCACTTGAGCAGGATTTGGCTGTGGATGGAAGGGGCCGCGGCGGGTTTCCTATTCGCGCCGAAATCCCTATATGCTGGTTATGTCTGACACACCCCATACCAGCCCCGAAATCATCCCGAACGCCAATGCCTATGGCGCAGATCAGATCAAGGTCCTCAAGGGCCTCGACGCGGTCCGCAAGCGGCCGGGCATGTACATCGGCGATACCGACGACGGTTCGGGTCTGCACCACATGGTGTTTGAAGTTTCGGACAACGCGATTGACGAGGCGCTGGCCGGGCATTGCGATCTGGTGCTGATCGAACTTAACCCGGACGGATCGGTCTCGGTGGAAGATAATGGCCGCGGCATCCCAACCGGAATTCACGCTGAAGAAGGTGTTTCGGCCGCCGAAGTGATCATGACCCAGCTTCATGCCGGCGGGAAGTTTGAGAATACTTCGGACGACAACGCCTACAAGGTTTCGGGCGGCCTCCACGGGGTCGGCGTTTCGGTGGTCAATGCGCTCAGCGAATGGCTCGAGCTGACGATCTGGCGCGATGGTGAAGAGCACTGGATGAAGTTTGCCCACGGCGATGCGGTAGAACCGTTGCGCGTGGTCGGTCCCGCACCTGCCGGTAAAAAGGGCACCCGGGTGACTTTCATTGCTTCGACTGACACGTTCAAGAATGTGCTCGAGTTCGATTTCGAGAAGCTCGAGCACCGCTACCGCGAACTCGCTTTCCTCAATTCGGGCGTCCACATCCTGCTGCGCGACAAGCGCCACGAAGAGATCAAGGAGCATGACCTGTTCTACGAAGGCGGGATCGGGGCTTTCGTCGCCTATCTTGACCGGAACAAGGTGCCGTTGTTGCCGCAGCCGGTGGCAATCTCATCCGAACGCGACGGGATTGCGATCGAAGTCGCGCTCGAATGGAACGACAGCTATTACGAAAACGTGCTGTGTTTCACCAACAACATCCCGCAGCGCGATGGCGGCACCCATCTGGCCGCGTTTCGCGCCGCGCTGACCCGGACGCTTAACAATTACGCCGAAAAATCGGGGTTGATGAAAAAGGAAAAGGTCACGCTGACCGGCGATGATATGCGCGAAGGGCTGACCGCGATTGTCTCGGTCAAGCTGCCCGATCCCAAGTTTTCGTCGCAGACCAAGGACAAGCTGGTCTCCAGCGAAGTGCGCCAACCGCTCGAAAGCCTGATGGCCGACCGGATGAGCGACTGGCTCGAAGAAAACCCAGCCCACGCCCGCGCGGTGATCGGCAAGATCATTGACGCCGCCGCTGCCCGTGAAGCCGCCAAGCGCGCGCGCGAGTTGACCCGGCGCAAAGGGGCGATGGATATCGCCAGCCTGCCGGGCAAGCTGGCCGATTGCCAGGAACGCGATCCAGCCAAGTGCGAACTGTTCCTGGTCGAAGGCGATTCGGCTGGCGGATCGGCCAAACAGGGCCGTGACCGGGCGATTCAGGCAATCCTGCCACTGAAGGGCAAGATCCTGAATGTTGAGCGCGCGCGGTTTGACCGGATCATCGGATCAAAGGAAGTCGGCACGCTGATCCAGGCGATGGGCACCGGCATTCGCGACGAATTCAATCTCGAAAAGCTGCGCTATCACAAGATTGTGATCATGACCGATGCCGACGTCGATGGCGCGCATATCCGCACTTTGCTGCTGACTTTCTTCCACCGCCAGATGCCCGAAATCATCCGCAAGGGTCATTTATTCATCGCCCAGCCGCCGCTCTACAAAGTCAACAAGGGCCGCAGTGAGGTCTATCTGAAAGACGCCGCTGCGCTCGATCGCTATCTGGTCGAAGCGGGCCTGGCCGGACGCGTGCTGGAAACAACCGGCGGTGCGCGCGCCGGGGCCGAGCTCGATGCGCTGGTCGAACACGCCATGCGGATGCGCAGTCTGATGGGCTTTGTGCCGCGGCGGTATGATCATTCGGTGATCGAATCGCTGGCGCTGGCCGGGGTCTTCGCGCCGGACATCGACCGTGCTGCGCGATTGACCGCGCTCGAACGTGCCGCCGTCTGGCTGGGCAGCGGTGACCGCGAGGCCCGCTGGAGCGGTTCGCTGACCGACGATGGATCGCTGCGGGTCGAACGCGTCTGGCGCGGAGTGACCGATGTCTATCCGATCGAAGCCGCGTTCCTGACCAGTGCCGAAGCGCGCAAGCTGGCCCGGCTGGCGGCTGAAAACGCCGAAGTTTACTCCGCCCCCAGCCGGCTGGTGCGGGTCACCGCGGCAGAGCCTGAAGCCGATGCAGCCGAAGATGGCGGTGAACCCAATCAGGAGGCTGCCCCGGTTCGGGCCGTGGCCGGTGACGGATCGATCACCCGGCCGTCACAGCTGCTCGATGCCGTGCTGGTTACCGGACGCAAGGGACTGGCGATTGCCCGTTATAAGGGACTGGGCGAAATGAACGCCGAGCAGCTGTGGGAGACCACGCTTGATCCTGACAACCGGATCCTGCTGCAGGTCAAAGTCGAAGACGCCGATGTGACTGACGAAATCTTCACCCGGTTGATGGGCGACGTGGTCGAGCCGCGCCGCGATTTCATTCAGGAAAATGCGCTCAACGTGGCCAATCTGGACGTTTGAACGGTACGCTTGTCATTCCGACATTCTGGCGGCGATAACGGTCATGTTGCGGACAAAGGTGGTCCGGTCTTCCAAGGCCAGCACGGCAAGCATCTGCTCGCAGTTGCGTAAATTGTTGGCCTGCATCTTGCAGCAGAACGCCGCACCTTGCTCGGTCAGCTTCAGCGCAACTGCCCGCCCCTTTAACGCGGCGTGATCCCGCCATAACAGTTCGCGCTGTTGCAGGCGGTCGATCGCAGATTGCATCGTCGTAGCATGCACTCCTAAAGACAGCGCGATGTCCTTGGCGGTAGAGCCGGGCCAGCGCTGCAGGTAGGCGAGAGTTTCGACATCAAGCGGGTTGAACGCGACCGCCCCGAGTTCCGAATAATGGCGCCGCTCGTCGACGATCAGAACCCGGATTAGCTGGCTGATGGCCAAGTCAAGCTGGTCAGCGTCGGTCATTTTGATCCTCAACTACGATATTCGTATTTACTAAGTCCGATTCTCGTACTAACTACGGCAACAGAGGCAGGGCTGACAAGCGCGGCTGCCGGGGAGCGCGCCATGCAAATGTCCGAACACTACCTGCTTACAGGCGCCACATCTGGCATCGGCCTGGAAGTCGCGACCTGGCTGGCCCAACACCGTAAAAACAGTTTCATCATCGTTGGGGCGCGTTGTCCCGATCAGGCAAATGCGCTGCGAAAACGGGTACCAGCAGATCGCTTGCTGGTCCTCGACCTTGATACAGCTTCGCAGGTCTCGGTAAAGCTGTTCGCCGAGACCGTCCGAACTTTTCTAGCGGGCGCAAAGTTATCGGGGCTGTCGCTTAATGCGGGCATTCAAATCGTGAGCGGTGACCGCTACTCGGTCGATGGATTCGAGCTCACTTTTGCAACAAACGTGCTCGGCCATATTGCCCTGTTTGAGCATTTGCAAAGCGAGTTGGGCCAGGCCGCCGTGGTTGTATCCACAGCAAGCGGAACGCACGACGCCCAGCACAAGCTCGCCCGGCCCTTTAAGTTCTACGGCGGGCGCTTTCCTAGCGCTTCCCAAGTTGCGGCCGGTGAGGTTACAGATTCCAGCGATAATGCCCAGAAGGGCCGGGATCGATATGCCACATCAAAGCTTTGCAACATACTGTTCAGCTATGCGATGGCACGCTGCTATCCTGCACAAAACATTCGCTTTATTGCCTACGACCCTGGTCTGATGCCGGGTACTGGATTGGCGCGCGATCAGCCCGCCGCAATACGCTTTGCTTGGAATAATGTTCTGCCGGCTGCGGCCAGGTTGATCGATGGCGCCAACACGCCCCAGCGCTCTGGTTCCGTCCTGGCAGAATTGCTGACAGGACAGCGGTTCGCAGCGCTAACCGGATTGCATGTCGAATTTACCGGGAACGAGATCCCGTCATCAGAGCTTTCGCATGATGTGACAAAGCAAGATGAACTAATCGACTGGGCCCACGCTGTCATAGCGACGAGCCTCTGAGAGGGTTTCAGCTGGGCTCCACCACCGGAAAAAACTTTGCGATCACTTCGCGCGCCAGCCGGGCCGGGCGCAGGGTGACGGCATCGACGCAGCACCAGCTTGATTTGACCTCGGCCAGAATTTCTTCGCCTCGCCGGATCACGGTTTCGTAATTGGCCCGGGCGCCGTGGATTTTTTCGAGCAGGACGGTGGCGATCACTTCGTCGCCCAGAAAAGTCGGGCGGCGATAGGTAATCTCGTGCTTCAGCGCGACCCACAGGTGCGCCGCTACCGCATCGGCCGGGGCCAGACTGCGCCAATGGTCAATCACCGCGTCCTGAACCCATTTGAGGTAGGAGGCGTTGTTGACGTGGCCCATGAAATCGATGTCGGCAGCATCGACCGGGACGGCATAGATATGGGGCAGGGGTGTGTTCACAAGCAGGGAAATAGGAACGAAGCCGCAGTTTGCCTAGGCCTGCGCGCCGGCCGCGGGTGAATTTACGCCGCGCGCAGCCCGCTGACCGATTTGGCGCCGCGGTCGGCTGCACTCAACCCGTCGAACACCGCATCGATAATCCGCGCCAGCTTGTCGGTGCTGAGCCGGGGCATCAGATTTTCCATCGCCCCGATGTTGACATAGACGTTGACCATCTGGTTGATCAGGCTCAGCGCTTCGTCGATTTCCAGCCCGGCGAAGTGGCCATCGGCCATCGCTTCGCCGATAATTTCGGCCAGATAGTGATCGCCCAGATCAATGTACGAGCGGATCAGTTCGAAATTTTCGTTGCCCAGCTCAACATAGGTCGCAAAAGCGAGCGGATCACGGTCCCATTCAGCTTTCATCAGGGCAAAGCGGCGGGCAAAGAATTCGAACATCTTGCGGCGCGGCGGCAAATCACTGGCGACGACTTCTTCCATGATCGCGACTTTTGGCTGGAACCAATGCCCCGCCACGGCCTCAACCAGCGCGTCCTTGCTTTCAAAATAGCGGTACAAGCTGGCCGGAGACATATTGGCCCGCGCGGCAATTTCAGTCATGGTCACGGTGCTGGTGCCGCGTTCCTCAATCATTTCGATCACCAGCTCGACCAGTTGCCGGCGTCCCGCGTCAATATCAGTATGCGGCCGTGCCATGTCCGTGTGACTCCCCACTCGGTGTGTTTCGACCCATATAAATGCTGCGGCGTAATTTTCAAGAAACTGACATATTCGAATAATACGCTCGGCTTGCAGCCCTGCCCGCTTCGGCTAGGAACGATCGATGATCCAGATTCTCAAACGCCCGCTGCGATTCGCCCGCTTCTTCCCAGTTTTGGCCCTCCCACTGGTCGCTGCCTGCGCCCAAAGCGGCGCCGTGCAATCGGCGGCCAGCGCCAGCGGCACTGTGACGGTCGGGATTATCGCGCTGAATGATTTTCACGGCGCGCTCGAGCCGCAAAAGACCGCCGTTCTGATCCCGGCAAATGGTGAGGGCGGAGTAAAACCAGTCCCGGCCGGCGGCGCAGCGTTTCTGGCCAGCGCGGTCGATTCGGTCCGCGGGCAATATTCCTACTCCGTCACGGTTGCGGCGGGCGACATGATTGGCGCATCGCAAATTTCCTCGTCGCTGTTTCTCGACGAGCCAACCATCGGCGTGCTTAACCGGATCGGGCTGGATTTCAGCGCGGTTGGCAATCACGAATTTGACAGCGGCACCGACGAACTTCTGCGCAAACAAGCGGGCGGCTGCGCGCAATTTACGGCGCAAAAGCCCTGTCAGGTCGAACCTTTTGGTGGCGCAAAATTCCGCTACCTTTCCGCCAGTACCCGGCGCGCCGATGGCACCACGCTGTTTCCAGCGACGGGAATCAAGTCGTTTGGCAAAGGGCGGCGCACGGTCAAAGTGGGGTTTATTGGCCTGACCTTGAAAGGAACGCCCAGCCTCGTCTCACCCGACGGGATCAAAGGGCTGACTTTTGGCGACGAGGCTGACACGATCAATGCTGAAGCACCGCGCCTGCGCGCCGCTGGGGCTGACGTGGTGGTCGTGCTGATCCACGAAGGCGGCTACACTTCGGGCAAGCCCAATCCATCGGGCTGCGAAAGCCTGACCGGACCGATTAGGGGCATTCTCGACCGGCTGAAACCGGGAGTGGACGTGGTCGTCTCGGGCCACACCCATTGGTCCTATGTCTGCGACTATGGCGCGATCAACCCAAACCAGCCGATCCTGCTGACCAGCGCCGGAGTCTCTGGCCAGCTGGTTACCGATATCACGCTGGAAGTCGATCCGGTCGCGGGCCGGGTGGTGAGCAAGCGGGCCCGCAATGTCATCGTCCAGAGCGATCCCTATCAGTCCCCGCGCGGGTTTGTTGATGAGGCCAAGGAGCTTCCCCGGTTTACCGCCCGTCCCGATGTTGCCGCCTATGTTGGCAAATACCGCGAGGCGGCCAATGCCTATGCCTTGCGCCCGGTCGGTAGCCTGAGCGGCCTGGCCGACCGCGCACCTTCTGCCGGTTTCCCCAACCAGGGCGGCCCCGAAGGCAACCTGATTGCCGATGCGCAGCTGGCCGCGACCACCGGTGCCGGAGCCCAGATCGCCTTCATGAACCCGTTTGGAATTCGCAAGCCAATCGCGCCTGAACCCGATGGTTCGGTCAATTTCGGCGCGATCTATGCGGCTCAGCCATTCAACAACACGCTGATCACCCAATCGATGACCGGGGCCGAACTGAAAGCCGTGCTAGAACAGGGGTTTGACGAGGAAGGGCCAAAGCAGGTGCTGACCCCATCAGCCGGGTTCAGCTATGTGATTGATCCCAGTCGCCCCGTGGGCAGCCGGGTGGTAGCGATGACGCTGGGCGGCGCGCCGATTGATCCGGCGGCGACCTATCGGGTAACGACCAACAGCTTTCTGGCTGGTGGCGGTGACAGTTTCTCGTTGTTCAACCGCCAGCGCGATGCGGTCATCGGCACCTCTGATCTGAGCGCGCTTGAAGCTTGGCTCAAAGCCGTGCCGCCGCGCGTGGTACCCATGGAAGACCGGGTCAAACGGATCGGCGGGTAATCCGGCAGAATCAGCCCTGCTTGGGCGGCCACGGGAAGAACGGCGAAGTGCGGGCGATGTAACCCGCATATTTGTCGCCGCGTTTTTTTTTCATGCCCGCTTCCAGCAGCGCCGCGCCAGACCATTTGGTCAGCGTAAAAGTCAGGAACAGCGGCCCGGGAAGCGTCAGCAGCGCATATTGCCAACCTGAACCGGCGCAGCACAGCCAGATCCCCCACCAGGCCGCGCAATCGCCGAAGTAGTTCGGGTGACGGGTATAGCGCCAGAGGCCAGTGTCGAGGATTTTTCCTTCGTTGGCAGGATCGTCTTTGAACTGCGCCAGCTGCCAATCGCCGACCCATTCAAAGAATATCCCGACCAGAAAAATCGCGACGCCGAGCAGCGCGATGGGCGAGATTGGCGCGGGTTCGGCGCTGGCCAGAATGCCAACCTGCGCCGGGCTGGATACCAAAAACAGCAGGAATGCTTGCCCCAGCCAGATTTTGGTCAGCGCCGCCCAAGCGAACCGTCCAGCCTCACGGTCTTTCCGCAAAATCCGGACATAGCGCTGATCCTCGCCTTCGCGCAGCCAGCGCCGCAGCAGGTGCAGGCCGAGCCGAAAACCCCACGCCGCCGTCATCGCCAAGATCAAAGTCGCCAGCGCGCCGGGCGCGGGCCAGACCTGAAACCAGCTTACCAGCGCCATCAGGCCCATCCCCGCGCCCCAGAACGAATCGATGAACGAAACGTCGTTGATGCGGACCGAAATCGCCCACAACAACAGAACTGTGGCGATCAGGATCGCGGCATTGATCGCTAGGGCTTCAAGCATTGTGTGCTCCTGCGGCAATTCCGGCTTCGGCATAGAGCACCGCCAGCTTGGGGTGGTCCGGCATGAATGCGTAATAGAATTCGGCGATTTTTTTCAAATCGGCGGCATAGTCGCCGGTCGGCATGATCTCAGGCCCGATCCCGCCTTTCATCGTCGCGTGATCGACCCAAGCTGGAAAGATTGGCACCCCTGCCCCCAGCGCGATGTGATAGAACCCGCTGCGCCAGCCTTTGATCGCGCCGCGCGTGCCCTCTGGTGCGATCACCAGCGCCAGTTGGTCGGCCTTGGTAAAGGCGGCAACCACCTGCTCGACATAGTTCTGGTTCTTGGCCCGGCGATCAACCGGGATCCCGCCCATGTCGTGCATGAACCGGGTCAGCGGCCAACGAAACAGCGATACCTTGCCGACAAAGCTGGGCCTGAGCCCCAGTTTCGTAACGGCGCCCAGAAAGAACACAAAATCCCAGTTCGACGTGTGCGGCGCGCCCAGAATGATGCATTTGCACGATTGCGGCGCTTGTCCCGCAAACGACCAACCCCGCCCATCAAAAAGCGCCAACAGGAACCGCTTGACCACGCGGGAGAGGAAAGTGGGGGTTTGGATAGTCTTCTCCATTTCGGCTCATTCTGTCCTCCTCCAGCTTGCTGGGGGAGGGGGACCGTGTGAAGCATGGTGGAGGGGTTTTGAATGTTTCGCAATATGGCTCCGCAGGCTGCCACCGGTACGGTTCGCCGCGCGCGCAAATTGCGCAAAACGATGAGCCTGCCCGAAGCAGTGCTGTGGCGCGAATTGCGACAGCGCCCATTTGGCCTGAAGTTCCGCCGTCAACATGGAACAGGGGCTTATGTGCTCGATTTCTATTGCAGCGATGCACGGCTGGCGATCGAGATCGATGGGATTGCCCACGATATGGGCAGCCGGCCTTTGCGGGATGATCTGCGCGGTGCGTGGCTGCGTGAACATGAGATTGAGACGCTGCGCATACCGGCAAGCGAGGTTTTGAAGGACGCGGTCGGTGCCGCTGAAGCCATCACAAATTTCGCCAGGTCGCGCCTCCCCCTCCACCACCCAGCTGCGCTGGGCGGTCCCCCTCCCCGAGACAAGCTCGAGGAGGATTGAGGAGGCTGAGAGCTGCGTCACAAAATCCTCCCACAGCTCGCTGGGGGAGGTGGTAGCCCGAAGGGCTGACGGAGGGGTAGCAAGCTCTCGTCTTCATTGACCTTAGTTCACAGAATGCCGTTCCAATATTCTTGATGGCTTCCAGTATTGTTCGCCAATCCCGGCTTGGTCAGGCAGCCTGCTGGCTTGGCGTAGCTGTCAATCCTTCGAACCGGTTGTTCATTCCATGTCAGGTTGAACGCCCAGTAGTTCTTCTTGGGAAAAAAATACATTTTGGAATACGGCAGATGGTCATGCAACCACCAAGCCAGTTTCTGCCAATCACCTTCGTCCTGAAAGCGATCCCAAAACGACGGGACAACTACGCATGCGGTGGCACCCATGTTGTTATTGGCATCTCGAACATCCCAGATATGGCCTGCGGCATTTTTCGCGTTCGATGCGCAATTCAGGTCATCCAGATTTCCTAACTCATTGACCGTCGGTGATCGGTAAGCCGATCGTATCGCGATCCTTCCGAATGTATCCTGCAACGGCTCAAGCAGATCAGCGCATAAGCGTTTCCCCGCAGCGATTGCCAGATCCGGGTCAAGCGGCACATTGTTCAAACCATGGATGGCGGCAATATCAGAGAAGAGAAAGTCCCGCATGAAAAACGTCTTGGACAAGCGGTGCCTGCCAAACTCCTCAAGCGCTTTCACGGTCGTTGGAGGTTTCAACCTCACATCCGGAACACCCCAAACCGCGGCCCATCCGCCATCGGTGCTTCCAAAGCCGCCGCCAGCGCCAACCCCAGCACATCCCTTGTCTGCGCCGGGTCGATCACCCCGTCGTCCCACAGCCGCGCGGTGGCATAATAGGGGCCTCCTTCATCTTCGTACTTTGCCCGGATCGGAGCTTTGAACGCCTCGGCTTGTTCCGGAGTCCAGCTTTCCGCATCGCGGTGGACCGTGGCCAGTACCGAAGCCGCCTGCTCGCCGCCCATCACCGAAATGCGGGCATTGGGCCAGCTGAACAGAAACCGCGGGGAATAGGCGCGGCCGCACATGCCGTAATTGCCCGCGCCGAAGCTGCCGCCGATCAGCACTGTGATCTTGGGCACGCTCGCGGTGGCTACAGCGGTGACGAGTTTTGCGCCGTGCTTGGCGATACCCTCTGCCTCATATTTGCCGCCGACCATGAAGCCGCTGATATTCTGCAGGAACAGCAGCGGGATCTTGCGTTGGCAGGCGAGCTCAATGAAGTGCGCGCCTTTGACTGCGCTTTCGCTGAACAGCACGCCGTTGTTGGCCAGGATTGCGACCGGCATCCCCCAGATATGGGCGAAGCCGCAGACCAGCGTGGAGCCATAGAGCGCCTTGAACTCGTGAAACTCGCTGCCGTCGACGATGCGCGCGATGACTTCGTGGACGTCATAAGGCGCGCGGAC
>JAYURW010000113.1:0-2804 GCA_043756025.1 Novosphingobium sp. | reverse complement strand
GATGATACCTTGTTGACAGTGGCCGCACTGCGCGAAGGTGCGGGACTTGCCTATCTGCCTTGTTTCATGGGTGACAGCGAGCCGTCGCTTGCGCGTTTCCGTCCGCCAGAACAACAGCATGAACTGGGCTTGTGGCTGCTATACCACCGGGATCTACGCCGCACAAAGCGTGTTCGATTGTTTCGCGACCACATGCTGAGCGAGGTCGTGAAAGCAGCGCCCCTGTTCGAGGGGCGCGTCCCGATGCGGCAGTAAGCCAGGCACCGCTAGTGGATTGAGCGTGACGAAAGAGTCCGAATTGGGATTCCATTCAGGCGCTTTTTGCGCGAGTCATGCTGATGCGCACAGGAATATTTTTCACAGTCTCCGGCGAAGATCGATCCCGACTTGAGGCGATCATCTCGCATCCGTCTTCACCGCAGAGGCATGTCTGGCGCTGCCGTATTGTCTTGCTCAGCGCCGAGGGTGCTGGCACGTCTTCGATCATGTCGGGGACGGCCAAGTCCAGGACTTGCGTCTGGCGCTGGCAGGAGCGCTTCATGACCGAGGGGGTCGCCAGTCTGCTGCGGGAAAATCTGCTGCGGGAAAATCTGCTGCGGGAAAAGACCCGACCGCCCGGCACGCCGAGAACTGCGGCGGCGAAAGTGGGCGAGGTTATGCGCCTGACGCAGGACCCGCCCCCGCGATCTTGATGCCGCATGAAGCGACGCACTGGACGGTCCGGGCGATGGGCAAAGCGGCTCAAGCTGGCCGCATCCACGGTGCGGGCGATCTGGAAGGCACTTATCAGGCGCTGCCCCCCGCTCCCCCGGCCTTGGTTCCACCCTGACCGGACCCGTTTGCGGGCGGAGGGCAAAGCCCCGACCCAGATCCTCGCCGAACGACTATTCGCAGACGGCTATGCCGGGCTGCTGGTGCGGAGCTTCGCCAAGGGGGCAACGGGCGGGGATCTGAACATGGCCCTATGGGTCTGGGGCAGTTCGCTCCCCACAAAACTGGTGCTGATCGACGATGAAGGGCGGCTGCTGCAATTGCGCAAAATGGTCGGGCCGCACGATCAATGCAGCATTTCCGCCAGCCCCAGCCCTTTGAACGCAGCCTTCATCGCAGGATCAAACCCCGGATCGACCCGCGCCGGGCCATAGACCTGCGCCCGGTTCCAAGCTTCAATCTCGCGCAGTTCGGCGGCGAACTCCTCGGGCGACGCGGCCTCCTTCAAGGTCGTGTCGCCTTCGCAATAGCTGAAAATCATCAGCCGGGCCGGATTGGCCCATGTCCCGAAATAGGACGCGTCCTGCGCCGTATCGACCTGCGCCCAGCGGTTGGCGTAGCTGCATAGGCCGAGGTCGTAGAGATAACGGTCGCCGGGGCAAAATTCGCGGGTGATCTTCAGGCTGCCACCGGCGTGCGGGCGGTGATGGCGATCACGCAAAGGTCGCGGTAGCGCGCCATCGTCTTGGGGCTGGACGTGACCGGGTTGATCTCGAAAGCCTGCAAAGCGGCGATGTCGCCCGCCTCGGCCAAGGCAATGATCTGGGCCAGCTTGGCGCGGAATCGGGCGTGCGTTGGTTTGGAGAAATCCGGCACTTGCGGCAGCGCACCGACTTGCGCCTGATCGCGGATGGCTTGCCGTTTGCCGGGCACCGGGGCGGTCGGCGCCTTCGGTTCGTCAACCGGGGCCGGGATCGCACCAGTCGTCGGTTCGGTGTTGCCATAGTCCAGCACCAAGGTCAGTCGCGCCTTGGCCTGATCGGCAGTTGCGGCAGTCAGGATCGAGGTGAAAGCGAGAGCCGCGCGGTCGGCGCCGATTTGGGCCGCCAGCAAGCGCGCGAAGGTGTCGCCCGCCTTCTTTGCGCTGCCGCTTGGCGGGACCGGCGTTTCGGAAAGACGCTGGGCGAGCGTGTCGATCTGCGCGGCGGTAAGGGGCTTGGTTTTCATGTCCGGTTCCTTCAGGCGTTGGTGATATGGGCGGAATGCCCGAGGGTGGTGACCGCGTAGATCATGGTCCGGCCGTCGCTGATCGCGGCCCCAATGGCCTGCGCCTCCGGCAGGGTCGCAAATTGCTGGCTTGTGCGGTCGCGGGGCGTGCGGCCCCGGGCTGCAACAAAGTGGGCGGCGTTCTTCAGGCAGAATTCTTTGTGGGTTGTCAGGGATCTCATGGGGGCCTCCGTGGCGTTGCGATGGGTGCAGACAGCCGCTGAGACCAAAAGAGAGAAACTCCTAAGTCACTGCAAATATGTATATTTAGGTCAGGATGGGCGTGTCCCGGCGAAGCTATGCCGCCCGGCGCGGCGCCTCGGAGGCGGCAGTGTGCAAAGCCATCGCCACCGGTCGGATCACCAGGCTGGCGCAGACGGCACGATTGATCCCACGCGGGCGGATTCTAAATGGGGCGTCCAAACGGATCGGGCCATGCAGAGGTGCATGCACGCCCGTCTATTGGCGATCGACATCACGGACGGAGCGGTCAAGGATGCGATAAAGGCGGTCACCGACACACTGGACGATATAAGGAAAAAACTAGCTCCGGCGAAGCTGCCGGTAGGGCGGTGTCGTCCTTGCTCGCCCGGACGGCGAATTTGGTTCTGGGGGCCTATGCAGCCAAGGTCCGGCTTCAGAAGATGTGGCGGCGGCTGCCGACGGCAGCGTGCAATGTTTCATCCGCTTGTCAGGGCGACGTCACCCGTGCCATGTTATCGGTAGGCTTGACCTAGATGTGGAACCTCAACAGGTTGTCCCTGGTTTGGGTCAGGCGGCTGATAGGCGGCTTTGAGTTTAGGCTGCCATGGGGTCGGTGCCAATTG
>JAYURW010000112.1:0-2806 GCA_043756025.1 Novosphingobium sp. | reverse complement strand
CCAAGCCAAGAGCGCGGTGCCACCAGGTCCACAAGAAAGTTCATGCCTTACCCCGAGCCACATATTCCGCAATGACGCCACAGCCATGGACCAGACTGCAAGACAAAGTTTCGTTCAAAAAAAGTAGCGCGTCCGGCCGCTGAACCATTCTGGTGTGCTCGCCTCAAATAGTCACCGTGACAAAGACAAATACGATCCGCATATGCCTCTGCTAGGAATCCCTTTCAGAATCCGTGGCGACGCAGTTCGGCTTCGATCCGCCATCGCGAGGGGGCGTCTCGGGTCGGGAAGGCAGCGAAGTAATGGGCGGCGGAGGCATCGGCCTTTCGGCGGTGCACCTCCTGCTTCCAGCGGCCGGCTTGGTTGTGGCGCCCTGCGAGACTGTTGGCGGCCAGTGCGATCATTGCAATCAGGTAGTGCGCGCCGGGGGTGGCGGCTGCCTTGTCACCAAAGCGCGCCGCGGCCTGATAATCGCCGGTCTGTATAAGCATCTGCGAGCGGACGCCGTGGATACCGTATAGCAGTGGATCAAGCGGGCTGAGCTGCAGCGATGTGTCCAGCCCACTGTCCGTGGCACCACCATCGCCGATGAGCATGGAGGTAAAGGCAGAGGCATAAAAGCCTTGCGCGTAATTGGGGTTCAGTGTGGTGGCCCGGGTCAGCCAGTCCAGCGCGGTGTCGGGTTCATTGGTCAGCCAGTGCGACCGCCCCATGGTGAAGCTGGCAAAAGGATCCAGCGGGTCAAGCTCCACACCACGTTCGGCAAAGCGCCGCGCGGCCTCGGCGGCGGACCTGACATCAGGCGAAAGGTGTAGAAACGCGTCGAGAAAGCTGGTGAAGGACAGCCCTGCGAAGGCGCGGGCAAATTGCGGGTCCATCGTCACTGCACGCCCGAAATGCAGCTTGGCACACTCATTGTCGACCGCAGTAAAGCGATACAGATGATGCAGCCCCAAATGGTAGTTTGACCAAGCGTCGAGCGTTTCTGACCGGCCATGCATCGCCGCCTGTGCCTCGTTCAGCGGAACATACATCTCCAAGGCCGAGGTTAGATGTGTGACGATCCGGGCGCGCAGATCGTCGATTCCGTCCAGTGCCCCATCAAGCCGGTCCCCCCATACCACCTCGTCAGTGCTGGTATCGACCAATGCCAAGGTGACTGTGAGCCTGGCTCCCCGCAGCTCGATGTCACCAGACAGGACGTAGCGCGCGCCAAGGGCGGTGGCCACGAGGCTCAGATCTGGCTCGGTTTGCCGGAATCGGAACGATGACCCGCGGGCGATCACGGCAAGCCAACGCAACCGCGACAGCGCCTGAATGATCTCGTGCGGAATTGCATCGGCAAGGATGGCAAGTTCGGGTGGTAACACCAGTGCGCGAAACGGCAGGATGGCGATGGAGGGCCGGGTTGTCTGCGGTGCGGCAAGATCGTTGGTAGGAACCGTCGCGCGAGCCGTTGCGGCTAGGCTTTCTTGCACGTCGGCCACGAACCGGAAGCCGCGTCCGTGAATGGTCCGAATGACCCTCTGCGCCGCGCCATCATCGTCTACGGCCTGCCGGGCCGACCTGATGCGGCTGGCGATGCTGGCGTCCGATACGGATCGCCGCTGCCAGATCGCGTCGGCAATTTCGTCTTTGGTGACCATCCGGTCGCGGTGTCGGATCAGATGCACCAGCAGCGCAAGCACTTGCGGTTCCAGCCAGACGGGCTGGCCGCCCCGGATGAGTTCGAATCGTTCGTGATCAAGGCGAAAGTCACCGAAAAGCCATGCCATGACGGAGATTAGCAAAAATAACGAGGTTCTGCATGAAATCTTCAGGAATGGATCAAGCGATTCTTCGTCATATAGAAAAGTCTGACGCAATCACGGCCCTCCAATCCGTCATTTTTGCAAAGGATCATCACCATGAACGCGCAAACAATTCGCAGAACAAAGGGCCGAGGACGGTTGTTTGACAGCATTTTGGACACCGTTGGCGATACGCCTGTGGTGCGGATCAACAACCTCGCCCCGCCGGGTGTGCGGGTCTACGTCAAGCTCGAATTCTTCAATCCGGCCGCGTCAGTAAAGGACCGGCTGGCGCTGAACATCATCGAGGCGGCCGAACGCGCAGGCACCTTGCAGCCAGGTCAAACCGTGGTCGAGGCGACCAGCGGGAACACCGGCATCGGTTTGGCGATGGTCTGCGCGCAGAAAGGCTATCCGTTGGTCGTGACGATGGCCGACAGCTTTTCGGTCGAGCGGCGACGGCTGATGCGGATGCTGGGGGCCAAGGTGATCCTGACTCCGCGCGCGCAGAAGGGCACGGGGATGTATATGAAGGCTGTTGAGCTGGCGGCACAGCACGGCTGGTTTCTGGCGCGGCAGTTCGAGACCTCGGCCAATGCCGATATTCACGAGTCCACCACAGCGCGCGAGATCATCGGCGATTTCGCAGGCGACCGGTTGGATTATGTGGTAACGGGCTATGGCACAGGCGGCACGGTCACTGGCCTTGCACGGGTGCTGCGCAAGGAACGGCCCGAGACAAAGATCATCCTCGCCGAACCTGCAAATGCGCAGCTTGTCGGCAGTGGTGTAGCGCAGGCCCGGATGGAGGGCGGTGGCCCGGCATCGAGCCACCCAAGTTTCGAGCCGCATCCCATTCAAGGCTGGACGCCGGACTTCATCCCGCAAGTGCTGCAGGAGTGCATTGACATCGCGGGTTACGACGATCTGATCCCTGTCGCTGGAGCTGATGGCGTGGCTTGGGCCAAAAAGCTGGCACAGCGCGAAGGCATCCTGACCGGCATCTCGGGCGGGGC
>JAYURW010000111.1:0-6118 GCA_043756025.1 Novosphingobium sp. | reverse complement strand
GCGTGTCGTTGCTGAACTGAATATTCGCGCTGTCTACTCGACGATGAAGATCGAGCGTGCCCTTTGAAACGTCGATGCCTATGGTATCTTGCATGGTTCTTTTCTCAACCTCGTCTTGTCATGCGGGCCCGAAGCCCAGGTATCCGTTCAGGTCAAAAGAAAAGACGGGGGCGACCATACTCGGCGACGGCCCATAACGACCAAGAGGGGGACGGTCCGACCCCCGTCACCGCCCGTCAGAAACGGCGTGCCGGGCGGCGGCTCCACTATCACACGGAAGCCGCCCCTTTCATAAGACAAGAGGGGAGCGATACAGCATAGTCAAGCGAGCCTGAGGGAACTTGCCAAGCGTTATGGGGTTAACCAGAAGACGGTGGCCAAATGGCGCAAACGGGAGGGTGTCGCTGACCTGCCGACCGGCCCGAGAAAGCCGAAATCGACGGTGCTCACCCCCGAGGAGGAGGCGATCATCGTCGCCTTTCGCAGGCATACGCTGCTGCCGTTGGATGATTGCCTGTATTCATTGCAGGCAACGATCCCGCATCCGTTGCCCGGCAGGTGATTGCCTGCAATCGCCGAGAGGGTGAGCCGCTCGTCGCTGCACCGTTGTCTGCAACGCCACGACATCTCGCGCCTGCCTGAGGTCACGGGCGACGAACCTGCCAGGAAGAAGTTCAAAGCCTATCCCATCCGTTGCCCGGCAGGTGATGCTTTGCATCACCGAGAGGGGGCTATTTCCACATCCGTTGCCCGGCAATGGTTTGCCCGCAAACCATGAGAGGCGACATTGCCGAGGTCCAAACGGCAGAAGGCAAACTCTATCTCTTCGTTGGCATTGATCGGACGAGCAAATTCGCCTTTGTCCGGCTGGAGGCAAAGGCCAACCGGATCACCGCCTCGGCCTTCCTCGTGGCCCTGATCAAGGCGGTTCCTTACAAGATCCACACGGTCCTCACCGACAATGGGATCCAGTTCACCTTCCCGCCGCGTTACGCCAACGGCCCAACGGCGACATGGATGTCCCATATGTTCGATATGCGTTGCGAAGAAAACGGCATCGAGCACCGGCTGACCAAGATCAGGCATCCCTGGACCAATGGTCAGGTCGAACGCCCTCCTCTCGGCGTTTGCAGGCAAACGCCTGCCGGGCAACGGAACCGCACCATCAAGGATGCCACCGTAAAACGCTTCCACTACGATGACCACGCCCAGTTGCGCCGTCATCTCGCCGACTTCATGGACGCTTACAACTTCGGGCGACGATTGAAGACCCTCAAAGGCCTCACTCCTTACGAGTTCATATGCAAACAATGGACAATCGAACCCAAAAGGTTCACCCTAAACCCGATCCATCAAATGCCAGGACTGAACACCTAGGCGAGCTGATCCGGCAAAGCTATCCTCTCGGGCGCAACGGGATGCCAAACTGCGGCGGGATATTCAGCGTGTCTTCGATGCGAACTTTCGGGTTTATGGGGTGCGCAAGGTCTGGCGACAAATGCAGCGGGAGGGCATTGATGTGGCCCGCTGCACGGTAGGGAGGTTGATGCGAAGCATGGGATTACAGGGGGTTATCCGTGGCAAGCCGATCAAGACAACCATCCAGAACAAGGCTTTGCCTTGCCCGCTGGACCACGTGAACCGCCAGTTCACGCCCCTGCTCCCAACAGGCTGTGGCTGTCCGACTTTGCTTGCGTCGCCACTTGGGCTGGGTTTGTTTACCTAGCCTTTGTGATCGACACCTACGCCCGTCGCATCGTTGGCTGGCGGGCCAGCCGCACTGCACATGCGGGCTTCGTGCTGGATGCAATGGCGCAAGCCGTCCATGACCGCCGCCCCGCCAAAGCTGCCGGATTGGTCCATCACTCGGACAGGGGTTCGCAATATCTGTCGATCAAATACCCTGAGCGACTGGCAGAAGCGGGCATCGAACCCTCGGTCGGCAGCGTCGGCGACAGTTACGACAATGCGCTTGCCGAGACGATCAACGGCCTGTTCAAAGCAGAAGTCATCCACCGTCGCGGCCCTTGGCGCAGTTTCGAAGCCGTGGAATACGCAACCCTCGAATGGCCTTACGGCGATGCAAGCATCGCCTACCGGCTAACAGGTCGACTGGTTCAACAACCGCCGCCTGCGAGAGCCCATCGGCAACATCCCCCCCGCCGAAGCCGAAGCAAACTATTGCGAAGCTCTGGAAATACCCGCCATGGCCGCGTAACTAAGATCAATCAGCCTCCGGCAAACCCGGCGCGGTTCAATCAACTTCGAGGCAGCCATCGTCATCACAGCCATCCTCATCTGGTGGACTTGAATGAGTCTCAACACCTAGGCCGCGCGGTCTGGCAGCCGTGGCAGCAGGATCGTCAGCAGACCCAACAGCGGCAGGAACGAACACAGCCAGTAGACGTATTCGATGCCATTCTTGTCGGCCAGCGTTCCCAATAGTGCCGCGCCCAACCCGCCGGTGCCAAAGGCAAAGCCAAAGAACAGCCCGCCGATCAGCCCGACGCGGCCCGGCACCAGTTGCTGCGCGAAAACCATGATCGCCGGGAAGGCCGAAGCGAAGATCAGGCCGATCAGCACGCTCAACACGCCGGTCCAGAACAGGTCAGCATAGGGCAGCATCAGCGCGAACGGGATCACGCCAAGGATCGACAGCCAGATCACGAACCGCGCGCCATAGCGGTCGCCAATCGGGCCGCCAAGGAAAGTGCCGACGGCGGCGGCACCAAGGAACAGGAATAGCATCAGTTGCGCCTGCTGGGTGGTCATCGCAAACCGCTCAATGACGTAAAAGGTGAAATAGCTGGAGATGCTCGCCATATAGACGTTCTTCGTCGCCGTCAGCAGCACCAGAACCACCAGCGTCTGCGCCACTTTACTGCGGGCGAACGGCAGGACGCGCGACGGGGCAGCACGCCCCTTGGTCTGGCGATTGTGCGTGGCATACCAATGGCCGACGCGCGACAGGATCACGACGCCGATCATCGCCAATATCGACAGCCACGCGACGGTGTGCTGGCCATAGGGCAGCACGATGAACGCCGCCAGCAACGGCCCGATGGCCGAGCCAAAGTTGCCGCCAACCTGAAACAGCGATTGCGCCAGACCATGCCGCCCTCCGGATGCCAGCCTTGCCACCCTTGACGCCTCGGGGTGGAATACCGACGATCCGACGCCAATCAACGACGCGCCCACCAGCAGCACTGGGTAGCTTGCGGCATAGCCCAGCAGGATCAGCCCGAAAAACGTGCTCGTCATGCCAACTGGCAGCGAATAGGGCATCGGCCATCGGTCGGTCGCCATGCCAACCAAGGGCTGCAATAAAGACGCGGTGACTTGGAATGTCAGCGTCAAAAGGCCGATCTGCACAAAGGTCAGCGCGTAGTTATCCTTGAAGATCGGATACAACGACGACAGCAGCGACTGCATGATGTCGTTCAGCAAGTGACCGCAGCTTATCAGGATCAGGATCGACAAAGTGGTCTTGCCAAAGCGGCTTGCTATGACGGTTGAGGTGGCGGCTGAGGTGGCGGTCATCAAAAGCTCCGATATTAGGCGCTGCACGCAAGGCTTGAAGCTTGGCGTTGGCGAGGTCTGAACCGCCCGGACTTTACCGGAGGGTGATGTTTTCAACAACCAGGCGACCCTATCGAGTGTATTCATGTTTGCATAGAACGCCTCCTCTGCTTCTGCGGTTTTGAAAAGACCGATGACGCATTCCGCCAGTGCGTTGCCATAAGCGTCACCGACGGTTCCGTTTGAGAGATCAATCTCGGCATCGGCCAAACGCTCGGAGTACTTGATCGACAGGTATTGGCCGACGGCCAAGTTCTCGCATTGCCGGGCCGGGGAAAACGAATCCCGATGGCGCGTTCGACCGCGATGTAACCAGCTACCGAACCGGAAGCCGCACAGTTGGACCATCCCGCCTGAAGCCCGATGCGGTGCTTCAGAGGGGCCGAGCGAAGGCCGATCGGCGGTCGATGAACTACCACGACATTCCAGCGGGACAGTTTCTCAAACAATGCACATCAGCAGGGGCGCAGGCGATGCGGTTGTCCAAACTCGCCATCGACACCGGCTACGAGGCCCCGGCGGTTTACGCGTGGTCCCGCGCCGCCGGTTACGCGCAGGTGACGCCGATCAAGGGCGTGGAAAGCTTCAACCGGTCAACGCCGGTGTCGGGGCCGACCTTTGTCGACGCCACCATCGGCGGCAAGCGGTTGCGCCGGGGTGCCCGGCTCTGGACCATCGCGGTTTCGACCTTCAAGGCGGAAACCTACCGCTTCCTGCGGCTGGAAAGAACGTCGGACGAGGATCGCGCGGTTGGCGTCTGCGATGCCGCTGGAACTGCACCTTCCCAGCTGGGCAGATACCGAATGGCTGAAGCAGCTGGTGGCCGAACAGATGGCGACCGTGCGCAACAAGCGCATCTTCGCCACCAGGAATGGCAGAAGATGCGCGAGCGGAACGAGGCGTTGGACTGCCGGGTCTATGCCCGGGCTGCGGCGTGGATCCTCGGTGCGGATCGCTGGGACGAGGCCACTTGGCGGTCACTGGAAAGCCAGGCTGGCGTGGAAACCAAAGAACAAGTTGTGGCCGTGGCGGTGGAACAGACCGCTCCGACCGCCGGAGCCGTACTGACCCCGCGCCGCCGCCGCTCCGGTGCAGTGACCCCGACATATTTGAGGAAATGACGATGACTCTTACTGAAATGCAGGTGCCGCTCACGGCCCTGTTGGGCATGCGCTTCGGCGGGGCCCGGTGTTTGTCAAACAGGTTGTCCGCCGATGTCATGCGGCGTCTCTGATTTCGGAGGCGCTGGTGTCGCGCTCCGGGTTCAGCCAGACGGGTCCGGCGGGCAGCCAGTTGCGGGTTTTTCCTGACCACCGCTTCGGCTTTTGTGCGCGGGCATTTGCATAGACCAAGGCCCGGTTTGCGAGGGCATCGCGGTCAAGCCCTGCGTGGCGCATGCTGGGGGTGACGAAGCGGATCGCGCTGTGAAGATGCGCGCCGTTATACCAGCTGGGACAGGATTTCACCCATGCCTGCGCCGCAGATTTTGTCGCGAAGCCCATGGCTGACCAGTCCGGGCGATACTTGCAGGTGCGAAACAGAGCCTCGGAGAATGGGTTGTCGTGGCTGACACGCGGGCGGCTGCAGGACGCCATGATGCCCAGATTTTCCAGCGTCACTTTCATCGCAGCACCCTTCATCGGGCTGCCCCCATTCGAAAGCCGGGGTCGGCGTGCAGCACCAAGGGCCGCGCGATGCAGGCCTCCGACCAGACCGCCTTTTGGATCAGCATTGCGGCAAGGTCCGCGCCCTCGCGCTCATGGACTTCCCAGCCCACGATCTTGCGGCTGAAGATATCCACGATCAGATAGAGGTAGAAGAACATGGCCGCGACCGGCCCTGGCATCCAGGTGTTCGGCGCTTCAAACTGTCCCCAGGACAGTTTGATCCCGGTCACGCCGGGTTGCGCCTCACTCCCAGGTCCCGTTGCATGGCAGCGCATATCTTCATGCGCGAGAATGAGACCTGACAAGGCGCGCTGGCCTTGTAGCTGGTTGGCGGCCTGGCACCGGACGGGCGGATTGGACCGGCCACGGTGATGCTGCTGACCATCTGCGCGCAGGATGCGGCAAAAGCTGGATTCCGAGGCCAGATAGTGCCCCTGATCGGTCAGTTGCGGCACGATCTGGCTGGGTGGAAGTTTGGCAAATTACGTGATATTACAGATGGTTATTACATAATCGCGTTCCTCGTCGCTGAACTTGTTGCGCGGCTGCGGCCGTGGGACCAAGGGGCGCCCGTCGGCGTGAACCTGACCGCCTCTCGCCCAGCGGCGCAAGGTCGGTTCACTGATTTCCACCTCAGCGCAGGCCATCCACGGCGCGCCCCAGCGGTGACGGCCCCTTCGATCAGCCGCGTGGCGGTTTGGCGATGGGGGTGCTTGATCATGCGGCGACCCGGCCCCTCGCAGTGGCTCGGTGCGTTCCGTCCTTCGAGCCGTCCACCGGACCGTCCGATCCGGCAAGCCGGACCGCGCGTCACCCCAGATCGCCCCCAGGTTTTTTCTGAGCACCCGAAAGCGCCGCAGTCTCAGTCAGGG
>JAYURW010000110.1:0-2826 GCA_043756025.1 Novosphingobium sp. | reverse complement strand
AACTGGATGCCCGACAAGGACTCGAACCTTGATTGACGGTGTCAGAGACCGCTCTCTTACCATTAGAGGATCGGGCAATCCGGGCCGTGCCTCTAGTTGCGTGAGGCGCCCGCGTCAAGCGCTGCCAGTGTCGGGGCCGCGCCCGGGCCTTGCTCGGCAGGCCCGACAGGGCTAACGTCGCTGCAGGTACCCGCCGCAACGGCTGGGAAAACAATAATGAGTGCAAGTGTTATGGCGGAACTTTCTCCGCCGCCAGGTGGTGCATCAGGGCGAGGCACCCGTCCGGAATCGACCGATTCCACCGCCTCCCCCCCCGAATCGCGCCCCGGCGGCTCCAGCCGCAGCGAAGCCGTAGCCTGGCCCAATGCCGCGCCGCGCGGGGCCCAACTCAACGCCCCGTTCCACCGTCAGGCCTTTGCCGCGATTGACCTTGGCACCAACAATTGCCGCCTGCTGATCGCCCGCCCGCAGGGGGAGCACTTTGTCGTAATTGACGCCTTCAGCCGGGTCGTGCGGCTGGGCGAAGGGCTGGCTCAGACCGGACGGCTGAGCCAGGAGGCGATGGACCGCGCGCTGGTCGCGCTGCAGATCTGTGCTGACAAGCTGAAACGCCGCAACGTCCACCTGGCCCGCTCGGTCGCGACCGAAGCCTGCCGCCGCGCGGTCAATGGCGAGGAATTTATCGAGCGGGTCCGTGCCGAAACCGGGATCCTGCTGGATATTATTTCGGCGCAAGAAGAAGCGCGCCTCGCAGTGATCGGCTGCCATTTGTTGCTGGAGGCGGGCGATGGCCCGGCGATGATCTTTGATATCGGCGGGGGATCGACCGAACTGGTGCTGGTCGAAACCCGCAGCGGCGAAGTGCCGATGATCCACGATTGGCATTCGGTGCCGTGGGGCGTGGTCAGTCTGACCGAAACCTGCGGCGATGAGCCGCCGGACGCGGCCGGGCGCACCGCCCGCTATGCCCGGATGCGCGATCTGGTCCGCGAAAGTCTGGCGCCGTTTGCGGCCCGCGCCGCGCAATCGCTGGTCACGAACCCAACCGCGCACCCGCTGCGGCTGCTGGGGACCAGCGGCACGGTGACAACGTTGGCCAGCCTGCATCTGGAACTGCCGCAGTACGATCGCCGCGCGGTCGATGGCCTGATCGTGGTGACCGAGCAGATGCGCGCGCTATGCCGCAGCCTCGCGCTGAAGTCGCTGCCCGATCGCCGCGCTCAGCCGTGCATCGGGCGCGAACGGGCCGATCTGGTGGTGGCCGGTTGCGCGATCCTCGAGACAATTTTTGACCTATGGCCCGCCACCCGGCTAGGCGTGGCCGACCGCGGCATTCGCGAAGGCATCTTGCGCAGCATGATGGCCTCTGGCGACGCTGGCGAGCGAACCCGCGCGGCGCTGCGCCTAATGAAACGAGATGTAGCATGAGTAGATCGGGCAAAGACCCGCACGAACGGGTCCGCACGGCTGGCAAGCGTACTGCCAGTTCGGCCCGCTGGCTCAGCCGCCAGCTGAACGATCCCTATGTCCGGCAGGCCAAGGCCGAAGGCTGGCGCAGTCGGGCCGCGTTCAAGTTGATCGAGCTCGACCAGAAATTCCACCTGCTCAAGAATTCCAAACGGGTGATCGATCTGGGGATCACGCCGGGCGGGTGGAGCCAGGTGGTCCGCAAGGTCAATCCCAAAGCCGCCGTGGTCGGGATTGATCTGCTGCCAACCGAGCCAATCGAAGGCGTGACCATTTTCGAGATGGATTTCATGGCCGACGAAGCCCCCGCCGCCTTGATCGAAGCCTTGGACGGTGCGCCCGATCTGGTCCTGTCCGATATGGCCGCCAACACCGTCGGCCACAAACAGACCGATCACCTGCGCACGATGGGCCTCGTTGAAACCGCTGCCGATTTTGCAATCCAGCACCTTGCGCCGGGCGGTGCGTTCATTTCCAAAGTACTGGCGGGCGGGACCGATTCCGATTTGCTGGCGCTGCTGAAAAAGCACTTCACCACTGTCAAACATGCCAAGCCGCCATCGAGCCGCAAGGATTCGTCCGAATGGTACGTGATCGCGCAGGGGTTCAAGGGGTAGCGTTGGCCCTTCGTCATTGCGAGCCCGACGGTCCCCCGCAACACCGTTTATGCTGAGCTTGTCGAAGCACTGTTCTTTTCTTCGGGCCTTCCGAAATGCGGCACAAAGGAAAGGGCAGTCCTTCGACAGGCTCAGGATAGGCGGGTTTGGTGGGAACCAAGGGTTGGGACCGCTTCGCTTAGCAAAAGGGCGGAGCCTTTCAGCCCCGCCCCTTTGAAATCGCAATGACCGAGCAGCTTACTTGCTCTTTGGCGCGTCCTTGGCGGCGGCCGCCGGGGCCTCGGCAGCGGCACCTTCAGCCGGGGCCGCAGCTGCCGGAACGGCCGGAAGCGGCAGGCTTGAGCCCTTGGAATTGAGGAACACCATCAGGTTGGCGCGTTCCTGGCCATCGGACAGACCGGCAAAGCTCATCTTGGTGCCCGGCGCGAAAGCCGCCGGATTGGTCAGCCAGGCATTCATATTGGCCCAATCCCACTTGCCGCCTTTGCCTTTCAGCGCTTCGGAATAGGCGAAGGCATGGCTGCCGAGATTGGCGCCAAGTGTGCCGTAAAGGTTCGGGCCCAGCCCGGCGGCACCGCCTTGTTCGATTGAGTGGCAGCTGGCGCATTTGGCAAAGGCCTTCTGGCCCTTGGCGACATCGGCTTTGGCCAGCAGGGCTTCAATCGGTTCGGCTGCCTTGGCGCCTTCGCCTTCCTGAACCACACCGGCAATCTCATAGCCCATCTTCTCAGGCCGCTGTTCC
>JAYURW010000109.1:0-44270 GCA_043756025.1 Novosphingobium sp. | reverse complement strand
GCCTCATCAACTTCGACCTTGAGACCCGGCTTCCACGCCAACTTAACGCCCACAGCCTCGCCCAACACCTTTTCGAGCTCTTGCGCGACTGGGTGGAGGTTTTCGATCGCGACCCAGATCGCATGGCCGTCATCATCGCTTTCGACATCGTCGGCACCGGCGTCGATCGCGGCTTCGAGAACCGTGTCTTCGTCGCCAGCCTTGATCGTGTATTCGATCAGACCGAGCCGGTCGAACCCGTGGCTGACCGCGCCCGATGCACCCAGATTCCCGCCATTTTTGGCAAAGGCGGTGCGGACATTTGTGGCGGTGCGGTTGCGGTTGTCGGTCAGCGCCTCGACAATCAGAGCGACCCCGCCCGGGCCGTAGCCTTCGTAGCGGATTTCTTCGTAGTTATCGCCTTCGCCCTTGCTGGCCTTGTCGATCGCGCGCTGGATATTGTCCTTGGGGACCGACTGCGCCTTGGCCGCATTGACCGCAGCGCGCAGCCGCGGGTTAAAGTCCGGATCGGGCATGCCCATCTTGGCCGCGACGGTAATTTCGCGGGAAAGCTTGGAAAACAAGCCTGCGCGCTTCTTATCCTGCGCGCCCTTGCGGTGCATGATATTCTTGAATTTGGAATGGCCTGCCATGGGTCACTTCGCGGTCTGAAGGTACGGATGCTGCGCCCTAGCCAAGCGGGGCGGTTAGAGCAACCTTTGCCACTTGCTGACATCGCGCCAGCCGCCCAGCTTCCAGCCGACTTCGCGGTAGACACCGACCGGCTCGAACCCCGTCGCCTGATGCAGGCCGATGCTGCCTGCGTTCGGCAGCGCAATTCCGGCAAAGGCGGCGTGCATCCCGCGATCCCGCAGTCTGGGCAACAGCTCGGCGTAGAGCGCCCGCCCGACCCCGCGGCGGGCAAACCGCGGATCGATATAGGCAGCCACATCGCAGGATGTGTCATAGGCCGCGCGGCTGCGGTGCGGGCTGCCATAGGCAAAGCCCGCAAGCTCACCATCCAGCTCCGCAATCAGCCAGGCGAAAGCTGCGCCATGGGCGGCGATCCGCTCCGCCATTTCATCAGCAGTGGGCGGATCGAGTTCAAAGCTTACCCAAGAGTCGCGGACAAACGGCGCATAGATCGCAGCGCAGGCGGCAGCATCGTCCGCCCGGGCATCGCGGATCAGCGGCGGGTTCATACAATCACAGCTGTGCCCGAGGTGCTGACCATCAGCATCGAGCCATTGGCGCCGATCACTTCATAATCGATATCGACCCCGATCACCGCGTTGCCGCCCAGCTTTTGGGCTTCGGCTTCCATTTCGGCGATGGCCTGGCGGCGGGCATCGGCCAAGACCGTTTCATAGGAACCCGACCGTCCGCCGACGATATCCCGGATCCCGGCAAACAAATCGCGAAAGATGTTGGCCCCGACAATCACTTCTCCGGTGACAATCCCAAGGTACCGCTGAACCGGCTGGCCTTCGAGCGTGGGGGTGGTGGCGGAGATCATGGGCGGGTCCTTTCGCGGGTGGGCAATCCTACCGAGATAGGATGCCGCCAGCCCGCGTCAACCCAGACCCAGTGCGGCCTTGTAGAGATCGAGGATCGCTTCCATTTCGGCGCGGTCATCGGACGACATTTTGCGCAAGCGGACGATCTGGCGCATGATCTTGGCGTCATAGCCGACCGCCTTGGCCTCGCCATATACGTCCTTGATATCGTCAGCGATGCCTTTTTTCTCTTCTTCGAGGCGTTCGACGCGCTCGATCAACAGGCGCAGGCGGTCGTCAGAGGCAGTGGCCATGGGGGTAAGCTCCAAAGATATGAATCGGTTGACCGCGCGGTAGCGAGAGCAATCGATTCAGGCAAAAGCAGGGCTGTGGAAATCTGATCTTCCCCCGCGTGGGAGGATCAATTCCGCTTCAAACTCTCCGCCATTCGCTCCAGTTGCTCGGGCGAGGCATCACTCTGATACCGCGCCTTCCACTCCGCGCTAGGCATCCCGTGGATCAACGCGCGCGAAGTCTCTTTGTCTAGCGGCGCCCCAGCGTCCCTGATCCAGTCGGCCAGGCAATTGCGGCAGAACCCCGACAGGCCCATCAGGTCGATGTTCTGGGCGTCATGGCGGTGACGCAAATGCCGGACAAGACGGCGGAATGCCGCAGCGGCAACCGCATCATCAAGCGCTTCAAGCGGGTCACCAGCGGTCGCATTCGTATTTTCAGAGCAGCTCATCGGGGATTCCTTGGGTTTTCCCGGCTTCTTTGCCATAGGGACGGCGTAAACAGGAAGAGGGTACAGTGGCAAAAATCGATCCGCGCGGACGTAAGGTCAAAATTCTGGCGACGCTTGGCCCGGCCAGCCGCAGCCCGGAGATGATCGAGAAGCTGCTGCGCGCCGGGGCCGATGCGTTCCGCGTCAACATGAGCCACGGCGATCACGAAACCCACGCCGCGACGATCACCGCGATCCGCGAGGTCGAAAAGGCCGTCGGCCGCCCGGTCGCGGTGCTGTGCGATCTGCAAGGGCCCAAGCTGCGGGTCGGCCAATTCAAGGACGGCAAAGCCGTAATCCGCCATTCCGGCCATTTCACCTTTGATCGCGATCCGGCGCTGGGTGACGAAAACCGCGTCTGCCTGCCCCACCCCGAACTGTTCAGAGTGCTCCACAAAGGCCAACGTCTGCTGATTGACGATGGCAAGCTGCGACTGCGGGTGATTGAGGCGAATGAGGACAAGATCCTGTGCTCGGCGGAAGTCGGCGGGGTTATTTCGGACCGCAAGGGTGTTAACGTGCCCGATGCCGTGGTGCCGATCCCGGCGCTGACCGAGAAAGACCGCCGCGATATGACTTTCGCGCTGGAGCATGGAGCGGACTGGATCGCGCTCAGCTTTGTCCAGCGGCCCGAAGACGTCGCCGAAGCGCGCCGCCTGATCGGCACCACCGGCACTGCGCTGATGGCCAAAATAGAAAAACCCGCCGCGGTTGACCGGCTTGAGGAAATTATCGAGCTGGCCGACGGAATCATGGTCGCGCGCGGCGATCTGGGGGTCGAGCTCAACCCCGAGGAAGTGCCCCCGATCCAAAAGCGGATTGTCGCGATAACCCGCCGTTCGGGCAAACCGGTAGTGGTTGCTACGCAAATGCTGGAATCGATGATCGAAAGCCCGGCCCCGACCCGCGCCGAAGTATCGGACGTGGCCAATGCGGTTTACGACGGGGCCGACGCGGTGATGCTGTCGGCTGAAACCGCCAGCGGCGCCTGGCCGGTTGAAGCGGTGACGATCATGCACCGGATCGCGGTCCAGGTCGAAAGCGATGCCGGTTACCGCCAGCAGGTCAATTTTGCACAAGTCATGCCCGATACCACCACCGCCGATGCGCTCAGCCATGCCTGCGCCTCGATTGCGGAAAGCCTGCCGATTGCCGGGATCATCGTCTTCACTGGATCGGGCAGCACCGCCCGCCGGGTTGCCCGCGAGCGCCCGGCCGCACCGATGCTGGTGTTGACCCCGTCAGCCCGGATTTCGCGGCGGTTGGCACTGCTGTGGGGCACCCATGCGGTCAGCACCAAGGATATCGGCAGCTTTGAAGAAATGATCGCCAAGGGTAAACGGATGGCGCTGCGCCATGGTTTTGGCAGCGCCGGATCGAAGCTGATCGCGCTGGCCGGGGTACCGTTTGGTACGCCCGGATCAACCAACCTGCTCCACGTCGTGACGCTGAGCGGAGACGAGCTGAACAAACACGGCAGTGACATGCGGTGACCATAGCCAACGGCGATAGCTGCGCGGTGATTGCCGGCACGCACAAAGGCCGCTGCGGCACCGCCGAAGATCGCCATGTCAGCAAAACGGGCGCGGTGACGATCACCGTGCGTGAGGTCAGCGGTGATCGGTTCAAAACCTTGGCGAAGAACGTGCTTCTAACCTAGGGCGCGGCCCGGTGCGCAAAGCTGAACACCCGCTTCAGCTGCCAGCCGTTCGGCGTTTTGGCCCACAACTGGGTGAAGTGTGCGGTTCCTGCCAACCGCTCGGGCCCATCACCCTGGCGTTCGTAGAAGCGGTGATCGCCATCTTCGATCGCACCAAACCCGGGGACCGGATCAACCTTGAGACTGGCAGGCACCAGTTCGCGGCGTGATCGCCAGGCATCGGGCGCGGCGCGGGCAGCGCAGGCTTTCTCATAGTCGGCCATGAACTGCTCGGCGCTGGTCGCGATCACACCGGCTTTGTCGTGGTACATTTCGATGTCGCCAGCCAGCATCGCGCGAATTTCAGCCGGGTGGCAGCGTGCATCGAAGAACAGCGTGAAGAAACGATCATCGGCAGCCCGCACCTCTTCGCTCAGTTCAGGCCCTTCGGGCAGAGTGATCGGGCTCAAAGCAAGCAGGGCAAGAGTGGCAAACAAGGCAGGCTCCCAATGGCAGTTAGTGTATTATTCACATAACGCACCACGGCCAGACTGACAAGACTTACCCCCGCCCGCCGAACAAAGCCGACCCAACCCGCACGTGATTCGATCCCAGCATGACCGCGGTTTCGAAATCGTCCGACATTCCCATCGAGCGGCCATTCAGCCCATGATCGCGGGCCAGTTTGTCGAGCAGGGCAAAAAACGGAGCGGCTTCGGTAGCGGCAGGCGGCACGCACATCAGGCCGATCACCGGCAGGTCTGCCGCCAGCGCCGCGGCCAGCAGCGCGGGCAGATCGGCCATCGCGCAGCCGCCCTTTTGCTCTTCCGCGCCGATATTGACCTGCACGAAGCACGGCACCCGGCGTCCGGCTTTGTCCATCGCTGTGGCCAGCGCGCTGACCAGACTGGGCCGGTCGAGCGAATGGATGCAATCGAACAACGCCACAGCTTCGTCGGCCTTGTTTGACTGAAGTTGGCCGATCAGGTGCAGCTCGATACCGGGATGCTGATCGCGCAGGGCAGGCCACTTGGCCTCGGCTTCCTGCACCCGGTTCTCACCGAACACGCGCTGACCGGCGGCGATCAGCGGCGCGATCCGCTCAGCCGGATGGGTCTTGCTGACCGCGATCAGGGTTACGTCTTCGGCCCTGCGCCCGGCGATCTTCGCGGCTTGGGCGATACGGGCGTGGACATCGACAAGTGCAGTGGCTGGATCAGTCATCGCGCGCTGCTATAGCGGCGCAATGAAAGCGCGCCACCCTTTGCCGAAAGTCTGGCTGATATCCGACGCGCGCAATGACGCCGGGCTGGAACGCGCGCTGAAAGCCCTGCCGCGCGGCGGCGGCTTCATTTTTCGCCATTACCACCTGAACGATGCGGCTCGCCGCGCCCGTTTCGCGCCGCTTCGCCGCATCGCGCGGACGCGGGGGCATTGGGTCGCACTGGCCGGAACCACAGCCCAAGCGCAGCGCTGGGGGGCGGACCTGGCCTATGGTCCAACCGGCCAGCTGGTGCCGGTGCACTCGCTGCACGATCTGCGCCGCGCCGCTCGGGCCCAGGCCGTGCTGCTCTCGCCGGTGTTCCCGACCCGCAGCCACCCCGGCGGCAAAGTGCTGGGTCCGCTGCGCTGGCGGCTGATTGCGGCGCGCGCGACCGTGCCCGTGATCGCACTGGGCGGAATGAACCCGCACCGCGCCCGCCGCCTCAAAACCGCGCATTGGGCTGGGATCGACGCCTTTTTGCGGTGAAGCGTATCCTTGGATTCCCAAGGATTCTTGACGCGGAGTCGCCGCTGGGCGCATAACGACCGGCGACACTAGGGGAAGCACGATGGCATCACGTCCGGCAACAGCCAGCCACCGCGGTGCGCGCGTCGATTGGCGCGCGGTGATGAAGCGTGCGCTGCGCCGCAGTGCCGAGATTGGCGGCGCGATTGTGCTGCTGGGCGGCATGGTTTTTCTGGCGATTGCGCTGATGACTTACAACCAGACCGACCCTTCGGCCTCAACCGCAGCGGCTGGCCCGGCCAAGAACTGGATGGGCGGCACCGGGGCCTGGGCCGCCGAACGCGCGCTGTTCCTGTTTGGGTGGAGCGCGGTGCTGCTGCTGCCGATGCTCTATGTGATGGCGCGCGGGCTGTGGCGGCTGGTTGAAGAGGAAGATCAGGAGCTCGATCACGCCGACCATGCCTGGTGGCGCCCGGTAGCGCTGCTGCTGTTTGCAATCACGCTGATTTCAACCACACTGTCTTTGGCGATTTCGCGGCCCAACGATTACCCAGCCGATTGGGGCGGGGTGGCCGGGCTGCTGGGCGAAGGGGCGGTGCGTTACCTTGCCGCACTGCTGCCCGAAGCCAGCCGCGGCGTCGCGGTGTTCGCAGCAGGCCTCACCACGCTGATTGCTGGCGCAGTGATCGCCGGGCGGGTCTTTGCGGTGGACTGGGGCAACTTGTTCACTCTGCCCAGTTTCTTCGCCCGCCGCCCCGCCCTTGGGCGCTTTGGAACGAGCAGCTTTGACGATGTCCGGCCCGCCGCCCGCGCCCGCAAAGATCGGCTTGCGCCGCCAGTTCAGCTGGGCGAACCGCGCAAAGCCCCGGAAATCTCGGATCCCTCGCGCCCGGCCAAGCCTGCGCAAATCACTTCGCGCAGCCGCCAAGGCGACTTGTTTGACAGTTACGAGCTGCCCAGCCTCGATCTGCTGGCTGATCCCCCGCTCAATTCCGCGCCCAAGGTCGATAAGCTGGCGCTGGAACGCAACGCCCGACTGCTCGAAACCGTGCTCGATGATTTCAATGTCAAAGGCACGATTGACGCGGTCCGGACCGGGCCGGTGGTGACGATGTACGAGCTGGAGCCTGCACCCGGCATCAAGGCCAGCCGCGTTATCGGCCTGGCCGACGATATCGCCCGCAATATGAGCGCGATTTCGGCGCGCGTTTCCTCAATCCCCGGACGCACGGTGATGGGGATCGAACTGCCCAATACCAACCGCCAGATGGTCAGTTTCAAGGAACTGGTCGCCTGCGAAGCCTTTGCCGCCAGCAAGGCCGCGCTGCCGATCATTCTGGGCAAGGATATTGCCGGCGAGCCAATCGTCGCCGACCTTGCGACCATGCCGCACTTGCTGGTCGCGGGGACAACTGGATCGGGCAAATCGGTCGGGCTCAATACGATCCTGCTTTCGTTGCTGTACCGGCTCACGCCTGCGCAATGCCGCCTGATTCTGGTCGATCCCAAAGTGCTCGAGCTGAAAAGCTACGACGATATCCCGCATCTGCTCTCCCCCGTGGTGACCGAGCCGAGCAAAGCCGTCCGCGCGCTCAAATGGGCGGTTGAGGAGATGGAGCGGCGCTACCGGATGATGAGCGAGCTGTCGGTTCGCAACCTGACCGGTTTCAACGAAAAGGTCCGCGCCGCTGCTGCCAAGGGCAAACCGCTGGGCCGCCGGATCGCAATCGGGTTCGATCCTGATAGCGGCGAGGAGCTCTACGAAGACCAGCAGCTCGACTATCAGCCGCTGCCGCAGATCGTGATCATTGTCGACGAACTGGCCGATCTGATGGTCACTGTCGGCAAGGAGATCGAAGTGCTGATCCAGCGTCTGTCCCAGAAAAGCCGTGCTGCGGGCATTCACCTGATCATGGCCACCCAGCGGCCATCGGTTGATGTCATCACCGGCGTAATCAAGGCCAACCTGCCGACCCGGATCAGCTTTGCCGTGACCAGCCGGATCGACAGCCGCACGATTCTGGGCGAACAGGGCGCCGAACAGCTGCTGGGCAAAGGCGATATGCTGTACAAACCCAATACTTTGCCGACGATGCGGGTCCACGGGCCGTTTGTGTCTGACGAAGAAGTCGAACGGATCGCCGATTTCTGGCGCAGTCAGGGCAGCCCTGAATATGTCGACAGCGTCACCGAAGAACCCGAAGACGGCGACTTCGGGTTTGACGATCTGGACGCGACCGCAAGCGACAATCCGGACGAGCGCAAATATCGCCAGGCTTGCCAGATCGTGTTCGAAAGCCAGAAGGCCAGCGCCAGCTGGCTGCAACGGCAATTGGGCGTCGGCTACAACACCGCCGCCAAATGGGTCGAACGGATGGAAGGCGACGGCTTTGTCGGCCCGGCCAACCACGTCGGTCGGCGCGATATTTACCGGGATAAGGATGGAAGTCCGTTGTAGCCGCGCAGGCTTTGGGGGTTTAGGGCGCGGCTGATGATCCGCCTGTCAAACCTGACCCTGCCGCTTGACCACCCGCCTGAGGCGCTGGAGGCGGCGGTTTGCGCCCGGCTGGGAATCGCGCCAGCGGACCTGCTGCGCTGCACCGTGGCCCGGCGCGGTAACGATGCGCGCAAACGCGGCGCGATCCTGCTGGTCTATTCGGTCGATGTGAACGTGGCGGACGAGGCGGCGGTACTGGCGGCGCACAACGCTGATCCGCAGGTTCGGCTTACGCCCGATACCGCCTATCGCCCGCCGGTGCAGGCGCCCGCCGATTGGAGCGGTCAGCGCCCGGTGGTGATCGGGGCCGGACCCTGCGGCTTGCTGGCGGCGCTGATTCTGGCCGAAATGGGCCTCAAACCGATCATCATTGAGCGCGGCAAAGCGGTGCGCGAGCGGACCAAAGACACTTGGGGGCTGTGGCGGCGCGGGGTGCTGGAGCCCGAAAGCAACGCCCAGTTTGGCGAAGGCGGCGCCGGGACATTCTCTGACGGCAAACTCTATTCGCGCATCAAAGACCCGCGCCACTTGTCGCGCAAGGTCCTGACCGAATTCGTCAAGGCCGGCGCGCCCGAGGATATCCTGACTGAGGCACATCCCCACGTCGGCACGTTCCGGCTGGTCACGATGGTGATGAGTATCCGCGCGACAATTGAGGCGCTGGGCGGCGAATACCGCTTCGGAACGCGGGTTGATGATTTTGCGGTTGCGGACGGGAAGCTGAGCGGGCTGCACCTGTCGACCGACGAATTCCTGCCCGCATCCCACGTGGTGCTAGCGGTGGGGCACTCCGCGCGCGATACCTTTGAAGCGCTGCATCAGCGCGGGGTCTTTCTGGAGGCCAAGCCGTTTGCCATCGGGGTGCGGATCGAACACCCGCAGGGTTGGATCGACCGGGCCCGCTATGGCGCGGACGCGGGCCATCCGGTGCTCGGGCCGGCCAGCTATGCTCTGGCCCACAAGGCCAGCAATGGCCGCTCGGTCTATTCGTTCTGTATGTGCCCCGGCGGGCGGGTGGTCGCCGCGACATCCGAGGAAGGCCGGGTCGTCACCAATGGGATGAGCCAGTATTCGCGGGCCGAATTCAACGCCAATTCCGGGCTGGTGGTCGATATCAGTCCAGAGCGGGACTTTCCCGGGCATCCGCTGGCGGGGGTCGAATTGCAGCGGCGGCTGGAAAGTCTGGCCTATATTGCAGGCGGATCGAACTATCACGCACCGGGGCAAAAAGTCGGCGATTTTGTCGCTGGGAAGGTCGGCAGCGAATTTGGCGCGATCGTGCCGAGCTACCAACCCGGGGTGAAGCTGACCGATCTGGCTGAGTGCCTGCCGCCATTCGTGCTCGACGCAATCCGCGAGGCGCTGCCGGTGTTCGGGCGGCAGATGCCCGGCTACGATCATCCCGATGTGGTGATGACCGGGGTTGAAACGCGCACCTCCAGCCCGGTGCGGATCACCCGCGGGGCCGATTTCCAGTCGCTCGGCACGCGCGGGCTGTACCCGGCGGGCGAAGGTGCGGGCTATGCTGGGGGGATTTTGTCCGCTGCGGTTGACGGCATCAAAGTCGCTGAGGCGCTGGCGGCGGATTTGGTGAAAAATTGAAACCGCACTTCCCCAACTCCGTCCGCCCTGAGCTTGTCGAAGGGCTGTTCTTGGTCTTCGAATGCTCCCGCCTGATGCACGAAGAAAAGGACAGTGCTTCGACAGGCTCAGCATGGGCGGGTTTTGGGGTATGGGTGTGAATTCAAACTACGACGCCATCATCCTCGGCGCTGGCGCGGCGGGCTTGTTCTGCGCCGCCACCGCCGGGCAGCGCGGGCGGCGGGTGCTGCTGATCGATCACAATGATGAGCCGGGCCGCAAAATCCTGATTTCGGGCGGTGGGCGGTGCAATTTCACCAACCTCAATACCGCGCCAGACCGGTTTCTGAGCGCCAACCCGCATTTCGCCAAATCGGCGCTGAGCCGCTATAGCCCGCGCGATTTTCTGGCGCTGGTCGATAGCTATGACATCGCTTGGCACGAAAAGACCCTAGGGCAATTGTTCTGCGATGGCTCAGCCAAGCAGATCGTCGCGATGCTGGTCGAGGAGTGCGCCAAAGGCGGCGTGACGCTGCGCTATGGCGCTCCTACGGGCGCAATCGAGCACCGCGATGGACGGTTTCATCTGGCCGGAGCGAGCGCACCTGCATTGGTTATCGCCACCGGCGGGCCATCGATCCCCAAGCTGGGCGCGAGCAACACCGCTTATGAGCTGGCGCGGCAGTTCGGCCTCAAAGTGGTTCAGCCGCGCCCGGCGCTGGTGCCGCTGACACTGGCCGGAGAAGACGCGCTGTTTACCGAGCTGTCGGGGGTTTCCGCCGAAGTCGTGGCGCAAGCAGGCAAGGCACGGTTTCGCGAGGCGGCGCTGTTTACGCATCGCGGCCTGTCCGGCCCGGCGATCCTGCAAGTCTCCTCCTACTGGCAGCGCGGCGAGGACGTGCGGATCGATTTTCTGCCCGATGCCGCGCCCGGCTGGCTGCTTGAGGCCAAACGCACCCAGCCGCGGGCGGGCCTGCGCCGGGTGCTGCCGCTGCCCGAGCGGCTGGCGGTGACCCTAAGCGAGCGGCTGGGGCTGGCGGGCGACCTTGGCAATCAGTCCGACAAAGCCCTGCGCAGCGCCGAGGAACGGCTGCGCGGCTGGGCCTTTCAGCCCAACGGCAGCGAGGGCTTTGCCAAAGCCGAAGTGACCGCCGGCGGGATCAGCACCGCCGAACTTTCCAGCCAGACCATGGAGGCTCGCAAAGTGCCGGGACTTTACGCAATTGGCGAGGCGGTCGACGTGACCGGGTGGCTAGGCGGATACAATTTCCAGTGGGCCTGGGCGAGCGCCTTTGCTGCCGCGCAGGCGCTCTGAACTGGCCCTGGGTCAAAGCGGAAATCGCACAGCCTGCACAAGCCCTGCACAAACTGGTTTAACCCCGGTTGAAAGCGGCCAAAAGAGCGCATGGCCCGCGCTTGAACTGTGCAAGAGGCTGCTGAAAGCTTCAACATTATATATTAATAACAATACCATAATGTAAGCCATGTGGTATTCAGTTGCGCCCGATGCGACTGTTCAGGCACGCTGACCCCTGCCATGTTTGGCCCGTGTAGGAAAGCTGCGGAGGCCTTAACAAATCGCCAGCACTTCGCGGTCTGGGCCGAGCCGCACCACCAGATCGGCGCGGGCTGGCATTTCCGCCAGGATCCAGCGGGTCAGGCGTTCGTAATACTGGATAAAGCGGGCAACTTCGGCTGCGCTCATCACCGCTGCACCGCCGCCCGCGCGCAATTCCGCCTCTTGCTGCTCACGCCATTTGGCCACCACCGCCCAGTCCGGCGCGGCCAGCATAACAAGGCAGTCAATCCGCGCGAACAGCCGCTGGTAATCCCCGGCCAGCGCCGAGTTGGCATAGCCGCGCCAGACCGCATCCTGATCTTCCAGCGCCTCCAGCGCATTGACCGGCACAGTCACATCGTCCTGCGGCCGCGCACCGAGGCACCAGCCTTCGAGCAACAGCACCTCGCACTGCTCGGGCGCATGGGGCCACTGGGTGACCGGCAAGCGATCATCCGCCGCCTTAGAAAAACGCGGCAGCGGAGCGCCCTCACCTCGTTCCATTGCGGCAATCGTGGCCAGCCCGAGCGCAAGGTCATGCGTCCCCGGCACGCCGCGCGTGGCGAACAGCGGGTGGACGGTGGTTGCCAGCACCTGCCGCTCAGCGCGGGATTTGTAGAGATCATCAAGCGATAGCGCCGCCGCCCGAACCCCGCGCTTCGCCAACTGCTGTTCCAGCTGCGTGACCAGCGTGGTCTTTCCGCTGCCCTGCGCGCCGCAAATCCCGATCACCAGCGGCTGCCGGTGCAGCGCCGCGCGGGCGGCTTTGATCCGGGCGAGGATGGCGTTGGTCAGGCGCGGGTCGATCATGCGTTTGAGTCTAGCAGGGTTGGTGCCCCTGCACAGCCTCTGCACAGCAAGCCAAAGCAAAGGCCACGTCGCCGCCGAACCCCCTTCATTTCACCGTGCCATAGCTGCTGCACGAACAAGCAGGAGGGCAAGACGTGCAAGGACTGGGCAAGCGCTGGGACGGGGGCTTCGCGCTGAAAGTGGCAGGCGCGCTGGGTGTGATTGCACTGGCCGACTGGCAATTTTACCAGCGGGAGCATTATGCCGGTGCAATCGGCCTCGTCGGCCTGGGGATCGTCGCCGTATTGGCGCTGGTTCGCCCGGCCGTGCGGCAGGACAAGCGCGCACTGATCGCACTGGCGCTGGCTGCAGTCGCCGCCTTTGGGATGGTCTGGAACACCCATCCGCTGCCCTTCGCGCTGTTCTGGATCAGCATCGGTCTGGCCACCCTGCTGCCCGGCACCGCCGCGTTCGACGATGGCTGGCGCTGGTTCCAGCGGCTGCTGGTCCACGGCCTCAAATCGCTGTTTGGCCCGCTGATCGATCTGGGCAAGCTATCGCGGGTCAAGCGTCGCCGACCGCCGCGCGGGCTGGGGCTGCGTTACTGGCTCAAAACTCTGTTCCTGCCGTTGGCCGGATCGGCGTTGATCCTGGCGCTGTTTGCGCAGGCCAATCCGCTGATCGAACAGTTCTTTGCCGCCATGGATTTGCCCCGTCCTGATGACCAGCTGATTGTCCGGCTGATCCTGTGGAGCTTTATCGGCCTGATCACTTGGGGTGTGCTGCGCCCGCGCCCGCCGCGCCGCTTGCTGAGCACTTTTGACGGGCGCGGCGATGCGGTGATCCCGGGGGTCAGCCTGGCCTCGGTCACCATCTCGCTGGTGCTGTTCAACGGCTTATTCGCAATGCAGAACCTGCTGGACAGCGCGTTCCTGTGGGGCGGGGCCAAACTGCCCGGTAATATGACGCTGGCCGATTACGCCCACCGCGGGGCCTATCCGTTGCTGGTTACCGCGCTGCTTGCTGCGGCGTTCGTGCTGATCGCACTTCGCCCCGGATCGCAGACCGCGCAAAATCCACTGGTTCGCAAACTGGTGATGGTCTGGATCGGCCAGAACCTGTTTCTGGTTGGCAGCGCGGCGCTGCGGACCTGGGACTATGTCGAATCCTACGATCTCACTCCGCTGCGGATATCGGCGCTGTTGTGGATGGGCTTGGTCGCGATCGGCCTGATGCTGGTGCTGGTCCGGATGCTGCAGAACAAGCGCGCAAGCTGGCTGATCAATGCCAACCTTGCCACCAGCGGCGCGCTGTTGTTCGCGCTGTGCTTTGTCGATCTGGGCGAAATCGCGGCCCGCTGGAATGTCCAGCACGCGCGTGAGATCGACGGCACCGGGGCCAAGCTGGATCTGTGTTATCTTGACCAGCTGGGCGATTCCGCGCTGATCCCACTGGCCGAACTTGAACGCGCACAGGGGACCAACCCGCTGGGAAAGCAGGCGACCGCCGTGCGTTACTATCGCCAGGCACAGATGGAATTTGACCGCGCTGGCGGCGGCTGGACTGTGCTTGGCAATCGCCGCCTGGCGCAGGTCGAGGCGCAGTTCGGCTCAACCCGGACCCAACCCGATCCCGGCGAAAGACCCTGCTATGGCCGCTATGATGATTGACGCGCCTGCCGAAACCGCGACAATGCTCGCCATGACCCGCCGCGTCCTTTTGGTCGATGATGACCCGCATATCCGCCAGCTGCTGGCGTTTGCTTTCGGCAAGGCCGGTTTCGCGGTCGAGGAAGCGGGCGACGGCGAAGCAGCGCTGCTCAGCGTGGCCCGCAGCGCGCCCGATCTGCTGGTGCTCGATATCAATATGCCGCGGATGGACGGGCTGGAGGTCTGCCGCCGTCTTCGCGCCACCAGCGATATTCCGGTGCTGTTTCTGTCGAGCCGAGATGACGAATTTGACCGCGTGCTGGGAATTGAGCTGGGCGCGGATGATTATGTCACCAAGCCGTTTTCACCGCGCGAGGTGGTGGCCCGCGCCAATGCGATTCTGCGCCGCACTTCGCCCCGGCCAGCGCAGGATGCTGCCCCGGCGGGCTTGGTCACTAAGGGTCAGCTGCGGCTCGACCCCGAAGCGTGGAGCGCGCAATGGGCCGGGGCCGAAGTATCGCTGACCGTCAGCGAGTTCAATATCCTCAAAGCGCTGGCGCTCGCGCCGGGCCGCATTCTCAGCCGCGATCAACTGATCGACCAGCTCCACGGCCCCGGCTTTGCGATCACCGACCGGACGATTGACAGCCACGTCCGCAACCTGCGCCGCAAGTTCGGCGATGTCGGCGCCAGCGATGTAGTCGAGACCAAAGCCGGGGTCGGTTACCGGCTCGGCCCCTGCCTTGGCGCTGGTGAGGGCGCGCTCTGATCCGGCGACTGATCACGCGGCTCCGCCCGCTGGCCGGGCGGCTGTGGCCAGTGATGCGGCTGCGCTGGCTATTGCTGTCGGTCCTGCTGTTTGCCGCCGCCCTGCCCGGTTTTGCCGCGCTGAGCCTGCGGGTTTACGAGAACGCGCTCGTCCGCCGGACCGAGGCCGAAGTCAGCGCGCAGGCTGCGGCGCTGGCCGCTGCCGCCGCTTTGCTGTGGCCCGGCGCGCCGCAGGCAGCTGTGCCGCCCGAAGCGGAAGCCCAGCCAGCCGATGCGGGCCGGATCGATCCTTATGAGGCCGCGATCACCACCGGGATCGATCTGCGCTCCAGCGTGATCCTGCCCGATCGCCCGGCCGCCGAGCTGCCCAGCGCCCCGGCTGATCTGGCGGCACTGGAAGCGGCCCGGCGGATCGCCCCGGCGATTGCCGAAACCAAAGCTGCCACGCTGGCCTTGATCGTCCTGCTCGACCGTGACGGGACGATGGTCAGCGGTAAACAGATCGGGCTGTCATTGGGGATGCTGCCAGAAGTCCGCGCGGCTTTGGCGGGCGGCGCGCAAACCGTGATGCGGTCCAATTCCAGTTACGAGCACGGCTATCTGGTCAGCTGGCTGAGCCGCGCGACCAATATCCGCCTGCACCATGCCCGCGCAATCACAGTCGGCGGGCAAGTGGTGGGCGTGGTGCTGGTCTCGCGCTCCCCCAGCGCGCTGTTCCGGGGAATGTGGGAGGATTGGGGCAAGATCGCCTTTGGCGCTGGCGCAATCTTTACGCTGTTGGTGCTGATCGCCGCCGTGCTGGCGCGGACCATCGTCACTCCGCTTGAGCGTCTGTCCGCCGCCACCCGCGCGCTGGCCGAGGGCCGCAGCACCTGGTTGCGCCGCCCGACGATGGAGGTCCGCGAGGTCCAAGGGCTCTATACCGATTTCACCGCTATGGCCGGAGGAATCGAACGGCGCGGGCGGTATCTGCGCGATTTTGCCGCCAGTCTCAGCCACGAATTCAAAACGCCTTTGGCGGGCATTCGCGGCGGGATCGAACTGCTGCAGGACCACGCCGCGACCATGAGCGAGGCCGAACGCGCGCGGTTCCTATCGAATATGCAAGGCGATGCCGACCGGCTTTCACGCCTCGTCAGCCGCTTGCTGGAGCTGGCCAAAGCCGACATGGGCAAGACCAGCGGCGATGCCCATGCCGCGCTGGGGCCGGTGCTGGCGCGCTTGGCTGATGCCCACGGCGGGGCGGCGTTCGCGGTCGAAGCGGATCTGCCCAAAGACTTGCCCACTTTGGCGATGGAGGATGGGGCACTGGAAACGGTGCTTGCCACCTTGATCGAGAATGCGCGCCAAGCCGGGGCAACGCGGCTGGCGATCACGGCTGGGCTTGAAGGAGGCCGGGTTCGGATTGCCCTGACCGACAATGGCCCGGGCGTGCCCGAAGCCGACCGGATCCGGGTGTTCGACCCGTTCTTTACCAGCAAACGCGAAGCGGGCGGCACCGGCCTTGGCCTGCCGATCGCCCGCGCGTTGGTCGAAGGCGGCGGCGGGGAACTGGAACTGGCGGAGGGCGATAGCGGGGCGTGCTTTGTGCTGACCGTGCCGGTGGCATGAAAAGCCCTTCCCCATTGGGGAAGGGTTGGGATGGGGGTTCTCCGCTGGCGTGTAGCCCCCACACCCCAACCTCCCCGCCGAGGAGGGGCGAACAGGGCAAGTCTGCCGCATAACCGAAAACAAAAACGGGGAGCTTTCGCCCCCCGTTTCCGTTTTCAGTCAAGCAGACCGCAGATCAATATTTGATCCGCAGACGGGCGTAATAGAACCCACCATTGATCCCGAACGGACCGCCCGAGCGCGGATAGACCGAGCCGTTGGAGATGCTGCCGGTCAGTGCGAAGATCGGGTTATCGACCGTCGCCTGGATCTTGTCAGGATAGACATTGAACAGGTTGTTCGCGCCAATCGTCAACGTGAAGTGCTCAGCAAAGGTATAGCTGACATCAAGATCGGTGAGGAACTTGGCACCGAAATGCTGTCCGTCAATGATCGGGTTGCCAGCAATGTTGCCGGTACGGATCGGATAGTCCGCCGAAGACCGCCATTCACCGTAATAGCTTTCACGCAGGTTGAGCGAGAAGTCACCGATCTGCCAGTTTGCGGCAAAGTTGGCGCGATGCGCCGGAGCCGTATACTTGATGTCGATCAGCTGGGTCACCCCGATCACGCCCGGATTGAAGCGGGTAACCTTGGACTGGTTGTAGTTGTACGCCAGTGTCAGGTTGAGCTTTCCGCCAGCCAGTTCGGTACGATGGCTAGCGACAATGTCGATGCCCTTGGTGCTCGTATCGAAGCCGTTGGTGAAATACTGCACCGAACCACCGATGCCCACGCCCGAAAGATCCGGTTCAGCAAGCAGATCCGCCGCCGAGACGGTGAAGTTCTGCGAAATGCCGATCCGGTCGTTCACCTTGATCGAATAGGCGTCGATCGTCAGCGTGGTGGTGTTCGAAGGCTTGAACACGATACCCGCGCCAAAGTTCAGCGACTTTTCAGGCCCCAAAGTGGTGGCGCCGTAATACTGGGCGATATTGCTGGTCACCGGATAGGTGCCAACCTGGACCTGATCACCGGCAATAAAGGTGGTGGTCAGGACCTGGACGTTGTTCTGGCCCGGCGAAGGAGCGTGGAAACCAGTACCAACCGTGCCGCGCAGCGAGACGGTATCGGTCACTTCCCAAATTCCGTTGATCTTCCAGACGAAGGCATCACCAAAGCTTGAGTTGTGCTCGTAACGGGCTGCCAGACCCATGCTGAGGCTGTCAGTCAGATCGCCTTCGAGACCCAGATAAGCGGAGTAGCTGCTCTGGCTGTTCGAACCAGCAAAGGTCGGGCTGGTGCCGCCGTAGCCGCTGGCTGCTGGAGACATGGTGACGGTCGAATTGAACGCATAGACCCCCGGCGCGGTCTCGTCATAGAGCCGTTGGACGGCGTATGGGCCGCCAGCGTAGGACTGCAGGTCACCCTCGGTGGCCTCATAGGTCTCACGCCGGAATTCCAAACCGCCCGACAGGGTCAAAGGCCCAGCGAAACCTGCGTCGATTTCATGGCTGAGATCGAGGTTGACGTTCAATTCGCGCTGAATCAGCTTACCGAATTCGAACGACGTCTGGGTGGCTGGGCCAAACGAAGGGCTGAGCGAATCGTACATCGACAGGGCCAACTGCTGCTTGCTCGCCGAAGCCGAGATATCGTACTTGATCGCGCTGGCATCGCCGCCCTTGAAGCCGATCACGCCAAAGATCTGATCGTTCACCCCGACGAACCGCGGGGTAAAGCCCGCCGGATACAGCGTTGAGAAATTGTAAGTCTGTTGGGTGTTGGCCAAATTGGTCCGAACCCATCCGCCGGGCACGCAAGTCGGTGCCGAGAGTGGGCATGGGGTCAGGTAGACCGGGTGAGAGAAGGACGAATTGCGGTTTTGGTTGACGACGATATTTGACGTGCCGTTGAAAGCTGCAAACCCGGTCAGCGAAACCGGTGCACGGTAGTTGAAGCTCTGATCCGCAGTTGTATGGGCGAGGTTGCCGAACAGGTAGATCTGGCTGTTCTCACCCACGTCAAATTCCGTGTTGAGCATGAACTTGTAACCGTTGCTGGGCGAGCTGCCCCAGACTTGCGACGGTCCGGGATAGTGCGGCAACTGATTGGCCAGTGCCGGGAAGGTTGTGGCGAACACCACTGAATGCGGACGGGTAGTGCCGCGGCTGGTACCTTCGCTGTCGAAATACTCACCGGTCAGATTGACGAAGCCGGAATCGCCCAGCTTCACCCCGAGGTTGCCCGAAATCTGATAGGTCCGGCCGTTGTTACCGTAGCCGGTTGGAGCGCCGCCGTTGTCAAAGTGACGGCCGTAGAGCGCCTGAACTTCGAGACCTTCGTCGCGGCGCAGACCGTAGTTAAGCACCCCGCCGATCGCGTCCGAACCGTACTGAGCGGTCGCACCGTCGCGCAGGATCTGCAGATTGCCGATCCCGATCGAAGGAATCGACGAAATGTCCGAACCCTGCGAACCGAACGACAGAGCGGTATCGCCGCCCGAGTAGACCTGCACCAGCGGTGAGCGGTTGAAGCGCTTGCCGTTGATCATCACCAGGATGTTATCGGCCGGCAGGCCGCGCAGCGAAGGCGCGCGAACAAAGGTCGAGGCATCAGAAATGGTGTTCTGCGGCACGAAGAACGACGGCACGATGTTCTTCATCGCGTCGAGCATATTCGGGGCCGGCTGCGAATTGAGCTCTGCAGCTGCGATCACATCGACTGGGGAGGCGGAATTGGTGGAGCTGCGGTCAGTCCGGCGCGTACCGATCACAACGATCGAAGCCGCGGCATCGTCTTCGGCAGTAGCGCCATCAGTGGTGGACTGCGCCATCGCCACGTCCGCACTGGCCAGCGCAAGAAGCGCTGTCGCCGTTGCGAGCATGGCGCGCTTGGATCCGAAGGTATTGGATTTCATCATGTGCTTAAACCCCTCTTTTATTATTTTATTTCTAGCCGGGTCAAAGGGATCCGCTGCGCGGTCCGATCAAATGCGAGAAACTTAAACCGCTTTTGAATCTTTGATTCACTTGCGGCGGCCATTTTCGCACGGCGCGGCACCGATAGCGCAGGCTGAATTCTGGACAAGAAAAAAACTCAAACTTGGCGTTGTTTTCTACTTTTGTTGCAAAAGTCACACAGTCATTAATCGATTGATTACTTTCCTAGCCCCGCACCGGCCTAGCCCCGCACCGGCCTAGCCCCGCACCGGCCTAGCCCCGCACCGGGTAGCCTTTCCAGCGTTTGATCCGGCGGATCGCGAAGGCCGACCGCATCGCCGAAACGCCGGGCAGCCGGGCGAGGCTCTCGCGGTGGATCCGGTCATATTGCTCAAGGTCGGCCGCAGCGACGCGCAGCAGATAGTCGGCATTGCCGCTCATCAAGTGGCAATCGAGCACTTCATCCATATCGCGCACGGCCTCCTCAAACCGGTCCATCGCCTCGCGGCTCTGGCTGGTCAGCGTTATCTCGACAAACGCTTGCAGCTTGAGCCCCAGCTTGGGAGCATCAAGCTGGGCCGAATAACCGGTGATCACGCCCGACGCCTCGAGCGCTTTGATCCGGCGGTGGCAGGCCGATGGCGAAACCCCGGCCAGTTCCGCCAACTCGGCCAGCGAGCGTGAACTGTCTTGCTGGAGCGCCTGCAGCAACAGAGCATCATTGCGGTCCATGGAATAATTTCCCGATTTGAAAACGATATTCGGCAAATACCACCACAATTCTGCGCTGAGAAGCACAACTTTGGTGAAACATTCGCTCCGCTCCGGCGTATCCTGCCGGAAATACAGCCACAGGAGAGCCGTGATGCGCGTTGGTACCGTCAAGGAAATCAAGAACCACGAATACCGGGTTGGCCTGACGCCTGAATCGGCCCGCGAACTGACCGCGCACGGCCATGAAGTGTGGGTCGAAACTGGCGCCGGGCTGGGCATCGGCGCAAGCGACGCCGATTACCGCAAAGCCGGGGCAACCATTCAGGACAACGCCGCCGCGATCTTTGCGTCTTGTGAAATGGTCGTGAAGGTCAAGGAACCGCAGCCGGGCGAATGCGCCCAGTTGCGCGAAGGTCAGGTGCTTTACACTTACCTCCACCTCGCTCCCGATCCTGAGCAGACCGCCGCGTTGATAAAATCCGGCGTCACCGCGATTGCCTATGAAACCGTCACCGGCCCGGGCAACTCGCTGCCGCTGCTGAAACCGATGAGCCAGGTTGCCGGGCGAATGAGCATTCAGGCCGGGGCGAGCGCTCTGGAAAAGGCCCATGGCGGACGCGGGGTGCTGCTCGGCGGGGTTCCCGGCGTGTTGCCCGGCAAGGTCGTGGTAATCGGCGGCGGCGTGGTTGGCTTCAACGCCGCGCAGATGGCCGTTGGCCTCGGCGCTGATGTGACGATCCTTGACCGCGATGCAGCAACTCTTGAACGGCTCGACAGCCATTTCGAAGGCCGCGCCCGCACGCTCTATTCAGGCCGCGCCGCACTGGCCAGCGAAGTGGCTGCGGCCGATCTGGTAATCGGCGCAGTGCTGGTCCCCGGGGCAGCCGCGCCCAAGCTGGTCACCCGCGAAATGCTATCTACCATGATGCCCGGCTCGGTACTGGTCGATGTTGCGATCGATCAGGGCGGCTGTTTTGAAACCAGCCACGCCACCACCCATGCCGACCCGACCTATGTGGTCGATGGCGTGGTCCACTATTGCGTCGCCAATATGCCGGGAGCGGTCGCGCGGACCAGCACCTATGCGCTCAACAACGTCACCTTGCCGCACGCGTTGAAGATCGCCGATCTGGGCTGGAAAGCTGCGTTGAAGGCCGATCCGCACCTGGCCGATGGGCTGAATGTCAGCGGCGGAAAAGTGACCTACGAGGCCGTCGCGCGCGAACTGGGGTATGACTACACGCCGGTGAGTGAGGTTTTGGGGTAGTCCTCGTCCCCGAACGGGCGGAACGGCGCGGTCACATCATCACGCACTCGTGCCAGCCGCCCGCTGGCCCGGTCGATCATCGCCCAGGTGGTGTTGGCGCTGACGATCACCTTTCCGTCAGCCCCGCGAAATTCCGCGCGCCGGTTGAACCGCGCACCAGTCGGCCCACTGGGGATCCAGGTTTCCCCGGTCACGCTTTGGCCCACGCCGATGTTGCCGCGATAGTCGATCTCGTGCCGGGTCACGACCCAGATATAGGCCGCCTGATGCTCCGGCGCCGCAACCGCCGCCCAGTGCGCGGTGGCAAGCTGCTGGATCCAGTCGACCCAAACCGCATTGTTGACGTGGCCCAGCTCGTCGATGTGCGAGGGGAGCGCGGTGAAAGTCAGGGTGTGGCGGTTGCTCACTCCTGCGCCTCCAGCTGCCACAGGATAAACGCGAACTCCTCCGCAGTTTCCTTCAGGCTTTCAAACCGGCCCGATTTGCCGCCATGCCCAGCGCCCATATTGGTCTTGAACAGCAGTTCGTTGTCATCGGTTTTCAGCTCACGCAGCCGAGCGACCCATTTGGCCGGTTCCCAATAGGTCACGCGCGGATCGTTGAGCCCGGCGGTGACCAGCAGCGGCGGATAGGCCTGCGCGCTGACCTGATCGTAAGGCGAGTACGACTGGATCAACTCAAAAGCCGCCTTGTCCTCAATCGGGTTGCCCCATTCGGGCCATTCACCCGGGGTTAGCGGCAGAGTGGGGTCGAGCATTGTCGCCAACACATCGACGAACGGCACGTGCGCCGCGACCGCGCCCCACAGTTCCGGGTCTGAATTGATCACCGCGCCCATCAGTTCACCGCCCGCTGATCCGCCCGAAATGCTGATCCGGCCTGCCGCTGTGTAACCGCGCTCGATCAATCCGCGCGCGACATCGACAAAGTCGGTGAATGCGTTGGTGCGCCGTTCCAGCTTGCCCGCCTTGTACCAGGCCCGCCCCAAATCATCCCCGCCGCGAATATGGGCAATCGCATAGGCGAACCCGCGATCCACAAGGCTGAGCCGCGTGGTCGAAAAGCCGGGATCGACCGCAATGCCATAGGCGCCGTAGCCATACAGATGCAGCGGGCCAGCATTGGCGCGGTCTTTGCGGTAGACGATGCTGACCGGCACCATCGTGCCGTCGCGCGCCGTGATCTCAAGCCGTTCGGTGGTGTAAAGACTGGCGTCATAGCCTGAAGGGATCTGCTGCACCTTCAGCGTAGTCATGGTCTGCGCCGCGACATTGTAATCGATCACCGTCGCGGGGCTGACCATCGATTCATACGACAGTCGCAGCGTATCCATCGCCCATTCGGGATTGTCGCCAAGCCCAGCCGAAAAGCTTTCTTCAGGAAAGGCGATCGGTTCGATCCGTCCAGCCTTGACCGGATCGTCATCGTAATACCGCACCTCGATCCGGTCGAGCCCGCGAATCCGGCCTTCGATCACATAGAAATCGCGGAACAGTTCAAATCCGGTCAGGTAAAATTCGTCGCTGCCCGCGATCAACGTGGTCCATTCGCCCGGGTTGTCGAGCGGGGCAGTAGCGAGGCGGAAATTCTCGTGGGCATCGTTGGTGTGGATGAACAACGTCTGGTCGCGCAGATCGACATCGTATTCTACCCCCGCCTGCCGCGGCTTGACCAGCAGCGGCGGTGCCAGCGGATCGGCGGCGGGCACCAGCCAGACTTCGCTGGTTTCATGATCGGACGCACCGACCACCAGCCATTGCTCATTGGCCGATAGCGAGGCGCCGGCGCGGAAGCCTTCGTCATCTTCGTGGAACAGTTCGATATCCTGATCGAGCGGTTGGCCGAGCCAGTGCAACCGAACATTGTCAGTCCGCCACTGTTCGTTGGCGAGGCTGTAGACCAGCCCTTTGTCCCCGCCGACCCAGACCAGCGAAGACAGCGTTCCGGGGATTTCATCCGGCAGCAGTTCGCCGGTATCAAGGTTCTTGAACCGGACGGTGAACCGTTCTGACCCGTTGTCATCGACCGACCAGGCCAGCAGCTTGCTATCCATCGAAATCGAAATTTCGCCGAGCCGGAAATATTCCAGTCCCGCTGCCAGCACACCTTCGTCAAGGATCAGCTGATCGGCGCTCTCGTCAGCACCAGCCGCCACGGGCCGCCGCCACCATTTCTTGTATTCCGCGCCTTGTTCGAACTCGATCCAGTACAGGTAATCGCCGTCCTTTTGCGGAACTGACTTGTCCGCCTCTTTGATCCGGGCGCGCATTTCGGTGAACAGCGCGTCGATCCGGGTTTGTTGTGGCGCCATCCGCGCCGCGAACCAGACGTTCTCCGCCTCCAGATGCGCCAACACTCCGGGATCGGTCACTTCGGGATAGCCAGGATCGCGCAGCCAGGCGTAATCGTCGGTCACGGTGATCGCGTGGTGGGTGACGCTGTGGGGCTTTTTGACGGCAATCGGGGGAGTAGTCAGGTTCATGGCTTGGCTCTATGGTGGCCGCTGAAGGACTGCAAGCAATGCTGATGAATACGCATGAAGCGCGGCTGGATGCGCTGCGCAAGGAACTGAAATCCCGCGGCCTTGATGGCTTCGTGGTGCCGATTTCAGACGAGCATATGAGCGAGTACGTCGGCGCCTATGCCCAGCGGCTGGCCTGGCTGACCGGGTTTGGTGGATCGGCCGGAACCGCCGTCGTACTCGGCGACAAAGCCGCAATGTTCATCGACGGGCGCTATACCTTGCAGGTCCGCGAACAGGTCGATGGGCGGCTGTATGAATACCAATCGGTCCCGGCGACTTCGATCGCGGCCTGGCTGGCCGACAACGCAGTTGAAGGCGCGAAAATCGGCTTTGACCCGTGGCTACACGGCAAACCGTGGGTCGATGCGACGAACCGCGCGCTGGTGGCCAAGGGCGCCGCTTTGGAGCCGGTTTCCAGCAACCTGATCGACGCGATCTGGGCCGATCAGCCCGCGCCTTCGCTGGCCCCAGCGCTGGTCCACCCAGCCGAATTTGCCGGGCAATCTAGCGAAGCCAAGCGCAGCGATGTGGCCGAATGGCTCAGCGCCAAGGGCCTCGATGCGGCGGTCATTTCCGCGCTCGACGGCGTGGCCTGGCTGCTCAATCTGCGCGGCACTGACGTGGAGCGCACACCAGTCGCCCTGTCGTTCGTACTGGCCCATGCCGATGGCACGGCCGAGCTGTTCATTGCCGAGGACAAGGTCACCCCCGAACTGCGCGCGCATCTGGGCAATGCAGTAACCGTGCGTCCGCGTGAGGCGTTTGTGCCGCAATTGCAGGCCCTCGCGGGCAAAAAGGTCGCGGTCGATCCTGAACGGGCGGTGCAGGCGGTGTTCGGCGTGCTCGAAGCTGCCGGGGCCAAAGTGATCGCACTGACCGATCCAACTGTGCTGGCCAAAGCGCAGAAGAACCCGGTCGAGCAAGCCGGACAGCGCGCAGCCCAATCCCGCGATGGCGCGGCGATTGCCAAGTTCCTGCACTGGCTCAGCATCGAAGCACCAAAAGGCGGTGAAACCGAGCTGTCGGCAGCGGCCAGATTGCGGGCGTTCCGCGATGAAAGCCCGCTGCTGCGCGATCTGTCGTTCGATACGATCTCTGCCGCCGGGCCGCACGCCGCCAGCCCGCATTACCGGGTCGATGAAGCGTCCAACATCCCCATCGCGCCGAACTCGGTCTATCTGGTCGATTCGGGCGGGCAGTATCTGGATGGCACCACCGATATCACCCGCACCGTCTGGGTTGGGCCGGGAGCGCCTACGCCTGAGCACAAGGACCGCTTTACCCGCGTGCTGAAGGGCCACATTGCGCTGGCCATGGTGGTGTTTCCCGCTGGCACCGTCGGCGGCCAGCTCGATACGATCGCGCGCTATGCCCTGTGGCAGGCCGGGGTCGATTACGCCCACGGCACCGGCCACGGGGTCGGCAGCTTCCTGTCGGTTCACGAAGGCCCGCAGCGGATCGCCAAGGCCGCCGGGGGACAGGCCGGGACGGGCCAGGAATTGCTGGCCGGGATGATCCTTTCCAACGAGCCGGGCTATTACAAGGCCGGCCACTTTGGCATCCGGATCGAAAACCTGGTGCTGGTCGAGCGCCGCGAGATTGCGGGCGCGGAAGGCGAATACTTCGGGTTTGAAAACCTCACTTGGGCGCCGATCGATCAGACGCTGGTCGATGCCGCGCAGCTGACCAAGGCTGAACTGCAATGGTGGGACGATTACCATGCGCGGGTTTGGGAATTACTGGCTCCGCAGCTCGAAGGGGCGCCGCTGGATTGGCTGAAGACGGCCTGCGCGCCACTGGCGCGGGGTTAGGTCAGGCAGGTAGTGAAAACTCCCGAAACCATTCGGCCAGTTCTGTTTCGCTCAATTCGCCAGCGGCAAGGTCAACGAAAGCAACAACCAATTCGGCATCACTAGCGGATAAAACAACGCCATTGAGCGCGAGAAAAGTTTCGCTGACAACCGCAGCTGTCCGCTTGTTGCCATCGACAAAGGGATGATTGCGAGCTATGCCAAAGGCATATGCGGCGGCCAAGGCGGCAGCATCGGGATCACCATACAGTGCTAGATTTTGAGGTCGCGCCATGGCGCTTTCGAGCGCGCCAGCATCGCGTACACCCTCGCCGCCGCCGTGTTCGGCAAGCTGCTCAGCATGCGCTGTGATCGCCACGTCCAACGCGACCCAAATCCATTCGCTCGACATCGTGGTTACTTGGCGAGTTCGCGCAACGCCCGCTTGCGGCGCGCCATGACGTCTCGCGCAGCAGCCATCTGCGCGTCGAAATCACTGTCCGCCGGACGTAAATCGATGCTGTTCGGAGTTTTGGACACGGTCAAAACCTCACCCAGCTGAACATTGAGATGAGCGAGCAGGTCCTTTGGCAGGATCACGCCCGCAGAATTACCGATCGGAATGATCTTCACCGTCATGTTCATACGACCGTAATAACGCAAGTTGGCCAGATGGCAAGCCACACTTGACTCACCGCCGCTGTTCCCTTCATGTTCCACCCAGCACAAGGAGTCGAGTCGATGATCGGATATGTTACGGTGGGCACCAATGACCTGCCCCGCGCCGCCAAGTTTTACGATGCGCTGGCCGCAGAAATGGAGACGCCGCGGATGATGGAGTTTGAAACCTTTATCGCCTGGGGCAAGCCCGGCGGCGCTGCCGGGATCGCGGCGACCAAGCCGTTTGATGGCAGTGCTGCCAGCATCGGCAACGGCATGATGGTCGCACTGGAAGCGCGCGACAATGCGCAGGTTGACCGGCTCTATGCCATCGCGCTGGCCAATGGCGGCAGTGATGAAGGTGCGCCGGGGCCGCGCGGCGATGGGTTCTATGCGGCCTATTTCCGGGATCCCGATGGCAACAAGCTCAACGCCTATGTGATGGGCTGAGCAGCTTGCGCCCGGCTGAACGGCTGGGCCAACTTGCGACAATTTGTCACAAACTCCTTGCCAAGCGGCACAATCGGGCGACAGCTTGGCCCTAGAAGGTCGCACAGGAAGCCACGGGCCATGCCTCCTCCTCCCGGCTGGCCGGTGGCTTCTTTCTGTTTCCTGCGACAAGGAGTTCGCGACATGAAAAAAACGATCCTCGGATTTTCTCTGCTGGCAGTTAGCCTGACCGGCGCGGCGATTGCCCAGTCACCACCGGCCCACCCCGGCGCAATGTCCGATCCGATGGGTGACAAGACCGTGACCAAGGCCGAGGCTCAGGCCCGGGTCGGCGAAATGTTCACCAAGATGGATGCCAACAAGGACGGCAAGCTCGATACCACTGACCGCGACGCACACAAGGCGCAGAAGCGCGGCCAGATGTTTGAAAAGCTCGATGGCAACAAGGACGGCGCGGTCAGCCGTGATGAATTTGCTGCAACCCGGCAGCACCACGAAGCCGGAGCTGCTGGTGAAGACCGCATGGGCAAGCGCGGCGGTCGGCATGGCGGTGGTCATGGTGATAAAGCTGGCGGGATGATGCTCAAAATGGCCGATACCAACCAGGACGGCGCAGTTAGCCGCGACGAATTCATCGCCGCTCACGCCAAGATGTTTGACACCGCCGATGCCAACAAGGACGGCAAACTGACTGCTGATGAGCGCAAGGCTCACCACGCCAAAATGCGCACCGCCATGGGCGGCAAGCGCGGACCGGGTGGGCATGGTGGCCATGCCGGTCACGGCGATATGCCGCCTCCGCCGCCTGCCAACTGAACCAGGTCACGGCCCGTCTACGATGAACCAGAGCGCTGCCACCCGCTTGCTCCTCGTCGATGACGAAGCGGCCCTGCGCGAACCCCTGGCCGAGTATCTCACTCGCCAGGGGTTCGTCGTCAACCAAGCCGCCAGCGCGGCTGAGGCCCGGACCTGGCTGCGCGATGAAGTGGTCGATCTAGTCCTGCTCGATATCATGATGCCGGGCGAAGATGGCCTGTCGCTGTGCCGCCATCTGGCCGAAAGCAAAGCGATCCCCACGATCCTGCTGACCGCCCGGACCGAGACGACTGACCGGATTGTCGGGCTGGAAATCGGCGCCGATGACTATGTCACCAAACCGTTTGAACCACGCGAGCTGGTCGCCCGGATCCGCTCGGTGCTGCGCCGCAGCGGCCGGACCGCGGCCGATCAATCGAACGAAGACGAACTGCTGGTGTTCGATGGCTGGCGGCTTGACCCCCTAAAACGCAAGCTGACCGATGCCGAAGGTGCAGTGGTGCCGATCTCATCGGTCGAATTCCGCCTGCTGCTCGCTTTCGTTGAGCACCCCCGGCAAGTGCTTGACCGCGACCGCCTGCTCGACATGGTTCAAGGCCGCGAGGCGCACCTGTTTGACCGCGCGGTCGATAATCAGGTCAGCCGCTTGCGCCGCAAGATTGAAGCTGATCCCCGTAACCCGGTGCTGATCCAGACCGTCTGGGGCGGCGGCTATATGCTCGCCGCCGATGTCCGCCGTGAAAGTGCGGTACGCGGATGATCCGGCGCCTGGGAAGCCGGCTCTGGCCGCGCAGTTTGCAGGGGCAACTGCTGGTGGCGATTGCTTTGGCGCTGCTGCTTGCGCAAGGCATCAGCGCGGTCTTGCTCTATCGTTCGCAGGCTGAGCGGCGCGAAGCGACCTTGATCCACACCGCCGCGATGCGGCTCTTCGGCGAGCTTCGCGATGCTGGGCTGCGTCCTTTGCATCAGACGCATCATGCTGAGCGGGACCGGCCTTTTCCGGTCGACTCGCTTGATCACTCACCCCTGCAACCCGGTGAGCGGCGCCTCGTGGGGGCCGAACGCGAGCTACGCGAGATAATTACGGGTCAGGGCCTGCAACTGGGCGAAGTCGTTGTGGTCAGCCGGCCGCTGTCCGACGATCCGCGCCTTCAGCGCCGCTTGCAACGCCGCGCGCAAGTGCTGGGCAAACCAAAACGGATGACCCGCCAGGTGCTGGTCGCCGGAATTGAGTTGCCTCAGGCCAAGCGCTGGCTGGTGGTGCGCATCCCCGCACCGGGGCCAGAGCGCGGGGTGCTGCTCACCTTGATCGGCCAAACCTTGCTGCTTTATGCGCTGATGGTCGGCGCGATTGCGCTGATTGTCGGGCGGATCACCCGGCCTTTGGCGGCGCTGACCGGACGGGTTGAGCGCTTTGCCGAACGGCGCGATACCCACGGGCAGCTGGCACCGCAGGGCCCGCAGGATATGCGCCGCCTGATCATCGCCCACAACGCCATGGAAGACAGCATCGCCGCGTTGCTCAACGAGAAGGACGTGATGCTGGGCGCAATTGGCCACGATCTCAAAACGCCGTTGGCGGCGCTGCGCGTGCGGATCGAAAGCGTCGAGGATGAAACCGAACGCGCCAAAATGGCCGCCACGATTGAGGATATCGCCCGCAGCCTTGATGATATTCTCAGCCTTGCCCGGGTCGGGCGGCCGAGCGACCCGCTCGAGCTGACCGAGCTCAACGCGCTGGTCGGGCAGGTCGCCGAAGAATTCGAAGACATGGGCGAACCGGTCAGCTTTGCGCCGACCGAGCGCACTGTTGTGCTGCTGCGCGCCACCTGGCTGCGCCGCGGGGTGCGCAATTTGGTGGTCAACGCGCTGCGGTACGGCAAATCCGCGCGGATCACGATCGCGCGCGACGGCGCTCAGGTGCTGATCCGGATCGAGGATGACGGCCCCGGTATCGCCGACGATCAGTTCGAGCCGATGATGCAGCCTTTCACCCGCGGCGAACCATCGCGCAACAGCGCTACCGGCGGCGCCGGGCTGGGCCTGACGCTGGCCAAGGCGATTGCCGAGCAGCATGGCGGATCGCTGACGCTGGCCAACCGGCTGGACCCGGCGGGCACAGTCATCGGCCTGACCGCGACCATCGCGCTGCCGTTTACTTGACCTTCTTCAGTTCGGCTGAAAGCTCAGCGCCGCGCGCATCCTTCAAAACGCCGCACGAGCGGACCCGTTCGGCCGTTCGTTCCAGTTCCAGCGCGCCGGTTTTCCCAGCCAGCTTGGGCCGCAGGAACGCCGCAATTTCGTCGGCCTTTTGAACCGAGCAATAGCCGCCGACCATGCCCGGCAGGCGCGAGGCAAAGAAGATCCCCCCGCCTGATGCGCTGAGCGTGTCGTAATTGGACTGGAGCCAGGCAAAGCCCCAGTCGCGGGTCCCTTTGGTGCCAACCACCCCGCGGACAAAGCCTTGCCGCTCGTTCCGCCGCACCCGTGTGTCGTTAAAGTCGTCCATCAACCAGCGGGCGATATCTTCTTTGCCAGAGCTGCTGACCGCGCCCAGTGCCGCGCCGCGGAACAACGAGTCCTGTGATCCCAGCGCAGCATCAGCCAGCGATTTGGCCGCCGCCAGACCGCCCTGTTCGATCACGATCCTGAACGCGGTGCCAAACCAGGCAGCATCGAGCGCAGCCTTGTCGCCCGCCAAATAGGCGCGGGCGGCATCGCCGAGCTGCTGGCGCAATGCGGCGTCCTTCCCGGTCCCGGCCAGCATCGTGACCGCCTGGATCCGCAGCTCTGATTTTTCGGGATCTTCGGCAGCATAGGCTGCGGCTTTGGGAGTGAAGCCCATGGCCTTGACCCGGGGCGCATAGATTTGCCGGATCAGGCGGCGAAAGCCATCTTCACCGGCGCTATCGAGGATCCCAGCCCGGAAGAAATAATTCAGGCTGCCGACCTCGGCTTCGCTGGCATGGCTATCGGGATTGGCCGCCAATTGCAGCGCCCCTGCCACCAACTGCGCCGCGCTGGCCCGCCCGGCCTGGAAACTGGCAAACAGCGAATCGTCGAGCGCCAATGCCTCGCCGCTGGGCAGCTTGGCCCCCAACGCGATCAGCGCGTCCCATTCCTTGACCGGCAGCTCAAACCGGTAATATCCGGTGCCCCCGGCATTGGGCACCACTGCGCCGGTGCCAAGCAGCTTGATGCTGCCCTGCGGCTGATCGAGCAGCTGGCATTGCCGCTTGCCGCCGTTGCGCCGCGCGCACAGCGGGATGCCCCACTGGGTTGCAGGTGCCGTCGCGCCGAGCCGGGTATAGCGGCTTTGCTTGACGCTATACCCGCCCTTGCCATCGGGATTGAACGTGACCAGCGGCACGCCTTGCTGATCGGTAAAGCTTTGCATGGCGGGCAGGATCCGGGGATCACCCGATGCGGCGGCCATCGCGCTGAAGAAATCGGCGCTGGTCGCATTGCCGTGTTCGTGCGCTTTCATATAGCGCCGCACGCCATTGCGGAATTTCACATCGCCCATGAAACCCGCGATCATCGCCACCACATGGCCGCCTTTGCCATAAGTGATCGAATCGAACGCTTCGTCGATCTGGGCGTTGGTTTCGATCGGCTGGTGAATCGCCCGGCCCGCAACCAGCGCATCGGTGTTCATCGCTCCGAAGCCATCCGCCAGGGCGCCCGACTGAATGTTGAGATCAGGCCGCCATTGGTGGCCGATCCGAAAGCCCATCCAGTTGGCGAAACTCTCGTTCAGCCAGATATCGTCCCACCAGGCCGGGGTGACCAGATCGCCAAACCACTGGTGCGCCAGTTCATGGCTGACGACCATGCCAAAGGTCCGCTTTTGACCGGTAGTGGCTTTGTCATCAAGGATCAGGATGTTGTCGTTGTACAGGTCCGCCCCGGCATTTTCCATCGCGCCGGGCAGGATCGGGGTGCTGATCTGATCGAGCTTGGGATACGGAAAGGCTTGGCCGAAATAGGCTTCGAGATGGCGGACGATCCCTTTGGTGCCTTGCAAGGCGAAGTCCATCTGCCCGGCATTTTGCTTGGTCGTGATGATCCGGATCGGCAACGGCGTTTTGCGCTGCGGGCTTGGTGCAACCACGCTCGATACCGATGAAAACGGCCCGACCATGAACGCCATCAGATAGGTCGGCAGCGGCAAGGTTGGTGCAAAGCGGTGCACTTCCAGCCCGTTTTCAATCGCTTTGGAAACCTGCGGCGCGTTGCTGACCGCCATTAGTCCGGGGCGGGTCCGCAGCGTGACGCTGAACGGCACTTTGAAGCCCGGTTCGTCAAAACCCGGAAAGGCCGCGCGCGCATCAATCGACTGAAACTGGGTCCAGCTGTACCAGTCATCCCCAACCTTGACCCGGAACATCCCGGCCGGGCTATTGCCGAATGCCGCATCGTATTCGAACAACAGCGTGACCGGGCCAGCTGGCAGATCGGCCGCAAACACCAGCCGCGCCACGCCGGTTTCATCCAGCTCAAAATAGCGTGCGGGCAGCCGTTTGCCGCCGACCAGCGCCACTGCGCTGGTCATCTTGAGATCACGACCGTGCAGATCGATGAAGCGGCTGCTGCGCTTCAGCACGGTGTCGATTTCCACCTTGCCCGAAAAGCGTTCCTGATCGGGATCGACTGTCAGATCAATCCGGTAGGCCAGCGGGCGGGCTGCATCGGTCAGCCGCCCGGGCGGAACCGGGGCCAGCGCCAGCGCGGCCTGCGTTTCGCCATCGGGCCCGGCCACAATGGCCGGAACGGCGGCGGTCAGGGCGAGAGTGAGGGCAGAAGCGGCAAGTAGAAGCGAGCGCATGGAAACTCCCGGGCAACCTTTTGATGTTGCCGGGCGTCAGAGCCCAATCATCGCCGCTTGGCAACCGCCCCGCTCGACCAAGTGCCCAGCGGGTCCGACCAGCGACAGCCCCGAACAAGTAGCGTCAGCGCAGCAAGCTGCCCAGCAACCCGCGCGCGAACCGCCCGAACGCTGCACCGCCCAGCGCGGTGCCAATCGCGCCCGCCGCCGCGCTGGCCGCCGACGCGCCGACATTGCTGCTCGAACTGCGGCCCGTCATTTTGCGCGCGACCATGGTCCCGGCGGTCGCGGCGGCCGCGCCGAACGCGGCCTTTCCGGCCTTTTCCCACATCGACGGCGTGGCGCGCGGTTGGGCCCGCTGCGCTTCTTCGCCCTGTTCCTCAACCACTTGCGCGGCCTGCGCAGCGTCATGGGCCTTTTGCGAGAGCACTTCGGCGGCGGACTCGCGGTTGACGGCGCTATCGTACTTGCCGTCGAACGGGCTGATCGACTGGATAATCGCGCGCTCCTTGGGCGTCACCGGCCCCAGCCGTGAGCGCGGCGGTGCGATCAGCGTACGCTGCACAATCGACGGCGCGCCATCTTCATCCAGCGTCGAGACCAGCGCTTCGCCGGTCTTCAGTTCGGTAATCGCGGTTTCAACATCCAGATCAGGGTTGATCCGGAACGTCTCTGCCGCCGCTTTGATCGCCTTTTGATCGCGCGGGGTAAACGCCCGCAGCGCGTGCTGGACCCGGTTGCCAAGCTGTCCGGCGATCTTTTCAGGAATATCGATCGGGTTCTGGCTGATGAAATAGACCCCGACGCCTTTGGAACGGATCAGCCGGACCACCTGCTCAACCTTGTCAAACAAGGCTTCGGGCGCGTCTTCAAACAGCAGGTGGGCTTCGTCGAAAAAGAACACCAGCTTGGGCTTTTCGGGATCGCCGACTTCGGGCAGCGCCTCGAACAGTTCGGCCAGCAGCCACAGCAGGAAGGTGGCGTACAGCTTGGGGCTCTGCATCAACTTATCGGCGGCGAGGACGTTGATGATGCCCTTGCCGTTCTCATCGCAGCGGATCAGATCGTTGATTTCGAACGCTGGCTCGCCAAAGAACCGGTCGGCGCCCTGGCTTTCAAAGGCCAGCAATTGCCGCTGGATTGTACCGACGCTGGCCCGCGAAATGTTGCCGTAAGTTGTGGCGAGTTCGCTGGCCCGTTCGGCGCAGGCAATCAGGGTTTGTTGCAGATCCGGCAGATCGAGCAGCAGCAGGCCGTTATCATCGGCCCATTTGAACGCGATCGTCAGCACGCCTTCCTGCGTTTCATTCAGCCCCATCAGGCGGCTGAGCAGCAGCGGGCCCATTTCGGAAATGGTGGTGCGGATCGGGTGGCCGCTTTCCCCATAAAGATCCCAGAACACCGCCGGGTTATCGTGATATTCAAACGGATCGAGCCCCAGTTCCTTGGCCCGGCTTTCGATCTTGTCGGCGTGTTTGAAATCGTGGCTGCCGGGCATCGAAATCCCCGCCAGATCGCCTTTCACATCGGCCATGAACACCGGCACCCCGGCGGCCGAAAACTGCTCGGCCAGGGTTTGCAGGGTCACGGTCTTGCCAGTGCCGGTCGCGCCCGCAATCAGGCCGTGGCGGTTGGCGCGGCTGAGCTTCAGAGTCTGCTTTTCGCCATTGGCACCAAGGCCGATAAAAATGTCATCCATGTCCGCTGCTGCTCCGGGTGTAATTTTGCTTTGCCACCAGATAGAACGACCTAGCCGCCAGCGCGAGGGGCTTTTTGCAGGTGCATTTTGCCAGCGGCGCAATCCCCAGCTAGAAGCGCCTCCGATATGACCGAACCGTTCATCTTGCTCGACGATGCCCGCCCCGACGGCGCCAGTGCCGCCCGGCTCTATCGCGGGGCCAAGGAAGTTGTTGTCGCCCGCCGCGCTGCCGAGGTTGCGCCCGCGCTGGAACGGATCGACGCGCTCCGCAAGCAAGGCTTCGATCTGGTCGGCTATCTGGCTTATGAAGCAGGTCTGGCGCTGGAAGGACGGCTGCTGCCGCTGGCCGATGCCCGCACTGGCGCAACCGGGCCGCTGGTGTGGTTTGGGGCTTTTGAAGGCCATCAACCGATTGCCGCTGATGATGTACCCGGTTGGCTGAGTGCAGCGGCGCAGCCCGGGATCGCCCAGATTGGGCCATTGGAGCCGCAGCTTTCCCCCGGCGGATATACGGCCGTGTTTACCGAACTGCAGGAGGCCATCGCGGCGGGCGATATCTATCAGGCCAACCTGACTTTCCCGCTGGCGGGATCGTTCCGAGGCGATCCGCTGGCGCTCTATGCGGCGCTGCGCCCGGCGGCCGGGGCGGGATATGGCGGCGTGGTGTTCGATGGCACCCACTGGCTGCTGTCGTGCTCGCCCGAGCTGTTTTTTGCCGAGCGGGACGGCGCGGCGCTGGTCAAACCGATGAAAGGGACCCGTCCCAGAGGCCGCGATCCCGCCGAAGACGCGCGGCTAGCCGCAGAACTGGCCGCTTCGGAAAAAGACCGGGCCGAAAACCTGATGATCGTTGATTTGCTTCGCAATGACCTATCACGGGTTGCCGAGGCGGGCAGCGTGCGGGTTGAAAAGCCGTTCGCGGTCGAAACCTATCCCACGCTCCACACCATGACCACCACCGTCCGGGCGCGGCTACAGCCGGGCAAAGGCGCGGTCGATATGGTCCGGGCGCTGTTCCCCTGCGGTTCGATCACCGGCGCGCCCAAAATCCGGGCGATGGAACTGATCGGCGACGTAGAACGCGATGCGCGCGGGCCCTATTGCGGCGCGATTGGCCGGATTGACGCCGCTGGCGATGCCGCTTTCAACGTGGCGATCCGCACGCTGCGGCTAACCCCCGGAGAGAACGGCCGCGGCCGCGCGGTAATGGGGGTTGGCGGTGCGATCGTGGCCGATAGCGAACCGCTCGACGAATGGCGCGAATGCCTGATCAAAGGCGGCTTCGTGCGGCTGCGCGCAGGCGGAGCCGACTTGATCGAGACGATGCGCTTTACTCCTGATGACGGCGCGGCGCTGCTGGAGCTGCATCTGGAGCGGATCAAGGCCAGCGCCGATGAACTGGGCTATGCGCTTGATCGCCACGCGGTCCGCAACGCCATCCAGGCGCTGTGCTTTGAGGCCGATGCGCCCGCCCGGCTGCGGTTGGTGGCATCGCGCAGCGGTGCCTATGCGCTGGAGCTGGGCCCGCTGCCCGAAGTGCTGGACCGGCCGATGCGCTGTATCGTACTGCCGCTGCCGGTCGATCCAGGTGATTGGCGGCTGCGGCACAAGTGCAGCGACCGGGGGTTCTACGACGCCGGGCTGGCCGCGGCCAAAGCGGCAGGCTCCGACGAAGCGCTGTTCATCCGCGATGATGGCCTGCTGACCGAGGGCTGCTTCACCAATCTGTTTGTTGAGCGTGACGGGCGCTTGCTGACCCCGCCCGCTCGGCTCGGCCTGCTCCCCGGCGTGCTCCGCCAATCGCTGATCGAAGGGGGCCGCGCGGTTGAAGCCGAACTGTCGCTGGACGATCTGAAGGACGGTTTCCTGATCGGCAATGCCTTGCGCGGGTTGCTCCCGGCGGTGCTGGCATGAGCCTCAGCGCCGCCCTTTCCCGGATCGCCGGATCGCAAACCGCCGCGATGAGCGACCGCGCGACCGAGCTGCGCGCCGCCGGACGCGACATCATTTCGCTGTCGGTCGGTGAGCCTGATTTCGCCACCCCGCCCCACGTCATCGCCGCGGCCAAGGCCGCGCTCGACGCTGGCGACACGCGCTACACCCCGGTCGCTGGCACCGCTGCCTTGCGTGCTGCCGCTGCGCTGCATTTCAAGCGCGATCTGGGGATTGATGTCCCGCCTGCCCAAGTGATCGTCAGCGCCGGGGGCAAGCAGGCGATCTTTCACGCGCTGCTGGCCACGCTCGACGCGGACGATGAAGTGCTGATCCCCGCGCCTTGGTGGGTCAGCTATCCCGAGATTGTCCGCTTTGCCGGGGCTGATGTAGTGCCGCTCAATACCACGGCAACGGGCGGGTTCCGGATCACGCCGCAGCAGCTCAAAGCCGCGATCACGCCCCGCACCCGCTGGTTGCTGCTCAACAGCCCCGGCAATCCGACCGGTTCGGTCTATTCGGCCGAAGAACTGCGCAGCATCGGCGAAGTCTTGGCCCGGCATCCCAGAGTGCTGGTGATGAGCGACGATATTTACGCTCCGCTGCGCTATAGCGCCGGGGCCCATGCCACCATGGCGGTGGTCTGTCCGGATCTCGCGGACCGAGTGCTGACAGTATCGGGTGTTTCCAAAAGCCACGCGATGATGGGCTTTCGGATCGGCGTTTCAGCGGGGCCAGAATGGCTCATCAAAGCGATGGGCAAGCTACAATCGCATTCGTCCGGCAACCCCAGTTCGATCAGTCAGGCGGCGGCCGTCGCCGCACTGGAAGGCCCGCAGGATTTCCTGCTGGATTGGCGCGAGCGGTTCCGCATTCGCCGCGATGCGGTGGTCGCGGGGATCAATGCGATCCCCGGCCTTTCCACTCCGGCACCCGACGGCGCGTTCTATTGCCTGGTCGATGCGGCACCGCTGATGGCGCGGTTCGGGCACGATGAAGCGCTGTGCCTGCACCTGCTGGACCACGGCGTGGCGGTCGTTCCGGCCAGCGCTTTTGGCAGCAAGGATGGTTTCCGGATCAGCTTTGCAGCCGACGATACAGTTTTGAATGAGGCGGTGCGCCGCATTGCGGAGGCATTGGCATGAGCATAATCCCGATTTTGTACGAAGACGGCGAGGCGCTGGTAATCAACAAACCTGCCGGTCTGCCGATTGAGCGTCCGCGCGCGGGCGGGCTCAGCCTTGAGAACCATTCCGAATCGCTCAAACTCGGCTTTGCCCGGGCGCCGGTGGCGGTCCACCGGATTGATACCGATACTTCGGGCTGCCTGCTCATGGCCCGCAATCCCAAGGCGCTGAAGCGCTTCAACGCGGCGTTTGAGGCGCGGGTGGTGGAGAAGGTATATCTTGGCGTGGTCGCTGGCCCGGTTGAAGGGGACGAAGGCACGATCGAACTGTCGCTGACCAAAATCAGCAGCGCCGAAGCGGGTTGGCGGATGATCGCTGCCAAAAAGGGCAAGGAAGCCGTCACTCATTGGCGCAAACTGGCCGAGCGTGATGGCAATACGCTGGTCGAATTCCGCCCTGAAACTGGCCGCACCCATCAGATCCGGGTTCATGCCGAACACGGCCTGGGCCACGCGCTGCTTGGCGATCCGGTTTATGGCGAGGCAAAAGGTGCCAAGCGGACCATGCTTCACGCCCGTGCGCTGGTGGTGCAGCGCGAAGGCAAGCCGCCGATCAGCGCGGTGGCGCCGCTCCCGGCTGATTTCCTTGGCCTAGGTTTCAGCGATGACGACCTCGGCTGACGAAGCCATTGCCCGCGCGCTGGCCACGGTCAGCGAGAGTTTTATCGCGGCATCGGGACCGGGCGGCCAGAACGTCAACAAAGTGGCGACCGCGGTGCAGCTGCGGCTCGATATCTATGCGCTCGCCCTGCCGGTGCCGGTGTTCGCGCGGTTCAAGCTGCTGGCCGGAAGCCGGATGACCGGCAAAGGCGAACTGCTGTTGAGCGCGCAGCGGTTCCGCACCCAGGAAGCCAACCGGCAGGATGCCCGCGAGCGGATGTCCAAACTGATCGAGCAGGCGTTCGATTTGCCCGCCACCCGGGCCAAGTCCCGGCTAAACCGGATCGGTAAGTTTGCCCGGCTCGACGGCAAGAAAAAGCGCGGCACCGTCAAGGCCGGGCGCGGCAAAGTGCAGTTTGATTAACCGTTAGAACGACCGGTTATGCTGCGGCTTATGCTGCAAAAATGCTGCGCAGCATAAGCCGCAAAATTCCGCAGTAACCGCTTAAAAATAATAGAGTTTAGGTGGGCGCTGGCGCAGCCGGTTCTGGCGCTACCTCAGCAGCTGGCGGACGTTGCTGTTCAACCATCGCGGCGGCATCGTCCAGCGCCTCGGCCTCGCCTTTGCTTACTCCGCCAGCGGTGCGGGTAGCATCGCTGCACGCCGCGAGGGATAAGGCTATCAGCAAGACCGGTGCAATTCGCATCGCTCCACCATAGCGTCTTTGCCGCAAAGAAAAAGGCGGAGGTTGCAGCATTGCGCCGCTTCCCCCCGCCTTTTCGGTCAAATGGGTTCAGCTTTAAGGCTTGGGTGCGGCGGGGCCGCCAGCTGCTTCGGCGCCCGCGCCAGCCGACGCATCGGCTGCCGGAGTGGCATCGATATCGCCAACGGTTTCGTCCGCCGGGATCTCGACGTTGTCGGCCTGAGCCTCATCCTTGGCGTTATCCGCCGATCCGCAGGCAGTCAGCGCCAGAGCGGCCACCGAAGCGAAAGCCAGAGCAACGTACTTTTTCATGAAGAAGACCTTTCCAAAACTGCGCGACCCGGCGGCAGAATTGCCGTACTGACAGAGGTTCTAGCGGGGCTTGAATCCCCTGCCAACCGCCAAGAACAGCCAAGCGCAAGATTTCCGCGATGGGCGGTTGATATCATATAAAGATTTCTTTATATGATATCGCAATGCGGATCGAACAAACCTTGCGGGCGCTGGCCGACCCAACCCGGCTGCGGATCATGCGCCTGCTGGCGGCGATGGAGCTCGCGGTCGGCGAACTGGCGCAAGTTCTGGGGCAAAGCCAACCGCGCGTATCCCGCCACGTTCGAATCCTGTGCGATGCCGGGCTGGCCGAACGAAACAAGGAAGGCAGCTGGGTGTTCCTGCGCAGCGCCATTGGTGAAAGCCGGGCGCCGCCGCTGGGGGCTGCTGCGGCCCGGCTGCTGACTGTCGCCGAAGAAGGCGATGCGGCCTTTGCCGCTCGCTGTGACGAGGATCGCCGGCATCTCGCTGCGATCCGCGCCGCGCGGGAAAATGCCGCTGAGCACTACTTCTCGCTCCATGCGGCCGAATGGGATCAGCTGCGCAGTCTTCACACACCCGACGGGCCCATCGAATCCGCGCTGATCGCTGCATTGGGCAAAGGCAGTTTGGGCGCGCTGCTCGATATCGGCACAGGAACGGGCCGGATTGCCGAACTCCTCGCTCCGCGCGCGGCCCGCGTGGCGGGACTGGACAAGAGTCCGGAAATGCTTCGGCTGGCCCGTTCGCGCCTGCAACATTTGCCCGCGCAAGGCCTTGAACTGGTCCAGGGTGATTTTGCCGCTTTGCCGTTTGCCGATGCCAGCTTTGATACGGTCGTGTTCCATCAGGTGTTGCACTACGCACAGGAACCAGCCCCGGCCCTGAGCGAAGCCGCCCGGGTCTGCCGCGCAGGCGGGACCATCGCCGTGGTCGATTTCGCCGCGCATGACCATGAGGAACTGCGCGAACGCCATGCCCATGCCCGGCTCGGCTTTACCGATGAGGCAATGCTGGCGTTGCTGGCGGAGGTAGGCTTTGCCGCTGCTCCGCCGCTGGCGCTGCCGGGCAAGCCGCTGACCGTCAAGATCTGGACCGGCACGCGCCTGCCGGCCGCGACCCCCATTGCTCAAGCCAAGGCAACAGCCGCATGAACTCCACCAGCGAAGCCCGCCGTGCCCTTGCCTCGCCGCTGTTCGCCGGGCTGGCAGGCGATATCGGGGTCAGTTTCGAATTCTTCCCGCCCAAGACTGAGCGGATGGGCGAAATCCTGTGGGATTCGGTGTCCACTCTCGCCCCGCTCGAACCACGCTTCGTCTCGGTCACCTATGGCGCGGGCGGGACCACGCGTGAGCGGACCCATGCCACGGTTGAACGGATCGTGCGCGAAACCAGCATCCCTGCTGCCGCGCACCTGACCTGTGTCGATGCCAGCCGGGCCGAGATTGAGGAAATTGCCCGGGCCTATTGGGAAATCGGGGTGCGGCATATCGTCGCCTTGCGTGGTGATCCACCGGTTGCCGGGGCCAGCTTTGTCCCGCGCGCCGATGGCTATGCCAGCGCCGCCGATCTGGTCGCTGGGCTGAAAGCGGTCGCACCGTTCGAAATCTCGGTCGGGGCCTATCCCGAAACGCACCCCGAAGCCGCGAGCGCCGCCGATGATCTCGACAACCTGAAACGCAAGATTGACGCCGGGGCCGACCGCGCGATCACGCAGTTTTTCTTCGAACCCGACACCTTCTTGCGGTTCCGCGATGCCGCTGCTGCCGCCGGGATCACCGCCGAGCTGGTTCCCGGGATCATGCCGGTCAGCAATTTCGGCGCGGTCCAGCGGATGTCGGGGATGACCGGGACCGCCGTTCCGGCTTGGCTGGCCCAGCTGTTTGAAGGATTGGATGATCTGCCCGCCGCGCGGCAACTGGTCGCCGCGACGGTTTCGGCCGAACTATGCCGCAGGCTTTATGCTGGCGGGGTTCGGCAGTTTCATTTCTACACGCTCAACCGGGCCGAGCTGTCTTATGCAATCTGCCACTTGCTCGGCCTGCGCCCAAAGGACCCTCAGCCATGACCCCGCGCGAAAACCTGCTGGCTTTGGCGGCCGAACGGATCCTGATTATCGACGGGGCGTTCGGAACTGAAATCCAGAACTGGAAATTGTCTGAGGCGGACTATGCCGGATCGCTGGGCCTGACCAAGGATCAGAAGGGCAACAACGATATTCTGGCGCTGACCAAGCCCGAAGTCCCCGAAACGATCCACCGCGCCTATTTTGCCGCCGGGGCCGATATCGCCGAAACCAACACCTTTTCCGCAAACCGGATCAGCCAGGCCGATTACGCCGCCGAACATTTGGTGCGTGAGCTCAACCTCGCCTCTGCCCAGCTGGCCCGCCGGGTTGCGGACGAATTCACCGCCAAGGACGGCCGCCCCCGGTTCGTCGCAGGCGCAATTGGCCCGACCAACAAGACCCTCTCGCTTAGCCCCGACGTCAACGATCCCGGCTACCGCGAAATTGACTGGGACTTTCTGGTCGAGGTTTACCACGAACAGGCCGCCGCGCTGATTGAGGGCGGGGCCGATTTCATCCTGATCGAAACGGTGTTTGATACGCTCAACGCCAAGGCCGGGATCATGGCGATCAAGCAGCTCGAGCGTGAGCTGGGCCGCGAAGTGCCGCTGATGCTGTCGATGACGCTGACTGACCTGTCGGGCCGCAACCTGTCGGGCCATACGGTCGAGGCGTTCTGGTGCGCGGTGCGCCACGCCAAGCCGTTGACGATCGGGCTGAACTGCAGTTTTGGCGCAACCCAGCTGCGCCCGCACGTCCGCGCGCTGAGCCAGATCGCCGATGCGTTGATTATGGTCTATCCCAACGCCGGCCTGCCCAACGAACTGGGCGAATACGACGAGATGCCCGAAACCACCGCCGCCCTAGTGCGCGAATGGGCTGAGCACGGCCAGATCAATGTGCTGGGCGGCTGCTGCGGATCAACCCCGGCGCATATCGCCGCGATTGTCAAAGCGGCGGCGGGACTGGCACCGCGCGCGCTGCCGCAGCTCGATCCGATCACCAAGCTGGCCGGGCTGGAACCGTTTGTGCTGGCGGCTTGATCCAATGACCCAGCAGATCGCCTCATTCGTCAACATCGGTGAACGCACCAACGTCACCGGCAGCGCCGCGTTCAAAAAGCTGATCCTCGCGGGTGACTATGCCCGCGCGGTCGAAGTGGCGCGCCACCAAGTTGAGAACGGCGCGCAGATCATCGACGTCAACATGGACGAAGGCCTGCTCGACGCGGTCTTCGCCATGACCACCTTCCTCAAACTGATCGCCGCCGAACCCGACATCGCCCGGGTCCCGGTGATGATCGACAGTTCCAAATGGGAGGTGATCGAAGCCGGGCTGAAATGCGTTTCGGGCAAACCGATCGTCAATTCGATCAGCATGAAGGAGGGCGAGGATGCGTTCCTGCACCACGCCCGGCTGTGCATGGATTATGGCGCTGCCGTAGTGGTGATGGCGTTCGACGAACAGGGCCAGGCCGATACCGGCGCCCGCAAAGTCGAAATTTGTGAGCGCGCTTATAAGCTGCTGACCGGGATCGGCTTTCCGCCCGAAGACATCATTTTCGATCCCAACGTGTTTGCAGTGGCGACCGGAATCGAAGAGCACAACAATTACGCGGTCGATTTCATCGAGGCGCTGGCCGAGATCAAGCGGCGTTGCCCGCACGTCCACTTCTCGGGCGGGCTGTCCAACCTGTCGTTCTCGTTCCGAGGCAACGAACCGGTCCGCCGGGCGATGCACAGCGTGTTCCTGTACCATGCGATCCCGGCCGGGCTCGATATGGCAATCGTCAACGCCGGGCAGCTCGACGTCTATGACCTGATCGATCCGGCGCTGCGCACCGCCTGCGAGGACGTGATCCTCAACCGCGATCCCCCTCACGGGAGTGGCACCGGCTCCGCTACCGAACGCCTGATCGTGATGGCCGAAAGCTTCAAGGGCACTGACGCAGTGACCGAAAAGCAGGCCGCCGAATGGCGCAGCTGGGATGTGGTCCGGCGGCTGGAGCACGCGCTGGTCAAAGGGATCGACGCGCATATCGTCGAGGATACCGAAGAAGCCCGCCTGCTCCACCCGCGTCCGATCGAAGTGATCGAAGGCCCGCTGATGGCCGGGATGAACACGGTCGGCGATCTGTTCGGCGCGGGCAAAATGTTTCTGCCGCAGGTGGTCAAATCGGCCCGGGTGATGAAGAAAGCGGTCGCCCACCTGATCCCCTATATCGAAGCAGCCAAGGAACCGGGCGCCCGGCCCAAGGGCAAGATCGTGATGGCCACGGTCAAAGGCGACGTCCACGATATCGGCAAGAACATCGTCGGCGTGGTCCTGCAATGCAACGGCTATGAAGTGATCGACCTTGGCGTGATGGTGCCCTGGTCCAAAATCCTCGAAGTCGCGATTGAGCAGGATGCCGACATGATCGGGCTGTCCGGCCTGATCACGCCGAGCCTCGATGAAATGGTCACCGTGGCCGAGGAAATGAAGCGCGCTGGGTTCACTATGCCGCTGCTGATCGGCGGCGCGACCACCAGCAAAGTCCACACCGCTCTGCGGATCGATCCGGCCTACGACGGACCGGTGATCCATGTGCTCGACGCGAGCCGCGCGGTCGGGGTCGCTTCGCAGTTGCTGTCGGACACCCAGGCCGACGATTTCATCGCCGCCACCGCCAAGGATTACCAGCATGTCCGCGATTTGCGCGCGGGCAAGGAACAGTCGATCCTGCTCAGCCTGGCCGACGCGCGCGCCAACGGCTTTGCCGCCGACATGAGCGAAAAGGCCCCGCCGCCCGAGCAGCCGGGCGTACACAGCTTCCCCGAGTGGGATCTCGCCGATCTGGTCGAGGTGTTCGACTGGACCCCGTTCTTCCGCGCATGGGAACTGGCGGGCACTTACCCGGCGATCCTCTCCGACCCGGTGGTCGGCGAAAGCGCGCGCGGGCTATTCGCGGACGCGAAGGCGATGCTCGCCACGATCGTCGCCGAGAAGTGGCTGACCGCCAAAGCCGTCGCCGGGTTCTGGCCGTGCGCGCGCGAGGAGGACGACGTCGTGCTCTACCTCGTCAGGGGGGAGCGCCACATCCGCCTGCCGTTCCTGCGCCAGCAGATCCGCAAAAGCCGTGACCGCGCGAATTACTGCCTGGCCGACTTCATCGATCCAGACGGCGACTGGATCGGCGGCTTCGCGGTCGCCATCCACGGGATCGAGCCGCACCTCGAACGCTTCCGCGCCGCGCACGACGACTACAACGACATCCTCCTCAAAGCGCTGGCCGACCGCTTTGCCGAAGCCATGGCCGAACGCCTCCACCAGCACGTGCGGACCACGCTGTGGGGCTATGCCCCCGGCGAGCAGTTGACCAACGAGGCGCTGATCCGCGAACAGTACCGCGGCATCCGCCCCGCGCCGGGCTATCCCGCCTGCCCCGATCACAGCCTCAAACCGCTACTGTTCGAGCTGCTCGATGCCGGGACAAACGCCGGGATCGTGCTGACCGAGAGCCAGGCGATGCTGCCCACCGCGGCGGTCTCGGGCTTTTATTTCGCGCATCCAGAAAGCCAGTATTTTGGCGTCGCGCGGATCGGCCGAGATCAGCTGGGCGACTATGCCGCGCGGCGCCAGATGGACCTGGCCGAGGCCGAACGCTGGCTGCGCCCCAACCTGGATTGATCCGCCGGACGCGTTAGATCGCGCTGGCATTTCGGGCTGGCATTTCGGGC
>JAYURW010000108.1:0-2875 GCA_043756025.1 Novosphingobium sp. | reverse complement strand
GGCCCGGGCGGCGCGTGCCTCGAGCCGATCGAGCGGCTGTTTCCCGGCACCACCGGACCCGGCGGGGTCGACCGGCAGAAACTCGGCGCGGCGGTGTTTGGCAATCGGGCGGCGCTGGCGCAGCTCGAACAGGTGGTCCACCCGGCAGTTGGGGCGCTGCGTCATGCTTTCCTTGCCGACAACGCCGGTGCGCCGCTGATCGTCTTCGACATTCCGTTGCTCTATGAAAAGGATGGTTGGAAATCAGTTGACGCTGTGGCTGTCGTTTCCGCGCCCGCCCAAGTTCAGCGCGCCCGGGTGCTGGCCCGGCCGGGGATGACCGAGGCAAAGTTCGAGAATATCCTCGCCTTGCAAGTGCCGGATGCCGAAAAGCGCGCCCGCGCGGATTATGTGCTCGATACCGGCACTTCGCTGGCTGAAACGCGCCGCGCTGTGCAGCGTCTGGTCCACGCGCTGAGCGGGCAGATCGACCGGGGGCAAAAATAGCGCGCAAAGCCCTTGTATAGCGCCCGGGTTAGGCAGATATCGAAGGGACAATGCGCGAAATTATCTTCGACACCGAAACGACCGGGCTGGATCCCAAGAGCGGCGACCGCGTGGTCGAAATCGGCTGCATCGAAATGGTCAATCGCTGCCCGACTGGCGAGACCTTCCACGCCTACTTCCATCCCGACCGCGACATGCCCGCCGCCGCCGAAGCGGTGCATGGTCTTTCGATCACCTTCCTTTCGGACAAGCCCCGATTTGGCGAGCGCGCGCATGAGCTGCTCGAATTCCTCGGCGATTCGATGCTGGTCGCGCACAATGCCGGGTTCGATTTAGGCTTCGTCAATTCCGAGCTCGAGATGTGCGGGCTTCCGCCGCTCGGGCGGGAGCGGATGATCGACACGGTTCAGCTCGCGCGGGTGCGTCACCCGGGATCGAAACTGTCGCTCGATGCGTTATGCTCCAGGTACGGGATCGATCGCAGCCACCGCACCCGCCACGGGGCTTTGCTCGATGCCGAACTACTGGCGCAAGTCTATGTCGAGCTGACCGGCGGGCGGCAAATTGGCCTGTCGCTGGCCGCTGATAATACCGATGGAGCGGTGATCGTCATGCCCGGCCTGCCCCGGCGTCAACGTATGTTCCGTCCCGCGCGGCCTCATCGGCCAAGCGAGGCTGAGCTGGTGGCACATGCCGCCTTCCTCGAAACGGTGAAAAGTCCGCTATGGTTGGACTGATCCTGCTTCGCCTAATCTAGCCAGGAGTATGGTTCATGGACATTCGCGTATCGGGTCACCAGGTCGAAACCGGTGAAGCGCTGCAAAGCCACACGCAAGATCGTCTGGCCGCGATTGTCGGCAAGTATTTCAGTTCCGCTCTGTCGAGCACTGTAACCTTCAACCGCGCGCCAGCAGGTGCCTTTCGCGCCGATGTCATCACGCACGTGATGCACGGGCTGGTGTTGAAGGGCGCGGGGATTGCGCAGGATGCGCACGCCGCGCTCGATCAGGCGGCGGAGAAGATCGACAAGCAGTTGCGCCGCTACAAGCGCCGCCTGTCGGACCATTCGGAGCAGAGCGCGCACGCGATCCGCGAAGAAGAGGCAGCCTACACCGTCTTTGCTGAGCCCGATGATGCCGCCGAAGAAGTGACCGGCGATGCGCCACTGGTGATCGCCGAGACCCGGGTCGACGTGCCCGAAGCCACCGTTTCCAATGCCGTGATGATGCTCGATCTGAGGAACACCAACGCGCTGTTATTCAAAAATGCTGGCACGGGACGGCATAATATGGTCTATCGCCGCGGTGATGGTTCGATCGGCTGGGTTGAACCATCCTGAAGTGTAGCGTAACGGCGCGCACGTTTTCCATCAGGCGAGGGGGGGCTGGACGTTGGGGATTTCCCGCCGAGCTGACCCCTGTCCAGACCACCCATGCAATTTTTAGAGTAGTGTGCCCGCTATGACCGCACTTTTCACCCTGCTCCCCGAAGCAGTCGGCACGATTGCTGCCGAGAGCAAGCAGATCATCCTCGACCGGCTCGCCCAGCGTTTTGCCGCAGTCTATGGCCTCGATCCCGTGACGGTGCTCGAACGGCTGGAAGAACGCGAGAAGCTTGGCAGCACCGGGTTCGGGCGCGGCGTTGCGATCCCGCATGCGCGGATTCCCGATCTGGGCCGCCCGGTGGCGGTGTTCCTCCGGCTCGATACGCCGGTGGCCTTCGACGCTGCTGACGGAATGCCGGTCGACATGGTGTTCGGGCTACTTTCGCCCGAAGCCGCCGGGGCGGCGCACCTCCACGCGCTCGCCGCGATCAGCCGGATGATGCGCGATGACAAGATGCACGACGCGCTGGGCGAGGCGACGGGTGCCGAGGCGCTTTACGCGCTGCTCGCCAACTGCATCGACCGCGACGCGGCCTGACGGATCTGGTTAACGCGGCCGAAATGGACACGCGGCTTCCTGCGCACCTCGAAGTATCGGGCCTGCTGCGCGCGGTCGAGGCCGCGGGCGGGTTCGCCATGGTCCTTGGCAAAGGTGAACGCGAAGCCGGAACAATTGTCGTTGTATGTGCCGAAAACGGCGCAAACCGGCGTATTTTTGAACGTATGCCGAGCCCGGACGGCGTGCGGAAATGGGCTCTGGTCCAGATCGAAGATATTGAAAATAAACCGAAATTCGATGATTATTTGGCCCGCCGTCAGACGCAGGACCGCGACTTGTGGATCATTGAACTGGATATCGCGGATGGTGAACGGTTCATCGGATTGGCGGGAACCAATGGTTGACTCTGCTGCGCTGCACAATCAAAGGGCCTCCATCTTTTGATGCGTGGGCGGCGCGTTGGGCAATCGGCCCGGCACGCAAGCACGCAGACGGGGGGCAGCCGG
>JAYURW010000107.1:0-16009 GCA_043756025.1 Novosphingobium sp. | reverse complement strand
CTCGCTGGAACCGGCCAGCGGTCCCCGGTCAAGCCGGGGATGACGATCAAATCAAACTATCGCCCTGTTTCGCGGTCTTGCCCTTGGTGATAAACACCCGGTCGCCCGACTTGGTCACGCCGAACAGCTTTTTGTCGAAACCGGCTGGAACACCGATACAGCCGTGGCTGGCATAGCCCTTTTCCACTTTGGTGCCGTGGATTGCTACGCCGTCGTCGGTCAGGTTCTGGGTGAACGGCATCGGCGCGCCATCATAGGTGCTGGAATAGTGGTCGGCCTTTTTCCACTTGATCGGGAACACGCCCAGCGGGGTCGGCTTTTCGCTGGTGCCGAGTAGAACGGCGGTGGCGCCGATTTCGTAGCCGCCCTTGAACACGGACAGCACTCGCGCATCGAGATCGACTGTGATCACAATCGGCCCGTCGGGCACGCCCTTTTCGTCCCAGTGCCATTCGCCGTACCTGATCGGGCCGGTGATCGGCAGGATCCGCTTGATTACAAAGCGTTCGTCGGCCGGGGCCGGGGCAGCGGCGTTGGGTGCCTGCGCGATCTGCGGTGCAGCAGTGCCGGGTTTGGCGAATTCGGCTGCGGCGGATTGCGGCGGCAAGGCTGTGGCGGCATCGTCTGGCTGGCTCAGCAGCACCGCTCCGCCGCCGATAACGGCTGCGACGAACAGCCCCAGCATGGCGATCCCGGAATTGAACTTCATGGTCTGCGTCCCTGAAACAAGTGTCTCAGCCCGACCAATAATCCGTGCCGATGGTCAAGGCCAGCGCCGCGAAACACCCGTTTCGTGCCGGGACTTCATGGCAGGCAAAGGTTAACGCCGCAGGAACAAGCGCTTATCCGTGCGCGCCGAACAGATTGGCGATGGCCGTAGTGATCCGCAGCGACAGCGCCTGTGCGGTTTCTATCGGGTCGATGAAGTCGCGGTGGATTGCGCCGTAACCGACGGCGGCATCGTCGGGATAGTCGCTTGGCTCGGTAATGGTGTAATCACCCAGATGCGGCTCGCTGGCCGGGAACGCGCGGCGCAGCTGGCCCAGCGCGTCTTCGATCCGCAGGCTGAAGACCATTTCCAGCACATCCTCGCGGCTGATGTCATTGGCCCGGCTGAACGGCGGGACAGATACGGCGCGCAGGAACATATGCTGGAACAGCGCCAGCCGCAGCGCTTGCAGGACGCCCAAAGTGCGGCGGGTCTGCTCGCGCCCTTCGAGCGGGGCTTCGTCGGGGATCAGTTCGAGCAGCCGGTGCAGTTTCAACGCATCGACCCGCAGCCGCGAGGCGAGGCGGCGGAACACGCCGGTCCGGTCATCAGTGGTCAGATATTCGGCGAGGCTCAGGCAGGCACCCGCTATGTGGCCCTCGTCCCCGCGATAGGGGCGGCTGGCCCAATAGGCCGAATTGAACAGCTCGCCAAAAGCCGCGACGGTCTTGATGCTGGCCATGGCGTTGGCGCAGCGGACCAGCCGGACAATTTGCCGCCCGCGCTCGCTGGTGGTCAACAAGTCGGCAAGCGCTTCGTAATTGCCCTCAGCGGCAGTGCCGAATCCGGCGATGACGTTGACCGGATAGCCCAGCTGTTGGAGCACCGCGTTGTGCGGGATCGCGCGGATCTGGCGCAGGCTCATCTCGCGGTCAGCGGCAAGGTCGCTTTGCCGGCGACTTTTGCGGCTGCCGGTATCGTTCAGCAAGCCAAGGCCAAAAGCAGTGACCGCGCGCGAATAGGTCCGGCTGGTCAGCTGCGCGGCCTGAAATCGGCGGATCGCGCGGTAGAAATCAAGCGACAGATCGGTGCGGCGGTAAAACGGATCAGCCGGGGCCTCCGCCGCAGTTTCGCTCGGCGGCATTTCGGCCAGCCGGGTCAGCGTGGCTAGCGCCAGCGCGGGGGTGCCAAAGAACAGGTACCCGTCACCGCCCTGAAAGCTGATTTCCGGTTCCAGCCGGATCCCGGCGCGGACAAACCTGCGGCGGGTCCACGGGGACAGCGGCCAGGCCAGCCGGTCGGCAAAGCTATCGGGATGCGCGCCCCGTCCCATCGATTCGCCGTGGGTGTTGAAAATCAGCGCCGCAATTTCGGACAGACCATTGGCGGCCATCGCCAGGCTCAGCCGCCCTTGCAGCCGTTCAATCGCTAGCGCCGCCGGGATTTGCCCGACAAACCGCCCGGCATCCGAAAAACCGGTTTGGATCGACACTCGCCCGCGCGCCAACGCATAGTCGCGGTAGGCCGGTTCAGCCAGCAAGGCATCGAGGAACCGCCCGCCATGTTCGAGCGCGCTCTCGGTTTCAAACAGCGGCGACACATCGACTTTGTCATCGATCCCGAACAGCTTGGCGAAATAGAGCGCGGCCAGCACGGTGGTCGGCTGTTCGCATTCGGCCACCAGCATCCGGATCGGGGCGTCGGCATCGATGTGGTGCAGGATCTGGGCCATGGCGAGGAATTGCCGGATCGCGGTCGAATTCTCGATCGCCAAGGCCGCAAAATTGCTGCGCAGCGGTTTTGCTTCGGCCAGCAATTCGCGCATCCGGACCAGCGCGGCCTGACTGGCGAGATCAAGCTTGCCGTCGGGATCGATCCGGCGGCGGATCGCGTTCTGCAATTGACTGGCGTTGACCCGGAAATGGATCCAGCCCATCCCCAGCCCATCGGCGCGCATCGCGGCGGCGGCGGTCAGCAGGGTCTCAGCAGTTGCATCATCGGCATGAGCCGCTTCGTGTTCCAATTCGGTGATGATTGGCGACAGGCTGGTCAGCTTGAACGGATGGTCAGCGGTCAGGTGATTGGCAGCGTCAGACAGCGCCGCCGGATCAGCCAGATCGACAGCGCCCAGCCGCTCGGCCTGCAGAGCGGAATAGTTCGAGGCGGCGCGCAAGCGGTCGGCAAGGTCCGGGGCGAGAGCGACCAGCGCAGCGGCATAACGCGCCAGCCGTTCAGCCTTTTCCTCCAGCCGGTAACGCAGCGATGTCGCCCACGAAATGTCGGTTCGCCCGTCCATGTCATAGCCGACCCAGGTGGCGAACCGCAGCGGCAGCGGGGCCAGGCTGCGCCACTGATCGGGCCAATGCTGGCGGGCCTGACCCAGCAGCGTGCGGACCATCGTATCGCGCGCGTCCTGCGCGCGGGCCATGGCCGCCATCGCGGCGCGGTGTTCGCTGTCGAGCGTGATCGCATCGCGGTCATGCGGAGCAACACAGGCCGTGCTTGCGCCGATTTCGCCGATTGAAGCAGCGCTGGCGACCGCCTCGGTCTGGCGCTTGGTCAGCAGAAATGTTGGATGCGCGGTGAACACCACGTGCGCCACCGGATTGCGCCAGCGCGCGGCAAAGCTGGTAAAATCGGGCGCAGCGGTGCGCGCCGCCAGCCGGGCGTGGTTTTCGCTTTGGGATAGCGGGGCAAGCAACCGGCTGAGCCGATGCGCCCGGGCCAGCAAGCCTTCGCATTCCAGCTCGGCCACCAGTGCGGCGATATCATCCAGCGTCAGATCGCCGCTTTCGATCCGCCGCGACAATTCCAGGCTGAGCTGGAACACCGGGTTGAACAGCGGGGTTTCCGCCGTGCGCGGATGCAGTTCTTGAAGGCGCGCGTCGAGCTGCGCGAGGAGGGTCATCGCCCCAGCGCTGCAGCAGCCCGTGCCGCCGCTTCAATCGCGGCCAGATCGGGCGGACCCTTTTGCACCAGCCACGATCCGCCGCAGCACAGCACGCTTTCCAGCGCCAGCCAAGCGGGAGCGGTGGCCGCTGTTATCCCGCCGGTCGGGCAGAATTTGACCGAACCGAACGGCGCGGAAATCGCCTTCAGTGCCGGGATGCCGCCATTGGCCTCAGCCGGGAAGAACTTGAACCGGTCGAGCCCCAGATCGAGCCCGCGCATGATATCGCTGCTGGTGGCGATGCCGGGCAGGAATGCGGTGCCCGATGCGATAGCGGCTTTGGCGAGGCCATCGGTAAAGCCGGGCGAGACGATGAACTCGCTCCCCGCTGCCAAGGCATCTTCCAGCGCGTGTTCGTTCAGCACCGTGCCCGCGCCAACAATCGCGCCGGGAACCTGCTTCATCTCGCGGATCACATCGAGCGCCGATGCGGTGCGCAGTGTCACTTCCAGAACGGGCAGTCCGCCCGCGACCAAGGCTGCGGCAATCGGCGCGGCATGGGCGGCATCTTCGATCACCAGCACCGGGATCACCGGGGCGCTGCGCATGATCGTTTCAATCGGGCTCACGATAGATGCTCCTTCGCAAAAGCGGCAGCCGCGCCGAACAGGCCGGGCTGGGGATGGGTGATCAGTTTTACCGGCAGCGCCGCCATCAGTTCGGCAAAGCGCCCTTTCGCGGTGAAGCGGTGGGCAAAGCCCGATTGCAGCAGCGTGTCTTTGATCCGCAGGCCAAGGCCGCCTGCAATCACTACGCCCGACGCGCCTTGGGCCAGCGCAATATCCCCGGCGAACGAGCCGAGCGAGAGGCAGAACCGGTCAACCGCGGCGGCGGCCAGACTGTCTTCACCGCTGCTGCCAAGGCCCCACAGGGTTCGGTCATCGAGCGGCTGGATCGCGCGGCCTTCCATCGTTGCCAGGGCTTCGTAGATATCGACAATCGCCGGGCCGCAGATTACCCGCTCGGCTGAAACCCGGCGGTGGCGCTGGCGCAGCCGGGCGAGGATTGCGTCCTCGATGCTGTCGATCGGGGCGAAATCGACATGGCCGCCTTCGGTCGCTTGCACCCGGTAGTCGCCGGCTCCGCTGCGCCAGATATGGGCCACGCCAAGGCCGGTGCCGGGGCCGAGGATGCTGATCGTTCCGGCATTTGGCAGGGCCACTTCTGGTCCGGCCAGATGGACGAAATGTTCATCCCCGGCGCAGGCCACGGCATGGCCAACCGCGCCGAAATCATTGATCACGGTATAGCGTTCGGCCCCCAGCTTTTCGGGGATCAACGCCGGGCGGATCACCCATGGGTTGTTGGTAAAGCGGATCACTTCGCCGCCAACTGGGCCAGCGATGGCAATCGAAACGGCGGCGGGCAGAGTGCCGCCCTGCATCCGCGCGAAATCCTCCCACGCGGTCTGGAAACTGGCGTGGTCTTTGGTGTGGAGCGTCGCCGGTTCGCCCAGCGTAATCGCGCCATCCGTCGCCACTTCGGCCAACGCAAACCGCGCGTGGGTCCCGCCGATATCGACAGTGACGAGCGGCGTGCTCACAGCCCGGCCTCGGCCAACATGGCTGAACCGCCATGTTCGGCGCCATCAGCGTGGTTGCGGAGCATCGCGAACAGTTCGCGGCCCATGCCCATCGAGGTTTCGGTTTGCTGCGCCGGGGTGCGGTCGGCCAGATCGGCCACCACTTCCAGCGTGCCGGTATGCGCGCACAACTTGATCAGATCGCCGTCCTCGACCCGCGCGAGCGGCCCGCCGCCAAGTGCTTCGGGGGTGATATGGATCGCGGCAGGGACTTTGCCCGATGCGCCCGACATCCGCCCATCGGTGACCAGCGCCACCTTGAATCCCTTGTCCTGCAGCACGCCAAGCGGCGGGGTGAGTTTATGCAGTTCGGGCATCCCGTTGGCGCGCGGGCCCTGGAACCGGACGACGACCACCACATCGCAGTCAAGCTCGCCCGCTTTGAACGCGGCCTGCACAGCTTCCTGACTGTCAAACACCCGGGCTGGGGCCTCAATGGTATAGCGCTCGGCTTCAACAGCGCTGGTTTTGAAAGTTCCGCGGCCAAGGTTGCCCGCCACCAGCCGCATTCCGCCATCGGGATGGAACGGGGTTGAAACCGGCGCGAGGATCGTATCATCGAGGCTGACGGCGGGAGCAGGCTGCCAGATCAGCGCGCCGTCCTGCAGCTGCGGTTCCTGCGCATAGTCGGCCATGCCGCCGCGCGCGATGGTCAGCACGTCGCCATGGGCGAGCCCGGCATCCAGCAATTCACGCACGACATAGCCCATCCCGCCGGCCGCGTGGAAGTGGTTCACGTCGGCGCTGCCGTTGGGATAGACCCGCGCGATCAGCGGCACGGCGGCGGACAGCTCGTCCAGATCCTGCCAGTCGATCCGGATACCGGCAGCGCGGGCCATGGCCGGAATGTGGATCGCATGGTTGGTTGATCCGCCGGTCGCCAGCAGCCCGACAGCGGCGTTCACAATCGCCTTTTCATCGACCACCCGGCCCATCGGACGATAGTCGCCACCTTCGCGTCCGATCTCGGTTAGCCGGTGGACTGCCTTGCGGGTCAGCGCCGAACGGAGCGGAGTGTTGGGCGGTACAAAGCTGGCGCCGGGGACGTGCAGCCCCATCAGTTCCAGCATCATCTGGTTGGAATTGGCGGTGCCATAAAAGGTGCAAGTGCCGGGCGAGTGATAGCTGGCGCTCTCGCTTTCGAGCAGATCGTCGCGGCTGGCTTTGCCCTCGGCATAAAGCTGGCGAACTTTCTGCTTGTCCTTGTTGGCCAGCCCCGATGGCATCGGGCCTGATGGCACGAAAATCGCCGGCAAGTGCCCAAACCGCAGCGCGCCGATCACCAACCCCGGGACGATCTTGTCGCAAATCCCGAGCAGCGCCATGCCGTCGAACATCGCGTGGCTCATCGCCACCCCGGTGCTCAGCGCGATCACATCGCGGCTGAACAGGCTCAGCTCCATCCCCAGCTGGCCCTGCGTCACCCCATCGCACATCGCCGGAGTGCCGCCTGCAACCTGCGCCGTGGCGCCGACTTCGCGGGCATACATTTTCATCGCTTCGGGATAGCGGCCATAGGGCTGATGCGCCGAAAGCATATCGTTGTAGGCGGTCACAATCGCCAAATTAGCCCCGCGTCCGCTTTTGATCGCAGGCTTGTCATCCAGCGCGGCAGCAAAGCCGTGGGCAAGGTTTGAGCAGGACAATGCGCCCCGGTTCGGAAACTTCTCCGCCTCACGCTCCATCAAATCGAGATAGCGGCGGCGGCTGTCTTTTGAGCGGTCAATGATCCGCTGAGTGACGCGTTCGATGATGGGGTGAAGCTTACTCATACCAGTGCACTCCGTCGCGTTCGGTCAGCGCGATTGACGAATTGGGCCCCCAGCTGCCGGCGGTGTAATTGCGCGGGCGCAGGCCGTGTTCGGTCCAACTGGCGCGGATCCCATCGATCCATTCCCACTGGGCCTCCACTTCATCGCGGCGCACGAAAAGCGTCTGGTCGCCTTCGATCAGATCGAGCAGCAACCGTTCATAGGCAATCCGCTTCATCGGCCCGGCAAAGGCATCGGCCATGGCGATATCCAGCGGCACTTCGCGCAGGCGGATCCCGTCGCGGTCCAGCCCGGGCACTTTGGCCATCAGCGACAGCGTGATATTTTCCTGCGGCTGGATTCCGATCACCAGCCGGTTGGGGGCGCTTTGCGCGCCGCGTCCGGCAAAGATCGAGTGCGGCACCGGACGGAACTGAACCACGATTTCGGTCTTGCGTTCGGGCAGACGTTTTCCGGTGCGTAGGTAAAACGGAACACCCTTCCAACGCCAGTTATCGAGGTAGGCTTTGATAGCGACAAAGGTTTCAGTCTCAGAATCCTTGCCCAGTTCTTCGTCATAACCGGGCACCGGAACCCCGGCGATAGCGCCCGCGCGGTACTGACCGGTGACGGTTTCATCCGGGTTTACGGCGCGCAAGGTGCGCAGGACCTTGACCTTTTCATCGCGGATCGCGGTCGCGTCAAAATTGGCCGGCGGCTCCATCGCGACCAAGGCCAGCAACTGCAGCATATGGTTCTGGACCATATCGCGCAGCGCGCCCGCGCCGTCGTAAAAGCCGACCCGGCCTTCGAGACCAACCGTTTCGGAAACGGTGATCTGGACGTGATCAATATGCGCCGCGTTCCACAGCGGTTCGAACAGGATATTGGCAAAGCGCAGCGCGAGCAGGTTCTGGACGGTTTCCTTGCCCAGATAATGATCGATCCGGAAGGTCCGGTCCTCGGGGAAAGCACCGGCGACCGCGTCATTGACTTCGCGGCTCGAGGCAAGGCTGGTGCCGAGCGGCTTTTCCAGCCCAATCCGAACGGTTTCGCCAGCCAAACCCCCGGCGGTCAGCCCGGCAATGGTTGGTTCAAACAGGCTGGGCGCGGTCGACAGGAAAATCGCCAGGCCATCCTGCGGCGTGCCGACCTTGGCGGCCAGCGCAGCATAACCCGCTGTATCGGTGGCATCGAGCGGTTGATAGCTTAGCCGGTTGAGGAAAGTCGCCATGCCGCCGCGGCGATCGGCCGGCATGAATTTCTCCAACGCCTCCCGCGCGAAATTGCGGTAGCCCGCATCGTCGAGCGGCTGGCGGGCAGTGCCGACAATTTCCAGCTTTTCGGGGACCAGCTTGTCGGCATGAAGTGCGCAAAGCGAGGGTAACAGCATCCGCTGCGCCAAATCGCCGGTGGCGCCGAACAGCAACAGACGGTCCGCGGTGAAACTCATGGCCGGTCCTCTCCTTTCCGGCCAGAACGGCGGCGGAAAGTCGGGACGGGTTAGCAGGCGCAAAACCAGGGCGCCAGTGCGCGCGGCGCCGGTTCAGCTATCGGCGGTGCCTGAATACGTCTGCGATTTGGGGATCAGGACCTAGGCCGCACGCTTGCCGGTCAGACGGATCGGGCGGTCGGGCCGGATCGGCAGTGCCGGGCGCGGATGGTATTCTTCGCTGGGCAAGGCTTTGCCGAACAACCAACCCTGGACCATCCGGCAACCATCTTCGCGCAGTTGATCCAGCTGCTCGCGTTCTTCGACGCCTTCGGCCAAAGTGCACATCCCCAGCTGATTGGCCAGTGCGATAACCGCGCCAACAATCGCGCGCGATTCATCGCGAGTGGACATTTGGGAGATGAAGCTGCGGTCGATCTTGATTTTGTCGAACGGGAAGGTCAGCAGGTAATTGAGCGAGGCATAGCCGGTGCCGAAATCATCCAGGGCAATTTTGACACCGAACGATTGCAGGATTTGCAATACTTCAAGATTGGCCTCGGAATTGTTGAGCAGCACCCCTTCAGTGATCTCGAACTCGACCCGGTCAGGCTCGATCCCGCTCTCACCAAGCGCATTGACCACCATTGGCAGAAGTCCGGGACTTTCGATTTGTACCGGCGATAGATTGATAGCGATGGTCTCACCGTTTTTCCACTGCGCCGCCTCGGCCAGCGCGGTGCGGATTACCCATTCACCGATCGGCACGATCAGGCCGGTCTCTTCGGCAATTGGGATAAAGACATCGGGCGGCACTAACCCGCGGGTCGGGTGTTCCCAGCGCAACAGCGCTTCGTAACCGGTCATCTTTTCGCTCGCGATATCGACCAGCGGCTGGACGAATAACCGCAGCTCGCCGCGGCCCACCGCATGACGCAAATCGCGGGCCAGAGTGTGGCGTTCGTGCAGCTGGGCATCCATGTCAGCTTCGAACATTTCCCACTTGCCGCGCCCAGTTTCCTTGGCCGCGTTCAGCGCGATATCGGCATAGGAGGTCAGCTGGTTCCGGTTGTCGGCATGAAACGGTGCCAGTGCGATCCCAATCGAAACGCCGGAATGTAGCTCATGGCTTTCAACCTGGACCGGTTCGGCCAATTCCACCAGCAACAGTTCAGCCAGCCGGATTGAATGATCGCAGGCATCGGCCCCGCTGATCGCGATGGCATATTCATCGCCGCCAAGCCGGGCGATGATGGACTGTTGGCCGCCCAGCCCGCTTTTCTGGGTCAGGACCGCAACGCGCGCACCAATCTGGCGCAGAAAGGCATCGCCGACCGGGTGACCGTAAACATCGTTGATCGCTTTGAAGTGATCGAGGTCGAGCAGCATCAAAGCCACTTGCTCATCACCCGCCCGGTCCGTCATCAGCGCGCGCAATTGCTGATCGAACAGGGCGCGGTTCGGCAGGCCAGTCAGGGTGTCAAAGTGCGCCATATGCTGGGCCCGGTCCTCGGCCTGACGGCGGACTGAGATATCTGAAATAACGCCGCGATAGGCTGTATTTCCGTCGCCATGCGAAGCCCGCCCGCTGATCGACCACCAGCGCGGCTCGCCGGCGCCGACACTGTCGAGCGCCAATGCCACTTCGCGCACTGGGCGCCGGTCGGCCACAGCTTTGGCCAATTCGTCGCGGGCATCAGCCGGGGCGAACAACGCGATGAACGGACGGCCTTCCAGCGCGGCAGCTGTCTCGCCAGTGACGGCGGCAAAGCGGTTTGAAACGCTGGTCAGCTGTCCGTTGCGGTCCAATTCGAACAGCCAGTCAGACCCGTTTTCTTCGTATTCGTTGAGCAGCAGTTTGACGGTGCGGGTGGATTCGGCCAGCTCGCGGTCGGACAGGATCCGGGTGACAAACATATCGCGAGCCGTGAATGTCATTCGGATCAGCAGCCCGCTGGCGCTGAGCAGAATGGCGATCGCTCCAAAAGCGTCGATCCCGCCCAGTTGGGCCAAGCCGATTGTCAGGCCGATGGCCTGAGCCAGAATGTAGACCGTCGCTGATTTTACCAGCGTTCGAACGGTGTAGGCAGCTGAGGCAATCTGGGCGACGCCGCTGATCGCCAGCAGCAATTGATCGCCGGCCGACACGTGCGGAAACGAATAGGCCAGCAGAATGCCCAAGTTGAGGCCCAGCCACAGTGAATTGAGCCAGAATGCGGTCATGATCTTGGCCGGGCGGCGGCGGCGGCGGCCGCGTTCGATCCCTTCGGCGAGCCACAACCGGTGCAGGCCGGCGGCGGTCATCGAAGTGCCGTATAACGCTATAAGAATCGGCGAAATTTCCTCGCCCCACAGCGCGATAACGATCACGGCAGCGTTCAGCAAACCGGCCATCACCATAATGCGGACGATCCGGATGTGCGCAGAGATGAGCCTATTATCGACCCATTCGCGCAATTCTGACGGGATGGCAGCGCGTAGCGCAGCCTGCTTGCTAACCATCGACCCCCCGCGCCAATATCCGGCGTTCACCCCGAATGAGTTAGGTGCGTAGGGTTAATTATTTGATAGCCATGCCGTCGTGCGATTGCTGCGGAGCGGTGTTTAGGCCATTTGCCGTGAGTTGCCCCCATTCGGAGATTCGCTCGATGCGCCGCACCTCGTTTGCACTTGCCATTGTTCTCACCGCCGCGTTGGCCGCGCCGCAGCTGGGCGCAAGAGCGGCCAAGGCCCCCAAACTGACCAGCCACCCGCAGGCCGAAACGCAGACGCTCGATCTGGCCAAGCGGCTGATCGCGCTGCGATCGGTCGAAGGACCCGGCAATCAAACCCCGCAGGCGCTGGGTGTGGTCAAGGACGCGCTGGTGGCGGGCGGATGGCCGATCGGCGCGGTCGAAATCACTCCGTTCCGCGATACCGCTTACATGATTGCAACTTGGCCGGGCAGCGATCCCAGCCTGAAGCCGCTGGTAATTTCCGGGCACATGGACGTGGTGGAAGCCAATCCAAAGGACTGGACCCGCGATCCGTTCACCCCGGTGGTTGAAGACGGCATCCTCTATGGCCGCGGCGCCAGCGATATGAAGTTCGATGCCGCGCTCGCCACCGCCAGCCTGATCGAACTGCGCCGCCAGGGCTACCGCCCCAAACGCACAATCATCCTGCAGTTTTCGGGTGACGAGGAAACCACCATGCGCAGCTCGCGGGTGATCGCCGAACGGCTAAAGAACGCCGAACTGGTGATCAACATCGACGGCGGCGGCGGGACGCTGGAGGAAGGCAGTGCCAAGCCGCTGTACTGGACCTGGCAAGGCGCGGAAAAGACTTATGACGATTACCAGATCGAAGTGACCAACCCCGGCGGCCACAGCTCCGCCCCGCGCCCGGCCAATGCGATCGTCCAGCTTTCGCAGGCGCTGGCCAAAGTCGGGGCCTATCATTTCAAGCCCGAACTGAGCCCACTGACTAAGGCCTATTTTGAAAAGGCTGCGGCCTTTGAAAAGGACCCCAAGCTGTCCGCCGCGATGCGCGCGTTCGCGGCCAATCCAAACGATGAAGTGGCTGCCGCCACGCTGCGGGCCAGCCCGACCTATGTTGGCAAAATCGGCACCACCTGCACACCGACGATGGTCACGGCCGGCCATGCCCAGAACGCCCTACCGCAGCGCGCCACGGCCAATGTCAATTGCCGGACCTTCCCCGGCCACAGCCGTGAACACGTGCGCCTGATCCTGGAACAGGTGATCGGCATGCCCGATGTGAAAGTCACTGCGACCAGCGGCGAAGACTCGATCGCTGCCCCCGCCTCACCGATGCGGCCTGATTTCATCGCTGCGGCGGAAAAGGCAATGCGGCTGGTCCAGCCCGGCATTTCGGTGTTCCCCAGCCAGGCTTCGGGCGCGTCGGATTCGATGTGGTACCGCGCGCTGGGTGTGCCTAGCTATGGTGCGAGTCCGACTTTCAGCATGGATTCGGAAGACTTTTCGCACGGGCTCAACGAACGCGTGCGGCTGAGCAACATCAAGCCGGGGATCAATTACTTCCTCAGCCTGTTCACCGATCTGTCGAAATAAGCGCGGCCAGCGCCTGTCGCGCAATCTGCGCTGCCTCCCCCTCGGCAAAAGTCTGGGGGGAGAGGCATAGTTCGAGCCACAGCCCATCGACCAGCGCGGTCGCGGCTATTGCGGTTTTACGCAAACCAGCTGCGGGCACCCCGGTTTCGGCCATCAGGTGCTCAAGCCCGGCACGGAAGGCGGCATATTGACCGTCATGCTGGCGCGCTATTTCGGGGTTCGAGCGAACCATGCTCCAAAACGCGATCCAGGTTGAGAGCAGCGCGCTGTCGGCAATCGGGGGCAGAAAGCTGGCAGTGACATAGGCTTCGAGCCGCGCCCGCGGATCGGCCCCGGCTGCTGCGACAGCGGCGTCGAGCGCCGCCTGAACCTGCGTCTCGACATGGGCGTAACTGGCCGAAATCAGCGCATCGATCCCGTCAAAATAGTGTCCGATCAGTCCGGGAGAAACGCCTGCTTCGAGCGCAATAGCGCGGACACTGGCTCCGCCCGCACCTTCGCGCGCCAGAACCCGGGTGCAAGCCTGCACCAGACTGGCGCGGCGCGCATCGGGCTCGGCCCGCGTAAAGGCGCGCTCGGCCCGTTTGAAAGCTGGGGCACGAAGGGTGGGTGCGGGTTTCACTTGCGGGGCTTTAACACTTGTTATACGTTCGTCCAACAAGGAATGGAATTACCGGAAACCCAATGACCAAATTCGCTCACGCCTTTGCCGAAATTGACAGCGCAGATGTTGATCCGGACGCTGATTTCAGCTTGCCGGGCTGGATTTATCATGACCGCGAATTCTTTGATCTGGAAATGGAGCAGGTGATCCGTCCCAGCTGGCAGATCGTCTGCCACGTCAGCGAAATTCCCGGCCCCGGCGATTACCGCACGATCGAATACCTCGGCGAAAGCGTGATCGTGATCCGCGGTAATGATGGCGTGGTTCGCGCTTTCACCAACGTCTGCCGCCACCGCGCGATGCGGCTGGTCGAAGGGCCGGGCGGCTGTGCCAAAAAGCTGGTCTGCCCCTATCACGCCTGGACCTATGACATCGATGGGCGGCTGACCGGGGTACCGATGAAATCGGAGTATCCAGCGCTCAGGCTGGAGGACAACGGCCTTGTCCCGGTTGCGCTGGAGCAGTGGCACGGCTTCATCTTCGTCAATCTGGCACCCGCCGGGTTTCCGGCGGTGGGCGAAATGATGGCGCCGTTTGAAGACGAGGTGGCGCAATACCGCTTGGCCGAAATGCAGCCGATGGGCGCGATCCGCCACCGCCCGCGCGGGATCAACTGGAAGAACGTTGGCGATAACTATTCGGACAATCTGCACATTCCGGTGGCGCACGATGGCCTGACCCGGCTGGTCGGAAAATCTTACCGGATCGAAGCGCACGGCTGGGCTGACCGGCTCTATGGCGATGTGGTGAAGAACGAGAAGCAGAACTTCTGGGAGAAGTTTTACGGCGCCCATATGCCCCGGGTCGAGCATCTCCCGGATGCCGCGCACGGCCGCTGGCTCTATTACAAGCTGTGGCCCAACATGGCCTTTGATATCTATGCCGATCAGATCGATTTCATGCAGTGGCTGCCGATCAGTCCGACCGAATGTTTGCTGCGCGAAGTGGCCTATGCCTTGCCGGATTCGCGCCGCGAAATGAAGCTGGTCCGCTATGCCAACTGGCGGATCAACCGCGTGGTCAATGCCGAGGACACCTGGCTGATTGGCCGGGTCCAGCAAGGCATGGCCAGCAAAAGCTATGGCACCGGGCCGATTGCCACCAGCGAGGTCTGCCTGCGCAGCTTCGCCAAGAAAATCCGCGCCTTGATCCCTGAGGCCCGCCAACCCTTTGCGCCGGGGCCTGGGTGGAGTGCCAAGGGCTAGCTTTCCTACTCAAACTGATCCTGTCAGGGTTGCACCCAGCAGGAAAACAAACGCTTTTTACTTTTTGTGAACCCTGTGAACTTTGTCAGCTTTCGAGGACTTCCATGACCAAAACCTATGACGCCCTGATCATCGGCGGGGGCCACAATGGCCTGACTTGCGCGTTCTATCTGGCCAAGGCGGGGATGCGGGTGCGGGTGCTGGAGCGGCGGCATATTGTTGGCGGGGCGGCAGTGACCGAGGAGTTTCATCCCGGTTTCCGCAATTCCACCGCCAGCTACACCGTCAGCCTGCTGCGGCCCAAAGTGATCGCGGACATGAAGCTGCACGATCACGGCTACCGCGTGATCGAACGGACGATCAGCAACTTCTTCCCGTTCGAAGACGACTATCTGAAGCTGGGAGGCGGTGCCGGGCGGACCGAGGCGGAATTTGCGCGGTTCTCCAAGAAGGATGCCGAAGCCTATCCCAAATACGATGCTGCGCTGGAAAAGGTCGCCAACGTGCTGCGCGACCTCAGCTTGCAAATCCCGCCCAATGTTGGCGGCGGACTGCCTTCGCTGATGGCCGCGGCGCAGCAAGGCTGGCCGATGGCCAAGCTCGATCTGGCGGTTCAGCGCGATCTACTCGATATCTTCACCAAATCGGCTCGCGGCTTCCTCGATGGCTGGTTTGAGGATGACCGGGTGCAAAGCGCTTTTGCGTTCGATGCAGTGGTCGGCAACTACGCCGGGGTATCGACGCCGGGCAGCGCCTATGTCTTGCTGCACCATGTGTTTGGCGAAGTGAACGGCAAACTGGGCGCCTGGGGCCACGCGGTCGGCGGGATGGGCGCGATCACTCAGGCGATGGCCAAGGCCTGCGAACTAGCCGGGGTTGAGATCAGCCTTGAGGCACCCGTTGCGCAGGTGCTGGTCGATGGCGGCAAAGTGACCGGCGTGAAGCTGGAAAGCGGCGACGAAATCGCCGCCAGCATCGTCGCCTCCAACGCTGGCCCGGCGTTGCTCTATCGCCAACTGGTCGATCCCAGCGATCTGGACGATGATTTCAAAAAGCGGATCAAGGGCTTCAAGACCTGTTCGGGCACGTTCCGGATGAATGTTGCGCTGTCTGAATTGCCCAGCTTCAGTGTGCTGCCGGGCAAGGAACAGGCCGAACACCACACCGCCGGGATCATCATCGCGCCGGGGATGGACTATATGGATCAGGCCTTCATCGATGCGCAGCAGCACGGCTGGTCGAAGAAGCCGATTGTCGAGATCAAGATCCCGTCAACGGTCGATGACAGCCTCGCCCCTCCGGGCCAGCACGTCGCCAGCCTGTTCTGCCAGCAGTTCGATCCAGCGGTTGATTGGGACAAGCACCGCAGCGAAGTGGCCGATCTGATTATCAACACCGTCAACGATCACGCCCCCAATTTCAAAGCCAGCGTGATCGCCACGCAGATCCACTCACCGCTCGATCTGGAACGCAAGTTCGGGCTGATCGGCGGCGATATCATGCACGGCACGATGGGGCTTGATCAGCTGTGGGCAGCGCGGCCTGTGCTGGGCCACGGCGACTATCGCGGGCCGATCAAGGGGCTCTATATGTGCGGCGCGGGCACCCATCCGGGCGGCGGCGTGACCGGCGCACCGGGCCAC
>JAYURW010000106.1:0-2905 GCA_043756025.1 Novosphingobium sp. | reverse complement strand
CGTTGTCCATCAGCAGCTCGTCCTTGCCCGAAGACAGGTGGGTGAGGATCGACTGGATGTGGCCCTGCGCCGATTGGTACGAGTTGAAGTAGCGCTTCATCCGGTTGCCGAACGGGATGATACCGAGGAACTTGCGGCCAGTGGAAAGCTTGCCGTTCTTGCCCGGATCGAGCTCTTCGACCGTGCGGCGCAGCTCGGCCAGGTTCGCACCGACGCCCATATCCTTGTCCATCGCGCGCACCGGTCGGTCGAGGAAACGGTTCGACATGCCCGCCGCCGCCATGATTTCCTTGCGGCCCATATTGGTGATCTGGTCGACCTTTTTGCCAAATTCGGGCGAATTGGAGTCGCTTGCGACCAGGTCGGCGACGAACGCATCGACCTTGGCTTCCAGCTTCGACTTGTTGTCGTCCGACACCGGAACCAGGCCAACCGCAGCCTCGGGCGCGATTACCGGCACCGGATCGGGCGGGGTCAGCGTGATCGCGGGGGCAGCAGCGGTATCGGTCAGCGTTGAGGCCATTGATTTGGTCCGTATCCTTGGTTGTCCAGCCAATGTGGGATGCACCGCCGGTTCTGCAAGCTGTATTATCAATCTAAGACAGGCCGGGCAAGGAAATGGTTTGGGCAAGCCCAAAGTTGACACGAAGTTTACACCAAAACGATCTCGCAGCGGCATCAGGTCGAGCGCGCTGCAACATCTGGCTGCTCGCGAGCAAAAAGAGGTTATTGGTCGCTGCCGTCGGGGCAGCTTGTCAGACTCTCATTCTGTAGGAAAGCCCGCTGACGACGGTCGGATAAAATTTGGACTTGCTGCGGCCAGTCCGACCGGTAAAGTGGGCGTATGAGGGGACTTACGGTTTTTATGGCCCTGGCGGTCACCGCAGCTGTGCCGGCCAGCGCGGCGCCGCCGACGCGTCAGGCCTTTTCGAAGGAAATGATCGCGCGTTTCCGCAAGGCCGATCCTTCTGCGGTGTTTGCCGCCGACCCCGCCGACCCGCTCCACGTCATGGTGACGCGGCCGGTCAAGCCTGGCGACAAGCCGGAAACCGCACAGATTTTCTTCGACCGCATCTATGCCTACTGCCAACAAGCCCCGGCGGCGGACTGCGAAGCTTCGAAGGCGCGGTGGGTTCGCGGCATGGGCCAGCCGCCCGGCGCGCTGACCTTGTCTTCGCTAAGGGTCATCGTGCGGGGCAAGGACTATGCCGAAGCAGCCGCGCAAAGGCGCGGCGACGACGACCAGCCCTTGGCCCTGATCCGGCCGATCGGTGACGATCTCTACATGATCCTTGCCTCAGATTCGCCCGACGCAATTGCGATGCTCAGCTCCGCCGGGCTGGAGAAGCTGGAAGTCACCGAAGCGCAGGCGTGGCTGCTGGCAGAGACGCAAACCCGCGGAATCTTGCCCCAGATTCCAACCGCTCCGGCGCTGCGCAAGGCGTGGCAGGGCTTCCAGGGCGATGCATAGATGGGCAGTGTCGCGATGGACTTGCCCGCCTGGCAAAAGCTCGCGGACGAAGTCGGGCCGGATTTGTTCATGACGGTTGCGACCGACCAGATCGTGATTGTCGGCCTCGTTCCAGACGGAAAGCCGCTCGATGATCTGGCCGATGCGGTGCGCGCCGATTGCGCCGCCGCCGAGCGTTGCATTTCCCCGCACGTTTTCCGCTTTCGTGATGGAAAGTGGATTATCGCCAAGTAGCTCGAAGGCGCGAATAGCTTGGCTTGCCTTCGGTAAAGCCACATTGAACTTGACCACCTGCCTCGTATTCCCGCAGTTTGGCAGGACCGGGGCGAAGCAACCTCCCGGTAAGGCTTCGGCCCAAGCGTTGCCTTTCATGGGTCTGCCTCTGCGGACGGAAAGGTATTGGCGCGCGATGGACACAGCCTCCTCAGTCCCCACATTCGGCGAATTGGTGCGCGTTTCCGCGCGGATCGGGTGTCTCAGTTTCGGCGGTCCGGTCGGCCAGATCGCGCTGATGCACCGCGAGATTGTCGAGCAGCGCGGGTGGGTCAGCGAGGAGCAATACCTCCACGCGCTCAACCTGTGCCACCTTCTGCCCGGGCCCGAAGCGCAACAGCTCGCGGTGTGGATCGGGTGGAAGCTGCACGGGATCAGGGGCGGGCTGGCGGCGGGGTTGTTGTTTGTGATTCCGGGCGCGCTGGTGATCCTCGCGCTGTCGGTGCTTTATGGCCTTGCCGCGAAACTGGACTGGTTTGAGGCGATATTCCTCGGGATCAAGGCGGCGGTGCTGGGAATCGTGGTCCAGGCGCTGCTGCGGGTCGCCGGAAGGGCGCTCAACACCACGTTCAAACGCTGGATCGCTGTGGCGGCCTTTGCCGGGCTGTTCCTGCTGGCCCTGCCATTTCCGCTGGTCGTGCTGGGGGCGGGTCTGGCGGGCGCAGTGGTCGCAGCGTGGCGGCCGGAGTGGCTGGCATTGCAGCCCGCCGGTCCGCCGCCAGAGTTCGCGCCGCGCCCGTGGCGCGCCAGCCTGTGGGCGGTGCTGATCGGCGGCGCGGTGTGGGCGGCACCGATGCTTGCGGTTTGGCTGACGCTCGGGCCCGACCACGTGCTGTGGCAGATCGGCCTGTTCTTTTCCAAGCTGGCGGTGGTGACTTTCGGCGGGGCCTACGCGGTGCTGGCCTATATGGCGCAGCAGGCGGTCTCGGGCTTCGGCTGGCTGAGCGCGGGCGAGATGGCCGATGGGCTGGGGCTGGCCGAAACCACCCCCGGCCCGCTGATCATGGTCACGCAATTCGTGGGCTACCTCGCCGCGCTGCGCAGCCCCGGACCGCTCTCGCCGCTGGTCGCCGGGCTGCTCGGCGCGGGGCTGACCACCTGGGTCACCTTCGTGCCGTGCTTCGTTTGGATCTTCGCGCTCGCCCCGTGGATGGAGCGGCT
>JAYURW010000105.1:0-16281 GCA_043756025.1 Novosphingobium sp. | reverse complement strand
TCCGCTCGCACCGGCCAAAATCGTGATTTGATGAACCGCGCCATCACCATTCTTGGCGCAACCGGCTCGATCGGTGCTTCCACCATCGACCTGATCCGGCGCGAGCCGGGCAAATGGCGCGTGGTCGCGCTCACCGCCAATTGCCAGGCGGCAAAACTGGCGCGGCTGGCGCGCGAATTTTCGGCCGAGGTGGCGGTGGTGGCCGATGAGAGCTGCCTTGCGGAATTGCGCAATGCGCTTGCAGGAAGCGGCATCGAAGCTGCAGGCGGGGCGGGAGCTCTGATCGAGGCGGCAGCGCGCCCGGCAGACATCACCGTGGCCGCCATCGTCGGCTGTGCGGGTCTTGCCCCGACCATGGCCGCGATCGAACAAGGCCGCACCGTCGCGCTGGCCAACAAGGAAGCGCTGGTTTCAGCCGGCGCAGTGATGACCGCTGCGGTTGCCCGCCACGGCGCAACGCTGCTGCCGATGGATAGCGAGCACAACGCGATTTTCCAGTGCCTGGCGGGCAACAGCTACGAGCACGTCCGCTCGATCACGCTGACAGCCAGCGGCGGGCCGTTCCGCGATTGGAGCGCGGCGCAGCTGGCCGCCGCGACCCCGGCGCAGGCTGTCAAACATCCCAACTGGGATATGGGCGCCAAGATCAGCGTCGATAGCGCGACGATGTTCAACAAGGGGCTTGAACTGATTGAGGCGCATCACCTGTTCCCGGTGGGCCTCGATAAGCTGCGGATCGTGGTGCATCCGCAATCGGTGATCCATTCGATGGTCGAATACCGCGATGGATCGACGCTGGCGCAGTTGGGGCCATCCGATATGCGGGTGCCGATTGCCTCGTGCCTGGCCTGGCCAAGCCGGATGGATACGCCCTGCGCGCCGCTCGATCTGGCTGCGCTGGGCGAACTGACATTCCGGGCGCCGGATGAAGATCGTTTCCCCGCAACCCGGCTGTGCCGCCTTGCCGCAGAGGCGGGCGGGGCCGCTCCGGCCGTGCTCAATGCCGGGAACGAAGTCGCGGTTGCGGCGTTTTTGGCGGGACAGCTGCCGTTCACCCGCATATCGGTAATGGTTGAAGAACTTCTTGGGCGCTATGCTCCCGCCGCTCCGGCCGCGCTGGGCGATGTTATCGCCATCGATGCCGAGGCGCGGGGCCGTGCCCGCCAAATGCTGGAGCTTGCCTGACGTGATCGAATCTCCGTCAATTTTGATGTACTTTGGGGGCTTCCTGCTGTTGCTCGGGCCTTTGGTCGTGCTGCATGAGCTGGGCCACTACTGGATGGCCCGGGTGTTTGGCGTCCGCGCACTGACCTTTTCGGTCGGGATTGGCACAGAGCTGTGGCACCGGATCGACAAACGCGGCACCCGCTGGCGGATCGCGGCGGTCCCGCTGGGCGGCTATGTGCTGTTCGCGGGCGATGCTGATGCCACCAGCAAACCTGATCCGGCGCTTGAAAATGCCACTGCTGAAGAGCTGAAAGGCACGTTCCCCGGGGCTCCGCTGTGGCAGCGCACCCTGATTGTGCTGGCCGGGCCTATGGCCAACCTGCTGATCGCAGTAACGATTATCGCGGCCTTTGCGCTCAGTTTTGGTGTCCCGTCCAATCCAGCGGTTGTCGGCGGGTTCAGCGACAATTCCCCGGCCCGGGCTGCGGGCTTGCAGGAAGGTGACCGGATCACTGCAATTGATGGTTCGGCCATTGACGGTTTCAAGGATGTGGTCACCGCGGTGGCAATTTATCCGAACAAGTTGGTTCAGGTCACGGTTGACCGGGCCGGGCGGACGATGACGATGCCGGTCAAACTGGCCGAACAGGTCATCAAGGACCGGTTCGGCAACGAAACCCGGCTCGGCTTTATGGGCGTGGCTGGCGGGTTGGTCGAGCGGCGCGAAATCGGTGCGATCAGTGCGGTCGGCTATGGCTTTACCGAGAGCGTCGCGATCATGCAGACCATGGTGATTGGCCTCAAGCAGATCGTTGTCGGCGAACGATCGGTCAAAGAGATGGGCGGGCCGATCAAGATCGCCAAATTCTCGGGCGAAGCGCTGACCATGGGCTGGCTTTCGTTCGTTCAGTTCGCCGCGCTCATTTCAATTAATTTGGCATTCATCAATCTGCTGCCAATCCCAACCTTAGACGGTGGGCACCTGGCGATGTATGCTGCGGAAGCAGTCCGCCGCAAGCCGCTGGGTGAGCGCAGTCAGGAATGGGCGTTCCGCACCGGCATGGCCTTCATGCTGGCGTTGGCGGTGTTCGTGACTTTTAACGACCTTGCCGGGTTGTTCTTCCCTTGAAGAACGCGGCAGGGTGAGGGAAATCTGCGGAGGGTCGCAGCAACTTTGCTTGATCCAATGGCAGGCATCGGGCAGAGGGCGGCGACGTGTCTGCGCGTTGCGGACCGGCTGCGCTTTTGCCGGTTTGTTAGCAGCCAATTTTAGACGGGAAATGCTGTGTCGATGAATCAAGACCAAATGGATCGCAGCCACGCTTTCAGCGCCCGCCTGTCGATGGCCGCATTGCTGATGGGCACCACGATCCTGGCTGGCCTGCCTGCCGCCGCGCTGGCGCAAACCGCGCCTGCTTCCGCCCCGGCACCTGCCGCCGCTCCAGCGGTTGTTGTGGCTCCTGCGGCTGACACGATCCGCACAATCAATGTCCTTGGTTCGCAGCGGCTTGAGCCGGATACGATCCGCACCTACACCAAGCTGCGGATTGGTCAGCCCTATACTCAGGGCGCTGGCGATCAGGCGCTGAAGGATCTGTTTGCCACCGAATTGTTCGCCGATGTCCAGATCCGCAACGATGGCGGCAACGTGACAATCGAGGTCAAGGAAAACCCGGTCATCAACCGGATCATCCTTGAAGGAAACAAGCGGATCAAGGCGGAGAAAATCGTCCCCGAAATCAAGCTTGCGCCACGGCAGATCTTTACCCGCTCAAAAGTCCGCGCCGATGTCGCCCGGATTATCGAGCTGTATAAGCGTCAGGGCCGGTTCGCGGCGTCGGTTGAACCCAAGATGGTGATGCTCGATCAGAACCGCGTCGATATCGTCTTTGAAATCAACGAAGGGCCCAAGTCAAAGGTCCGCAAGATCAACATCATCGGCAACGATGCGTTCAGCGATGGCCAGCTGCGCGGTGAAATGATCACCAAGGAAGCCGGGCTGACCAAAATTCTCAGCTCTGGCACTACCTATGACCCTGACCGGATGGCGTTCGATCAGCAAAAGCTGCGGCAGTTCTATCTGACCAAAGGCTATGCCGATTTCCGGATCGTTTCAGCCGTGGCGGAACTGACCCCGGACAAGAAGGACTTCATCCTGACCTATGTGGTCGAAGAAGGTCCGCGCTATAAATTCGGCGATGTGAAGGTTGAAAGCCAGCTGCGCGACTTTGATGGTGACCGGCTGGGCGGCCAGTTGCCGATGAAGAAGGGCGATTGGTATGACGCCAAGATGGTTGAAGACACCATCGACCGGCTCAACCAGACGTTGGGTACTTTCGGCTATGCCTTTGCCGATGTGCGGCCCGAATATGCCCGCAGCAAGGAAGAGCTCACCATGAGCCTGACCTTCCAGATCGCCGAAGCACCGCGGGTTTATGTCGAAAAGATCGACGTCAATGGCAACACCCTGACGCAGGACAAGATCGTCCGCCGCGAGTTCCGTCTGGCAGAAGGCGATGCGTTCAACTCCTTGCAGGTCAAACGCTCGACCGCGCGGATCAACTCGCTCGGCTATTTCCAGGAAAAGTTTGAGATCGAGCAGAAGCCCGGTTCAGCCCCTGACCGGATCATTCTGGAAGCCAATGTCGAAGAAAAGCCAACCGGGCAGCTGCAACTGTCGGCGGGCTATTCCAGCCTTGAAGGTCTGATCTTCCAAGGCGCGGTTGAACAGCGCAACTTCCGTGGGCGCGGCCAGACAATCGGGCTCAACGTGGCCTATTCGAACTATTCGAAGCAGGTCGATCTCAGCTTCACCGAACCCTATGTGTTCGACAAGAACGTCAGCCTGGGCGTAAATGTCTATCGGCGTGATCTGAACAGCTTCAACAACTTCAACAACCAGCGCAACACGGTCTACCAGCAGGCTACCACCGGCTTCCAAATCCGCGCCGGGGTTCCGGTCACCGAATATGTGTCGGCCGTGGCCAGCTATACCTTCAACTATGACAACATCAGCGTTGATCGCAGTCAGTATTTCACCGACCGGCAGAACCCGCCGCTGCTGGAATGCGATGCGTTGGTCGCCGGGCGTTATCTGTGCGATGCGCTGGGCAAGCGGACCAGCTCGATCCTCGGTCTGACGTTGATCTATGATACGCTGGATAACCGCTATCGTCCGTCGCGCGGGCGTTCGTTCGCGGTGACTACCGAATTCGCCGGTCTGGGCGGCTCGGTCAAATATGTTCGGTTCCGGGGCAATGCGGCGCAGTATTTCACCATCGGCAAGGGCTTTGTGCTCTCGCTGAAGGCAGAAGGCGGAGCCATCGCGCCGTGGGGCGGCAATTCCACAACCGGGACTGAAGCCATTCGCTTGACCGACCGGTTCTATCTGGGCGAACCGCAGCTGCGCGGGTTTGATATTCGCGGGGTTGGCCCGCGAATCTTGCGCAAACCGACGATTGATCTCGATCCTTCGGCGACAGTGACCGCACCGGGGCCAAACCCTAATCGCGAGTCATGGTCCGACGATGCGCTTGGTGGTCGGTACTACTACTTGGGGCATATGGAGCTGGAAATTCCGCTCGGTTCGGGCGCACGGGAACTGGGCCTGCGTCCGTCGATCTTCATGGACATTGGTGCGGTTTGGGGAATCAAGGCGCCAGTGGCGCAAATCAGTCCGTTTCCGAACGGGATTTTCATCCCGCAACGCAACCCAGCGGGTGCCGCGCTTTATACCCAGATCGATGCCGCCGCTTTGGTCGGAACAGTTTGTACTCCTTCGGCGTTTTCCACGGTGACCAATCCGGTCAACCCCACGCCGCCGACCTGCCTGGGCAGCGCGAACAACATTGCGATCGGTTCGACCGTTCCAGCGTTTAAAGAATTCTTTGTCGGCAATTCGCCAAAGCCGCGGATCTCGGTCGGCATCGGGGTCAACTGGAACTCGCCGTTTGGCCCGTTCCGGATCGATTTTGCCCACGCCCTGACCAAGGTTGATGGAGACGATACAAAATCCTTTACTTTCAACGTAGGAACCCAGTTCTGATGACCAAGCTTTTCAAGACCCTGTGCGGTACCGCACTGGTGCTCGCCATGGCCGCCCCGGTTGCCGCGCAAAAAAAGCCAGCCCCGGCTCCCGCTCCCGCGCCGACTGCGATACCCGCTAACGGCCCCGTTGTGCCGGGCCTTGGCGTTGCCAACCTTGACGCGACGATTGTCAATTCGAACGCCTATCAGGTCGCCCAGCAGCAGCGCCCGGTGACCTACAAGGCCACTATCGATGCCTATAACGCCCGCGCCACGCAGCTTGATGCCCAGCTCAAAGTGATGATCGACAAGTTCAATGCCGATCGCGTCGCCAAAAAGCCAGAAGCCGTGCTGCAGCAGCAGTATGGTGCAATCCAGCAGTTCGAAGCTCGGGCCAAGGAAGAGCTGCAACAGATCCGGATGCCGATCACCATGTCGGAATCCTATGTGATCGAACAGATCGCCGAAAAACTTGATCAGGCCGTGCAGACCGCGATGTCCAAGCGTGGAATCACCATCCTGCTTAGCCCAGACGCCGTGATTGCGCGAACCAATGCCTATGAATTGAGCCCGGCGATCATCGCCGAACTGAACGTGCTGGTCCCATCGGTCAATCTGGTCCCGCCGCAGGGCTGGGTGCCGCGTTCGGTCCGCGAACAGCAGGCACAGCAGCAGCAGGCACAGCAGCCGCGTCCATCGGGCGGCGCTCCAGTTGCACCCAAGCCAGCAGCACCGCGTCCAGCCGGTCCGGCCCCCGACGGCCGCTAAGCAAAGCGCAAGGGGACAGCGATGAGCGAGCAAACCGCAGCCGGATCTTCGGCTTACGATATTCCGAAGATTCTGGCTGCCTTGCCGCATCGCTATCCGATGCTGCTGGTCGACCGGGTGATCGAAGTCAGCGAAGAAACGATTACCGCGATCAAAGCGGTCAGTTTCAACGAAGGTTTCTTTCAAGGCCACTTTCCGGGCCGTCCGATCATGCCGGGCGTGCTCCAGATCGAAGCCTTGGCGCAGGCCGCCGGAATTCTGGCGATCGAAAGCCTTGGCCTCGCTGGAACCGGCAAGCTGGTTTATTTCATGGCGATCGAAGAGGCCAAGTTTCGCGCGCCGGTCGAACCCGGCGTATTGCTCACGCTCGAGGCCGGGTTCGTGCAAAAGCGATCACGGGTCTGCAAATTCTGGGGCAAAGCCTCCATCGAAGGCAAAGTGACCTGCGAAGTGAAATTCACCGCGATGATTGCCGATTCACCGAGCACTTGATTTCCCCGCCATTGGCCGCTAATCGCGCAGCTTCTCATTCCAGACCGGTCGGAACCGGTCGCCAGCGAAAGTTATTGCCATGAAGGCCGAAGGACATCCCGACTACCACACCATCAAGGTCCAGATGACCGATGGTACCGTGTTCGAAACCCGCTCCACCTGGGGCAAAGAGGGCCAGACACTGGTACTCGAAATCGATCCGACCTCGCACCCGGCTTGGACCGGTGGTACGCGTCAGATCGATCAGGGCGGCCGCGTTGCCCAGTTCAACAAGCGTTTTGGCGGGCTCACGCTCAAAAAGGACTGAACGATCAGTTCGGCGCAAATGCAAAGGGCGGCTCCGATGGAGCCGCCCTTTTGCTGTGCCGGGATGGTTTGCGAGGGTCAGTCCCCCGATATCTCGCGCGCATCGGCATCGCTGATCGGGCGGAGGAATTCTACTCCGGCGCGTTCATCGCGGACCCAGCGCACGATCGCCTGAATCGACCAGTCGCCCGATAGCCGCAGGGTTACGAACTGGCCCATTCGCAGCCACGCTGCGTTGGTTTCAAGGCAGCAACCGTGCACTGAAACATCGCAGACCAGTGCTTTACTGCGATCGCCTTGGCTTGACCGGACTAGCGCCCGGGTCTGCGAACGCAGCCGGGTGGCCCGGCGGGTCTGCGGAATCGCCTGACGTTGCGGCACTGGAACGGACTTCAACTTTGCTGTCACTGTCCAACCCCTTATAAGGACATTTCGGGAGATGGTAGGAACCGCTGGTTAACAAATTGCTGCAGTTTGGAAATCAAGATCGACGATCGGGCCAAGGCCGTTCGCGGTACCACCGGGTGATCACATACTTGCGGCCCTTGCGAACTTTCAATGCCTGATGAAGCGTGGCCGGGTTGACGGTCCCACCGGGCAAACGGTTGTTCCAGGCAAGTAGCTTTCCAGCTTCGGGTTGAACGATCTTGTCGATGGTTTTGAACCGCGTGGCACCGCCGGCCGGCACCGCATTCAGATAGACCATGAAAGTCCAGGTCCGCTGGCCGGATACCGCGCAAAACTGATCATAATCGCTGCCGCCGGGTTCGAAATAGTCGGTGTGCGGCTTGAACTCCTGCCCGACTTCATAGCGCTGACCTTGGACTGGCTCGGCCATTTGCTGGTCGATCCCGGATACGGCGGCAAAGCGCGCTTCGAGCTCGAACAGGCCCGGCGCCACTGGATCAAGGTCGCAGGTCGAACTGGTCCGGAACGCGGCATCGCCGTTGGCATCAGCTATGGTCGAAGGGCGGTGCCGCGCTTCGATTTGGGCGATCAGTTCCGCGCACAGCGCGGGGTCTAAAAAGTCGCGCAACACGAACAGCTCAAGCTGCGGCGAGGGAACGCGCTGAACCCCCGGGATTGCCAGCAGGTGTTCTTTGACGAATTCAGCTGGGGCGCTCATCCCGGCAATCTAACAGTTTTCCCTTCCCATCGCGCGGCCTTTGTGCAAATGCGCGCGCCTGCCTGAATTGCCGTTGGCGTTCCGGGTTGTGGCGATCGTAGCTCAGTTGGTTAGAGCGCCGGTTTGTGGTACCGGAGGTCGTGGGTTCGAAACCCATCGGTCGCCCCATTTCTTCCCTTCGCGATGGGTCAATGAACAAGCGGCCGGGCTGCGCGACTTGGCGCTTGCCGCGAAGCAGTGCTCCTGCCAAAGCGTGGCGCAGTTTCTCAAGATCGCTGGGTCCATGCACGGCTTTGCCAATCCTGCCCGTTTTCTGCGCCTCGCGCGCATCCTGACTTTGCCCATTTTGCTGGCCGGAATCGTTTTGACTCTGGCTTCGCTGGGCTGGGGCCTGTGGGGCGCGCCGGCTGAGCGTCTGCAAGGCGATTCGGTGCGGATCCTGTTCGTCCATGTGCCCGCCGCCTGGCTGGGAATGGGCGGGTGGAGCGCGATTGCGCTGGCCAGTCTGGCTGAACTGGTCTGGCGCCATCCGCTGGCCGGGATTGCGGCCCGGGCGGTCGCCCTGCCGGGTGCGTTCTTTGCTTTGCTGTGCCTCGTCACGGGTTCGCTGTGGGGCCGCCCGGCGTGGGGCACCTGGTGGGTTTGGGACGGACGGCTGACCTCGATGTTGGTGTTGTTCTTCCTGTACTGCGGCTATATTGCGCTGGCCGATGCAGCCAATCGTGACGGGACTGGCGGATCGCGGCTGCCGGCAATTTTTGGATTGGTCGGCGCTGTCAACATTCCGATCATCCACTTTTCAGTGCTGTGGTGGAACAGCCTGCACCAGCCGCCTTCAATCGGTTTGGGCAAAAGCGAAATGGCAGCAGAATTCCTCTATGGTCTGCTCGCGGCAACGATCGGCTTCTCGCTCATTTTCGGTGCGCTGGTCCTGATCCGGATGCGGGCGATTCTGGCGGATGCTCAAGCCGAAGCACGGCTACGCCGCCGGGCGATGGAGGCCGCCGATGGTTGAGGGCCTGAACCACTGGAATTTCGTGATCGCGTCCTACGCGCTCACCCTGTTCGGCACGGCTGCGCTGGTCGTATCAAGCCTGTTGGCGATGCGCCGCGCCGAAGCCCGCAGAGATAAGGCCCGCCAACTATGAATGCCCCGTTCAAGGCCAAGCACCAACGGCTTGTGCTGGTGCTGATCGCGCTCGCGGCGCTGATCGGGGCGGGGCTGTTGGCGGCTTGGGCGCTACGCAGTCAGGCCTCGTTCTTTTACTTGCCGGCCGAAATGGCGGCCAATCCGCCAGCCCCTGATCGCGCCGTTCGTTTGGGCGGGATGGTTGAGGGTGGCTCGCTCAAAACCGACCCCGACGGCGTGACGATCCGGTTCATCGTCAGCGACGACAAGGCGCGCGTGCCAGTGATGTTCAAAGGGATTGTGCCTGACCTGTTCAAGGAAGGATCAGGCGTTGTTGCCGAAGGGCGGCGCGGGGCCGATGGTACGTTTGTGGCCGACAATCTGCTTGCCAAGCATGATGAGAAATATGTGCCGCGCGAAATGAAAGATATGACCACCGATCAAGCCCGCAAGACCGTGGAAGAAACCAAATGATCGCGAGCCTGGGCCTAGCCGTGTTGTGGTTTGCCGCCGCGTTGGCCGCGCTGCAGCTGCTGGCCGGAGGAGCGGGGCTGACCCGCAGCGGCGCAGGCTTGGCGGGGCTGACCCGCCCGGCGGCGATTGTGCAGGGCGGGTTGGTGGCACTGGCCTTTGCCGTGTTGATCTACCTGTTTTGCGTCACCGATCTGTCGGTGCTGCTGGTTGCAAAGAACTCTCACTCGGCCAAACCGCTGCTGTACAAGCTGGCCGGGGCTTGGGGTAACCACGAAGGCTCGATGCTGCTGTGGGTTACCGTCATGGGACTGGCTGGAGCGTTCCTCGCACTGGTCGAACGGCGCCTGCCTGAACGGACCATGCTGGCGACATTGGCGGCGCAGGCGTTTGTCAGCCTTGGCTTTTATGCCTTCCTGTTGCTCGCGTCGAACCCGTTTGCCCGGCTCAGCCCGGTGCCAGTGGACGGGCTGGGGCTCAATCCGACCCTGCAGGATCCCGGGCTCGTGTTCCATCCGCCGACGCTTTACATCGGCTATGTTGGGCTCTCGATCGCGTTCAGCTTTGCGGTGGGTGCGCTGCTGACCCGCGAAGTTGGCCCGGCTTTTGCCAAAGCGATGCGGCCGTGGGTGCTGGGGGCCTGGGTATTCCTCACCGCTGGGATCGTTGCCGGGTCTTACTGGGCCTATTACGAGCTGGGCTGGGGCGGCTGGTGGTTCTGGGACCCGGTTGAAAATGCCTCGTTGATGCCATGGTTGGCGGCGACGGCGCTGCTCCATTCGGTATCGGTGCTGGCATCGCGCAATGCGCTGCGAACCTGGACGATCATGCTGGGAGTAGTGGCATTCTCGATGTCGATGCTGGGCACGTTTTTGGTCCGCTCGGGCATTCTGACCAGCGTCCACGCTTTTGCAGTTGACCCCACCCGGGGCACTTTCATTCTGATCCTGCTGGCGATCTATATCGGCGGGGCTTTGGCACTGTTCGCGGTCCGCGCAGCAACGATCAGCGAAGGCGAGCGCTTTGCCGTCACCAGCCGCGAAGCCGCGCTGGTGGTCAACAATGTGCTGCTCAGCGCGACGCTGGGGATTGTGCTGCTGGGTACACTTTATCCGCTGCTGGCCGAAACACTGGGAGCCAAGGTTTCGGTCGGGCCGCCCTATTTCAACCCGATGAGTGCGGTGTTTGTGCTGCCGATGCTGGTGGTGTTGGCGGTCGGTCCGCTGCTGCGCTGGCGGCGCGATGGTTTTGTCCGGGTCCGCAAGTTGCTGATCCTGCCGTTGCTGGTCACGCTGGGGGTTTCCGTTATGGCGGCGATAGCGGGGATGAAGTTGCTGCCGTTGCTCGGCATGGCGCTGGCGTTCGGACTGGCGCTGGCCAGCCTGCTGCCGCTGAAGGGGCGAAAACTACGCACGCTACGGTTGCCCTTGGTCGGCATGGTGCTGGCTCATCTGGGGGTTGCCGTGGCGCTGTTCGGAATGGCTGCCGATGCTGCTTTTACCGTTGAGCGGCTGGTTGCGGCCAAGCCCGGCGATACGGTTGCGGTGGGGCCTTGGCAGGTCAAATTGGAACAGGTCGTCCCGGTGGCGGGGCCAAACTGGACCGCACTGGAAGCGGCGATCGAGGCGCGTTATCAGGGCGGTGATGCGGTTGAGCTGAAACCCCAGGCGCGCAGCTTTTGGTCGCCGCCACAAGGAACTAGCGAAAGCGCGATCTCAACCCGCTGGAATGGCCAGCTCTATGTGGTGCTGGGCGAGGTCGCTGAGGATGGGCGCTGGCAGCTGCGGCTGTGGTGGAAGCCGTTTGTGACGCTGATCTGGTACGGCGGGCTGATGATCGCGTTGGGCGGTCTTTTGGCCATGCTCGGTCATATCAGCAGCGATCTTCGCCGTATCTTCGCGCGAGACAAGATCGCTTATCGCCGAATGAAGCAGGGCCGATGAGCGATCCGGCCCCTTCGCGCGGTTCGGTGTGGCTGATGTGGCTACCGCTGCTGGCGTTCGCGGCGTTCGTAGCGTTGGTCGCCTTCAGTTTGCGCAATCCGGCGCCGCGTGAAGTTCGCAGCGCGCTGATCGGCAAGCCGGTGCCGGAATTCAATCTACCGCCTGCCATCGAAGGTCAGCCAGGCCTGTCCCGCGCCGACTTAGCCGATGGCAAAGTGCGGCTCGTCAATATCTTCGCCAGCTGGTGCGTGCCTTGCGCGGTCGAAGCGCCGCAACTGGCAGCGCTGCGTTCTGCCGGGGTTGAGCTGGTTGGCGTGGCGATCCGCGACAAGCCGAACGAACTGAGAGCATTTCTGGCCCGCAACGGCAATCCGTTCAGCCGGATCGGCGCCGATAGTGTCAGTGCGATCCAGTTTCAACTCGGTTCCACCGGCGTTCCGGAAAGCTTCGTGGTCGATGGCAAGGGCGTGATCCGCTATCAGCATATCGGCGAAATCAGGCCCGAACATTTGCCGCTGATCCTGACTGAAATCGAGCGGGCCGGGCGATGATCCGCTGGCTGACCGCTGCGCTGGCCTTGGCGCTGACCACCCCGGCATTGGCCGATGGTTCAATGCCGCCCGCGCCTTATGCCTATCGCCAGCTGGAAAATCCGGCGCGGGAAGCGAGTGCCAAGGCGTTGATGGAAACCTTGCGTTGCGTTCAGTGCCAAGGCCAGTCGATTGCCGATTCCGATGCGCCAATCGCTGGCGATATGCGTCACCAGGTCCGCACCCGGATCAATGCGGGTGAGGATCCAGAAGCCATCCGGGCTTGGCTGGTGGAACGCTATGGCGATTACGTGAGTTATGCACCGCGGGTAACTGTGACGACTTGGCCGCTGTTCGTCGTACCGCTGCTGCTGTTGGTGTTGATCGGTGTGATCCTGCGGCGGCGGCTTGGGCTGAAGGGTTTGGCATGATCTGGGTATTGGTGATCGGTCTGGGGCTGGCCGTGTTTGCAGCGCTGGCTTTTGCGCTGAAAACGCCGCGGCAGGGCTGGGAACCGACTGCAGCAGTGCTTGCGCTTGGCCTGGCCGGTTTCGCGTTTCAGGCAGCGCCGGCGCAGCCCGGCGCGCCAAAGCAAGCCGAACTGCGCGAAGACAAGGCCGGTCCGCTGCTGGTCGAAGCGCGCAAGGCGCTGGTGGGCGCGGCAGGCACACCAAACCTGCCCAACCGCTGGCTGCTAACTGCCGATGCAATGACCCGCCACGGCCAATATGGCGATGCCGCAGCAATGGTGCTGGGTGCGGTCGAGGCCAATCCTAATGATTCCGAAGCCTGGGTGGCGCTGGGCAACAATCTGGTTGGCCATGCCGAAGGGGTGCTGACCCCAGCGGCGATGCACGCCTATCGCAAAGCGGCCGAAGCTGACCCGGCCAGCCCGGCGCCGGGCTATTTCCTTGGCCTGGCACTAATCACCAATGGCAAACTGGCTGAGGGCCGGGCGATCTGGGTTGATCTGGTGACCAAGGCACCTGCCGATGCGCCATGGCGAGGCGAAGTGGCAGAGCGGATCAAGCGGCTCGATCAGATTGCCGCGATGCAGCAAGCTCAATGACTTGCGGCAGTTCTGGACCTGACATTCCGCCAGTGCTAGGCGCTGGCCATCGCGCCGACTCATGGGGGTTGCAAGGTACATGAGTAAGCCAGTCGAACCTGCCGCTGCCGTGCCTGACGAAGGCGGAGCAGAGCCGCATCACATTGACAGCCACGGCCATCACCATGGTGGCATCGTCGCCTTGGCAATCGGCGCGGTCGGAGTGGTGTTTGGCGACATCGGCACCAGCCCGATTTACGCTTTCCGCGAAACCTTCGCTTCGCACCACGGCGCGCCGGGGATCCAGGTCGATCCGGTCCATATCTATGGCGTGCTCAGCCTGGTGTTTTGGTCGATGATGATCGTGGTGACGTTCAAATACGTCCTGACCATCATGAAAGCCGACAACAAGGGCGAGGGCGGCAGCCTGGCGCTGCTGGCGCTGATCAACCGCAAATCCGAAAACGCCAAATGGACCGCGCCGTTCGTGCTGCTGGGCGTGTTCGCGACCGCGCTGTTCTATGGCGATTCGATGATCACCCCGGCGATGTCGGTGCTTTCGGCAACCGAAGGCCTGCAATACGTCCATCCCGGGTTCAGCAACTGGATCGTGCCTTTGGCGGTCGCAATCCTGTTCGGATTGTTTGCCATTCAAGCGCGCGGGACCGAAAAGGTCGGCAAGTTGTTTGGCCCGATCATGGTGCTGTATTTTCTGGCGCTGGCCGCACTGGGGCTGATGCATATGGCGGCGATGCCGATGATCGTGCTGGAAACGATCAATCCGGTAAACGCCTTCAAGTTCTTCATGACCGATGGCTTCCGCGCCTTTGTCGCCATGGGCAGCGTTGTGCTGGCTGTGACCGGGGCTGAGGCGCTTTATGCCGACATGGGGCACTTTGGTCGCAAGCCGATCGGGGTCAGCTGGATGACTTTTGTGCTGCCCGCGCTGATGCTCAACTATATGGGGCAGGGGGCAATGGTGCTGTCGACCACGCCTGAGCAAGCCGCCGTGCTGATCAAGGATCCATTCTTTCTGATGATCCCCGACATGGTCCGCATTCCAGTAATTTTCCTGGCACTTGCCGCTACAATCATCGCCAGCCAGGCGGTTATCTCTGGCGCATTCAGCCTGACCCAGCAAGCGATCAACATGGGCTTCCTGCCGCGGATGCAGATCAAGCACACCAGTGCTTCGGCCGCTGGGCAGATTTATATCCCGACGCTCAATTGGGCGCTGATGATCATGGTGATCATTCTGGTGCTGTTCTTCCGGTCCTCCAGCAATCTTGCCGCCGCCTATGGCATCGCGGTTACGGGCGCGATGTTCATCGATACGATCCTGCTGGCGGTGGTGTTGATCACCCTGTGGCGCTGGCCAGTGTGGAAGGCTGCACCGTTGATCGCGGTGTTTATCGTGGTCGATATGGCCTACCTCGGCGCGAACCTGCTGAAAGTACCGCAGGGCGGCTGGGTGCCACTGGTGATCGGTCTGTTCATTTTTACCCTGCTGACCACTTGGTCGAGCGGGCGCAAGCTGATGCGCAAATCGATGACCGAAGGGACGATCCCGATGGAGGTTTTCGCCAAGAGCGCCAATACCAGCGCCCGGCGGGTCCAGGGCACGGCGATCTTTATGGCCAGCTCGGCCTCTGGCGTGCCTTCGGCGCTGCTTCACAACATCAAGCACAACAAGGTGCTGCATGAACGGATTGTGGTGCTGACAGTGGCAATTCAGGACGTGCCGTTTGTGGACGAAGCCAAGCGGTGCGAGATAAAGGACCTCGGGCAGGGCTTTTACCGGCTGACTCTGAAGTACGGCTTCCTTGAAGAAACCAACATTCCTGCTGCGCTCAAACAGGCCGAAATGTGTGGCGGGCCGTTTGAAATGATGAAGACCAGTTTCTTCCTCTCGCGTCAGACGCTGATTGCGTCGGACAAGCCGGGCATGGCGATCTGGCGTGAAAAGCTGTTCGCCTGGATGTTGCGCAACGCCGCCAGCGCGATGGAATTCTTCCGCCTCCCCACCAACCGGGTGGTCGAATTGGGCAGTCAGGTCGAGATTTAGGCGTCTCGCTGGCCCCGGTTGCGGGCTGCAAACCATGGCCCCATCAGGTGGATTGCCTGTTCGACCAGCGGGGTGGCGACGGCAAAGCTGATCCGCATGAAATGGTGACCCTCGACCGGATCGAAATCAATCCCCGGGGCGGTGGCAACGCCGGTGTCTTGCAACAGCGCCTGGCACAATTCCATGCTGTCGTCAGTGAATTCTGAGACATCGGCATAGATGTAGAACGCCCCGTCCGGCGGCGCGATCCGGCTCAGGCCCATGCCGGGCAGAGCCGCCAGCAGCAGTTCCCGGTTGCGGGTATAGGTGGCGATGTTGGCCTGCAAATCCTCAAGGCAATCCATCGCAATCAATCCGGCGTGTTGGGCCAGGCTAGGCGGGGTCAGGAACAGGTTGCCCATTCGGGCCCGCGCCGCATCGATCCCGCTATCGGGCACCACCAGCCAGCCCAACCGCCACCCGGCCATCGACCAGTATTTTGAGAAGGAATTGACCACCAGCGCCTCAGGCTCGGCTTGCAGGATAGAAGGCGTGTCGCAACCATAGGAAATTCCGTGGTAGATTTCGTCGGCGATGATCTTGATCCCGCGGTCCCGGCAAACTTTGGCAATCGCGGCCAGTTCCTCATGCGGGATGATGGTCCCAGTTGGGTTGGCGGGGCTGGCAAGAATGATCCCTTGTGGCGCGAGATCGAGTTCGGCGAGGGCTTTGGCGCTGAGCTGAAAGCGTTCGGCTTCACCGCAGGCCAGTTCGACCGGCTCGATGTGCAGCGCTTTGAGCGTATTGCGATAGGCGACATAGCCGGGGCGGGCGAACGCGACCCTGTCGCCGGGTGCGAAGCTCATGTTGAGCGCCAGCACCATCGCGGGCGATGCGCCGCAGGTCAGCACGATCCGGGCCGGGCTGACCTCAACCCCATACCATTCGCGGTAATGCGCCGCGATCCGGTCTTTCAGGGCGAGGCTTTCCCAATAGCCCAAGGGATCAGCGTCGAGCACGCGGTGCGCCGCAGCGATCGCGGGTGCCGGTGCGCCAGTGCTGGGCTGGCCGAACTCCATGTGGATCACCCTGCGCCCCTCTGCCTTCAGGCGGTGGGCGAGTGCGGAAACGGTGATGGTTTGAAACGGATCGATCTGTGCAGTCATAACCTAGCGGTTACCACGCCCGGCCCAAAAGAAAAGCGGGGGGGCCCCGCTGGGGCGGCCCCCCC
>JAYURW010000104.1:0-2952 GCA_043756025.1 Novosphingobium sp. | reverse complement strand
TCGCGTCGGCGCAATTAATCGATTGTTTACCATGTTGCTTCATGCCCGTCTGACACAGCCAAGAGGTGCAGTGGTGACCGCAGCGTTGGTTAGCCGATCCGTCAAAATTTATCAGGCGCAGCTGTCAGCCCGCTTCATGGCAGAGACGGCGCGGTTTGCCCGGTTCATCAGTGATAACCTGAGCATTATGCTGCTTGGCTGGGCATTGGTTGCTGCACTGGCCGGCGGGGTCAGGCTGGCTATGCTGCTCTCCACTTTCCCCAAGCTGGCCAAAATCGAATATCTGCCGCAGCTGATCCTGCCCTATCTGCTGATCGCGGCGGCACCGGCGGTGGGTCATGCGCTGGCCTCACGCTGTTTTGCGGCCGATGTGCCTGCTCCCCAACCATCGTTGCGGCTGGCGCGGTATGGACGCTGGCAGGCACTGACAGCCAGCGATGCCCGGCAAAACCCGCACTTTGGAATTTCCGGCTTGATGACCTCGCTGGTCGCCGGCATCTTGCTGTCGATGGGGCTGCGCTTGGCCGAATACTTTCTGGCGATGCCGGCGGTGCCCAGCATGGCACCCGGCTGGGTGGTCGCGGTATCGCGCGCAATGACCTTCGATCTGATCTTCTTCAGCTTCCTCTACGCGGTCTGCGTAACCATGGCGCTGCGCGCTGCGCCGCTGTTTCCGCGGATGCTGCTTTATGCCTGGCTGTGCGATCTGATGTCGCAAATGGCGATTGCACACTTCACGATTGCTGCTGGCGGCGTGCCAGGCGAAATAGCGCCGTTGCTGCAGACCTATCTGTTCGCCAACATCCAGAAGGTCTTGATCAGCATGACCATCTGGCTGCCGTACCTGCTCGTATCGGACCGCGTGAACGTGACGTTTCGGGGGCGCATCAGGCTTGCTGGCGCGGCCTGAACGCAGCTTCCAAAGAGCCGTCTGCTGGCGGACGTTGCCAATTAGACCCGGACAACGCATAAATCTTTGCGGCAGATGTTCGTAAATTGCATGCTGCAAAGCAGTGCGGTCAAAACAAGGTAGCGCCAGGCAGTGGAACAAGTGATCGACACAAATTTGGCGCCCAGCGCCGATACCACCCGCATTGCCCGGCTCGAGCTGATCGACACTCGGCTGCGCTGGCTGTCGTCTTGGATCATCCACAACGCCAATCATCTGCGGACAAGCCGCGACGGGCTGAAAGTGGGCGGTCATCAGGCCAGCTGTTCGTCGATCTCGACCATCATGACCGCGCTTTATTTCCACGCGCTGCGCCCGCAGGACCGTGTGGCGGTAAAGCCGCACGCCGGGCCGGTGCTGCATGCGATCCATTATTTGCTGGGCAACCAGTCGCTGGAACAGCTGCAAGCGTTTCGCGGGCTGGGCGGGGCGCAAAGCTATCCCTCGCGGACCAAGGACAAGATTCCGGTCGATTTCTCGACGGGGTCGGTCGGGCTGGGGGTCGCCATCACGGCTTTCGCCAGCCTGGTGCAGGACTACTTGATCGCACATGGCCAATTGGCTCAGGCCGATGCGGGCCGCATGATCGCACTGATGGGCGATGCCGAACTGGACGAGGGCAACATCTATGAATGCCTGATCGAAGGGTACAAGCACGACATCCGCAACTGCTGGTGGATTGTCGACTACAACCGCCAGTCGCTCGATTCGACCACGGCTGACCGGATGTTCCGGCGGTTCGACGATATCTTCGAAACCTGCGGCTGGCGGGTCCTGACGTTGAAGCATGGCAAGATGCAGCGCAAAGTGTTCAAGCAGCCGGGCGGCACGGCGATCGAGCGCTGGATCGATGATTGCCCCAATGCCGAATATGCGGCGCTGACCTATCAGGGCGGAGCGGCCTGGCGGCTGCGGCTGAACGCCGATCTGGCGGCTGATCCGCTGGCGCTGGCGCTGGTCGCCAGCATGGATGATCCCGCATTGTCGGCCTTGATGCTCAACCTGGGCGGCCATTGCATCGAGACTTTGCTGGAGGCCTTCACTGAGGCTGATGACGAGCGTCCGACGATGTTCATCGCCTATACGGTCAAGGGCTATGGGCTGCCTTTCCAGGGGCACAAGGATAACCACGCGGGGTTGATGAACCCCACCCAGATCGGCTTGCTGCGCGAAAGTCTGGGGATTGCCGAAGGCGAGGAGTGGGAGCCGTTCGCCGGGCTGGGCGACAACAGCGTCAGCGATCTCAAAGCATTTATCGAACCGGTCCGGGCGGTGCTCGCCCGCACGAACGGACAATCGGCAGCCATCCCCGTCCCGGCTGAAATCGCGGTTCCCGATGGCGCGGAACAATCGACGCAGGCGGCGTTCGGGCGGATCCTGCTGGACTTGTCCAAATCGGGCCATGCGCTGGCTGACCGGATCGTGACGACCTCGCCCGATGTCACCGTATCGACCAATCTTGGCGCATTTGTGAACCAGCGCGGGCTGTTCCGGCGGCAGGAGCTCAAAGACATTTTCGCTGGCTACAAGATCCCTTCGCCGCAGAAATGGGCGGGGCATCTGGCCGGGCAGCACATCGAACTGGGCATTGCCGAAAACAACCTGTTCCTGCTGCTCGCCGCGCTGGGGCTGTCGGGCCCGTTGTTCGGGCACCGGTTGCTGCCGATCGGCACGGTGTATGATCCGTTCATCGCCCGCGGGCTCGATGCGCTCAATTATGCCTGTTATCAGGACGCGCGCTTTCTGCTGGTGGCGACACCGGCCGGACTTACGCTGGGGCCCGAAGGCGGGGCGCACCAATCGATCAACACCCCGCTGATCGGGATGGGCCAACCGGGTCTGACCTATTTCGAACCGGCCTTTGCCGATGAGCTGGCCCTGCTGATGCACTGGGCCTTCGGTCATATCCAGGCGGACGAAGGCGGCTCGGTCTATCTGCGCCTCTCGACCCGTTTGCTCGAGCAACCGGCGCGCGCGGATGACAGCTGGAAAGCCGGCGCGCT
>JAYURW010000103.1:0-6470 GCA_043756025.1 Novosphingobium sp. | reverse complement strand
GGGTGGGGGCGGGACGCAACAGGAACGAGGTTGAGGGTTCCACCGAGCGCAGCGAATTCGGGCTGGAGCTGGCCCAGCGCTGCGCGCGGTTCGCGGCTTTGCGTTCTTCGGCAATCTCGGCTGACATCAGCAGGCTGCTGTCGCTGTGGTCCTTCCAATAGTCTTTGATGTCGCCGCCGCTGATCCAGCGATCCCGGAATGCCTCAAGCGCATGTCGCACATCGGTGGCCTCATCAGGATCAATCGCCTGTGCGCGGGCGACCACGATTTCAAGGATGGCGTTAATCTCCGGCAGGTGTTTGCGGGCCTCGCCGGGCCGACCCTCCATCCCCGCAACCGTGTGGCGCACGATGGCCACGAACACCGCATGCAAGGCGCGGTCGCGCGCACGCGGCGCAAACGGGGTGACGCTGGTGGCCTCGACATCGCGATAGAGGCTTTGATGCCAGTTCGGAAAGCTCTCAAACCGGCTGCGGTCGCGTGCCTTGTTGGCGTTCAGAACCGAGACCACCAGTCCCGGCACGCCACTGCGTCCCACACGGCTGCTAGCCTGAATATATTCGGCGATCCCCTTGGGCTGCCCGTTCACCACCATCATCCCCAGCCGCGACACATCGACACCAACCGAGATCATGTTGCTGGCCAGCACGGTATCAACGCAGTCGTCATGGCCGTGCTTTTGATCCAGGCGCTCCAGCAGTTTCGGGATATCGTCCGAAGCAACGCGGCTGGTCAGCTCGATCGGGTCGCTTAAGGAACGGGCGGCCTCGGCGGGGCGGCGGCTGGCATATTCGGCCACCGAGCGCTCCACGTCGTCCTGCATCAGCACCAAAGCTCCGCCAAGTTCTCGCAAACTATTGAAATAGGTCACCAATGTCCAATAGGCATCGCGCTCGGCGTCCGGGATCGCTTCGCTTGCCGCAGCTTGCAGCATAGACGCGGTGACAGCTTGCAGCACGAATTTCGCTGACCTCCCCGAGGTGGTGACGCCGACATAAAGCCGCCCCGGATCATCGGGATCAACCGAGGCAAACCCGGACTCGCCAGCATTCAGGCCAGGCGGAGGAAACTGAAACGCGGCGCGGTTAAACAGCGCGCGGATCTGCGCCTCGGCCCGCCGGATCGTCGCAGTTGATCCGATGATCTTGGGCCGCATGCCGCTGGTCGAACACAGCTCGTCCACGGCAATCTCATAAAGCCCCGCCATCGTGCCAAGCGGCCCCGAGATCAGGTGCAATTCGTCCTGGATGATCAGATCGGGCGAGCCCGCGTTGGTGCCAAGCCCGAACAGCTTGCCTGTCTCGCCGTTACGGGGAAGCTGCGCGTATTTGTCAGCAGTGCCGATCATCAGGGATGGGCGCTCCCGGTAGATATCCTCGTCCACCGTCCAGATTGGCAGCGGCTTGCTCAGTTGCCCATAGGTGCAGGCAGCGTTGCCGCAACACACCTCGATCTGGGTCTTGGCGGCGTTAGGGCCCCAAGCCAGCAGGCCGTCACAGACCGGGCAGCGAGACAGCTGCGCGGGGGTTGAACTCGCGCTGTCGCTCAGAGCCTTGATCGCATCAGCAACCTTGTTCGGCACCGAGGCCTGGCCGACCCAAAGCCCGATCGAAATCGGCGCATCAGAGGCGAAATGCCCCGGCACTTGCCAAAGCCCCGCCGGGTTTGCACCTAAGCGGATCAACTCGCACGCCGTGATCAGGGCGGCGGCGCGCTGGAATTGCTGCACCGTCAACAGCCGCAGCGTATAGCGCATGAAAACGCTGACCCCGCCGCCGATGGGATCACCTGCGGCTTTCAGGCGACGCTGGAAGATCACGAAGGCGGTGAGCAGCAGGTAAGCCTCGGTCTTGCCGCCCCCGGTGGGGAACCACAACAGATCCATCGTGGCACGGTCTTTGTCGGCGCCATCCGAGGCGGAAATCAGGCACAGCAAGACAAAGCCCAACTGGAACGGCCGCCAGATAAACCCATCATCCGCGCCCTTGCGCCCGGCTTTCCAGGAATTTTGCAGCCACATCGCGCGGTTGGCCATCTGAAATGCTTGGCTAGACATAGGGTCGCGCGCCAGCAACTCCACGCCGCCCGTCAGCCGCGCCAAAGCCTCGCGGCAGGTCCGCATATGGCTTTGCGCGGCGGGCTGCAAGCTTGGGTCTAGGGCAAGAATGCGGGCGGCGTCGGCCTCGATCCAAGATTCATACAGTGCACACAGGCGCTTAAGGCCACTGATTAGGTCATCCGGCTGCGCTTCGGACAGCCAGCGCGCGTTCAGCGGTGAGGTTGCTTTCGGCGCGGATAAGCTGTCAAACACCGCGTCCCCGGTCTCACGCGCTTTCAACACCACCGCTTCGGGCAACCAAGACGTGCGGACCTCGGCCACGCGGCCATCCACAAACGACCATTCCGCCGAACAGGTATGGCCCACTGCATACTCACCAGTCTCGCGATAGACCAAGGCAGCGCTGGCGACTTCGGCATCGTCCGAGCTGTCGCTTGTGCCGCTGGGCTTGGCGCACAACGCGGCCCCTAAGGCTGCCTCAACCCGCAATTCAACCTGAAAGAACGTCGCCTCCTCGATGACTTCTCGCGGGGTTTTCTCCTCGATCACTGCGGCGTTGGACAGGGTGGCGGTGACGAGCAGCTTAGCCCCCCAAGCCCTGACGCGCAGATGAAGCAGCATGCCGGGGATGCCCTGTGTCCCCAGATCGAGCGGTGAGGGCGGAGTGGCGGGCGCGGGATCGAGCAAGTCTTCGACCACAGCCATCAGCGCCACGCGCCGCCAAGTGGTGCGGGAAATCACCGCTTTGCCCACACTATTTTCCCGCAGATATTTCGCGGCGTGGATGTGAAAGCTCAGACCTGCCAAGCCATCCGGGCCGGGGTCTACCGCGAAAGACAGGCCCGCCGCGCTGGGCCGAAATGTGGCCGAGGTGGCAAAGCCCTCACCGTGGCCTGCGTCTTCCAGATCGCCCTCGGCCAGATCGGCGTCGTCGGTCTCACCTGCTGCCACCAGGACTCGGGGCGGAAACAGGATACCGGTGAGGTAACGATCCGAGGGCAGATCCTGAAGCGTTTCATCCGCCTCTAGCGGGCCGATCAGGTCTTGCCGCAACCGCCGCACGATGGCCTTGCGGCCTGCATCACTTCGTTTCACACCCGCTCCGATCCGATAAACACAAACCCTGACAGCAATGGCAAGACGCCAAGCCCTGACGCCTCCTGTTGTGCATCATCATCTCCTACAACCACCGTCGTGCCACCAAGGGCCTGAAACCCAGTCAATAAGGCAGGCAGCGTCGCGGCAGGACAACCGCCGATCTCAGCCAAATCCGCGACAAATACGTCCGAGAGCCAGCCCAAAAGCCCCGCGTTGACAGAAGCCGCATCCGCAGTCAAAACCTCATAGCGCCCCGAGGCTACATCCCGCCTCGCGATACAGGCAATGGGGGTGTGGCGCATGCCGGACAGGCGACGGGCGATTACCCTCATCGTCTCGGCCCCAGCCAAACCAGCCGGAAAAACCACATCGCCCGGCGCGCCGATTTCTGCACTGAAATCCGCAGGCTTGCCGCGCCACATGCGTCCGCTGGCCAGGCGGCGCATCGGGCCAGAGCGGGCCGAGCCTAGAAAGAGTCCGCTCTTCGCCCGCGTGGCACCGACGTAAAGGATGCGCGCTTCTTCATCCCAATCAATCGCTTCATCGCCGTCAAAGGCAGGTTTGGCAGGTAGCATCAGCAGAACCCGATCGGCCTCACGCCCCTTGGCGCCATGAATCGTGCTGAGAATCGGGCCACCATCGCCAATGTGATCCTTTAGGAAGCGGAGCGGAACTCTCCGGCCAAGACGGTCACAAAGGGCTGCAATACTGATCGCCTGACGATCAGCCTCGGACAGGATCATCAAATCATCCCAAGCCTGGTCCGCATCCAAGTCAGTAACGACAGGCCCGGCATCTGCCCAAAGCACCTCAAAATCGCCGCGCCGCAATATCGCGCCCTTGGCGACACCGGCAAGCAATGCCCCGATCCACGGCGCTATGGCCGGTGATCGGTTCGAGAGGCGAATACTAAAGCCCTTGCCTCTCGCACCAAGCCTGTGCGCCGTCGACAACAATGGCGCCCGTCCACGAAACAGGACCAAGGGGCGCCCTACTGTCGAAAAGCGTGGATCTTCAGGGCCATTTACATGTGCTGTCGCACTGTTTTCTATCATCGCCCTGACCAGGTCGTAGCGGCCTTCCGCGCCGATCTGCGTATCCCGCAAGACCACGCGTGCGTCCCGAAAAAGCTTTGCCAGTTGAGGGTTGTGCGTTCTGTGATCTTTGCTCAGCAGGCGTCGAGTATAGCCTGCGATGTCACCGGAATACAGCTTTTGCTGCAACGACGTGGTGTCGGTGGCGTCTTTGGACTGCCAGCCATAGATAGCTTGGGCAAAATCGCCCAACACCGTAACCCCACAATCAGGCCGTAGCCGCGCCAGCAATCGCTCAACCATATCCCGGCGGTTTCCCACAAGATCCTGCGCTTCGTCGATCACCACATGCTGGAGCGAATGCAGGAAGTCACCAAGAGCAATATCGTCGGTTTTAAGGAGACGGTTGACGCGGCGAATGGCCTGATCATACCCGCCACCTGTATCCTGCGTTCCTGGATTGAAGCTTGCGTTTAACTGCCACGCAAGCGAGTCAAACGTTGCGACATTGATCGCATTGCCCGTTGCGTCTTGCAGCGCCTCATTCACCCGCCTGCGGATTTCCTCAACGGCCACGCGTGTAAAAGAAAGCAGCCAGATACGAGAGGAAGGCACACCCTCCTTAACCAACCAGGAAATGCGTTCGCACGCCACATAGGTCTTTCCGCTGCCAGGTCCGGCTTCTACCAGAAGCCTCGCAGACGGCTCGGCACGAATGACCGCCTGCTGCTCCGCATCGAAAGCAGGATTTTCAGGGCCAAGGCCTAAAGCAGCCACCTCGGCCAGGCCGATCCATTCCGCCAGCACATCACACATATTCGCATCCAGCGACCAAATGCCTTTGCGGAACTCCACCGAACCAGCCAGCAGCACCGCGCGCCGGACCTGCATCGGCCATCTGTCAAGCTCGGCTAGAGTTCCCGAGGAAGGAAAACGGCCAAGCCGCGCAAAGTCAGACCACGCTTGCACGTCGGCCGCTTCCAGGCTGCAATCCGGCGCGACAGGTCCTGCAAAATCGCCAAGGCGCATACCATGGCGCATATAATCTGGTTCTCCCAATTCTTCGGTCAGCGAAGTGGTTTCGTCGCCCGGTGCAGGGGGCCCCTTTCGGAGAAAGGCCTCATTCGTATCGCCATCGCGTACAGGCTTCTGTTCCGGCCATTGCCCCAAGAACACGTAGTCGCCACCCGGCAGCTGCACGGATCGCGCCATAACGGGCACCAAGCATCCTTGACCAAAGACCCGACCCGTTCCGACATCGCCCGCTTCGACCAATCGGCAGATCAGTTGCTGCGTGAAGCCGATCGCGTCCTGCTCCAGCATTCCGGAGAAGACCAGCAGCCCTGACATCCATTTGGTAAGCTCAGCGACATGCACCCCACCGCGATTGTGAACATGCTGTCGAACCAATCCGAAAGCGCAAGGAATCAACGGTTGCCCGTCGAGAAACTGCTCAGGAATGTGTGCAGCCGAACCTTGCTTGCCGGAGGCCAGATAAACCGAAGATTGCGTCAATACTTCACCGTCGCGCTTGCTATCTTAGGCAAGGCTCGTCGAAAATGCGGCACAAATCAATATCTTGTTCAAGGTGAACAGGAAAACTGTCGTTGACAGACGCCGATGCACGGTCAACCCTGTCACCGTCGTGGCAACCGAAAGTTTTGCGTTCCGTGAGAAGCCCTTTTTTCGGTGACCTTTCCGCTCTCGAAGCCTCGTTGGCAGATCACTTCGCGAAGTTGCGGCAAAGCCGTGATGGCGGCATAGTGTTCCTGATTGAACACGGACTCGAAAAAGTCGACCTCGACCGCCTGTTTGATCTTGTGGGGCAAAATCTGCGCTTTTGCGGGATGGAGCGTTCCGGCTGGCTTGGCACAACGCTGCCCCTGGTGGTTGCGTTGACGGAAGTCGGCTATGAGTATCGCGGCACAGGAACCGATTTCTGGCCCAACGTTTCGAAACGACTGCTTGCGGATTTAAATCATACCGAGCGACTTGAAATCAGTCGGGTTCACGGCGTTCTGGCCGAGCGCCATGGATTGGCTAAGCCCATTCCTTCGGATTGGTCCCGCGCCTACAATCACATCGCTTGGCCGATCCGAAATGCGCTTGCGCCTTTGGAAATCCATCGACCGCTGGTTCAAGCCCTAAGCCGCACGCTGGCCACTGGCGTTTCGCTGCACGACGACACCCTGCTGATCAGCGAGCTGCGCAATATTGCCAGTGGGCTTTGGTCGAAGCGCCTTCAGGACTGGCTGGCGGACGCGGATCTCGCACTTGCC
>JAYURW010000102.1:0-45758 GCA_043756025.1 Novosphingobium sp. | reverse complement strand
CCTTGGCGCTGGTCAGTTCGCCGACATCGAAATGGGCAATCAACGCGGCCAGATCTTCGGCGGCGAGGTGGGTGTAGACCGCCATCAGTCGGTCAATTGCCGGGGCAGTTTGAACACCATCTTTTCTTCGGCAGTAACCACCTGTTCGACAGTGACATCACGCAGCGCTGAAATCCGGTCGATCACTTCGCGGATCAGCTCGTCGGGAGCAGAAGCGCCCGCAGTGAGGCCCAGCACGTCGACGCCATCCAGCAGTTCAGACGCGATTTCGTCGCCGCGCTGGACCAGCATCCCGCGCGCGCCGCACCGCTGCGCCACCTCGACCAGCCGCACCGAATTGGAACTGTTAGGCGCGCCGATCACCAGCACCAGCTGGCATTCTGGTGCGATCGCTTTGACCGCTGCCTGCCGGTTGGAAGTGGCGTAGCAAATGTCTTCGGCCTTGGGCCCGACGATCTGCGGAAATCGCACCCGCAGCGCGCCGACGATTTCGGCGGTATCGTCAACCGAAAGCGTGGTCTGGGTCAGGAAAGCGAGCGGTGACCCTGCGGCGAAATCGAGCGAGGCAACATCGTCCAGCGTTTCGATCAGCGTGATCGTGCCTTCGGGAACCTGCCCCAGCGTTCCGATCACTTCGGGATGGCCCTTGTGCCCGATGAACAGGATATGCCGCCCGGCTTCGATCTGGCGTTCGGCCTGGCGATGAACCTTGGATACCAGCGGGCAGGTCGCGTCGAGCCAATCAAGCCCGCGGGTGGTTGCTTCGGCTGGTACGGCTTTGGGTACGCCGTGGGCGCTGAACACCACCGGGGCGCCATCGGGTACTTCGTCCAGTTCTTCGACGAAAATCGCGCCTTTGGCTTTCAGGCTATCGACCACAAACCGGTTGTGGACGATTTCATGGCGGACGTAGACCGGCGCGCCATAACGCTGCAGCGCCAGATCGACGATATCGATTGCCCGGTCGACCCCAGCACAAAACCCGCGCGGGGCGGCAAGCAAAAGGCGCAAGGGGCGCTGAGCGGCGGTTGGCAATGGGGCGTTCATTATGCGGCCTCTAGCGTTTTGCCCGGCGCGCCGCTAGGGCTGGCGCAACACAGATTACGGCTTCAGCCAAGGATACCCGAATGACCGCTCGATTTCGTCTGATTTCCGCCCTCACGATTGCCGCAGCCTTGGCCGGTTGCAAAGCTGCTGGGGATATTGTGGTAGATGAAGGTGTCGGCATTGCTGCGGTCCGCAATGCCTGCCCGGCGGTTGGGATCCCCGATTTCACTGGCGACATCACTCTGTTCCGTAATCCGGGCGATACCACGGCGGCCAATGTCGATGTGGTCGCGGCGATGACCAACGTGCGCAGCGAATGCAACGATTCGGGTGACAAGGTGTTCACCAACGTCCGGTTTGACGTGTTGGCGCGGCGGACCGATACCCGTGGTGCGCGGACCGTAACGATCCCCTATTTCATCACCGTACTGCGCGGCGGCAAAGCCGTGGTGACCAAGCGGGTCGGCCAGGTTACGCTGAACTTCGCCGATGGTCAGGAACGCGCTCAGGGCTCCAGCTCGGGCGGGGCCTATGTTGACAAGGCCGAAGCCAGCCTGCCCGCCGAAATCCGCGAACGGATCACCCGCCGCCGCCGCGCTGGTGAGGATGAGGCCGCAATCGATCCACTGTCGCAGCCCGACGTGAAAGCCGCGATTATGCGTGCGACGTTTGAAGTGCTGGTTGGTTTCCAGCTGAGCCAGGAACAGCTGACTTATAACGCGACGCGATAGTTACGGATCCTCCTCGAGCAAACTCGGGGAGGATTTCATTTTCTGCGTAAACCGGCTAACCGCCCGGCCATGACCAAGACCATTACGCTTTACGCTGCCTTTTCAGCCCACGTCGCCGCCGCGCTTGATGCGCTGGAGGCCGCCGGGACGCTTCCCGCCGGGCTGAACCGCGCTGCGATCACGGTTGAGCCGCCGCGCGATCCCAGCCACGGCGATCTGGCGACCAACGCGGCGATGGTGCTGGCCAAGCCGGCTGGCACCAATCCGCGCGCGCTGGCTGAGGCGCTGGTGGCGGAATTGCTGAAGGTGCCAGCGGTGACATCCGCTGAAATCGCTGGCCCCGGGTTTATCAACCTGCGGATCGGAGCGGACGCGTGGCTGGCCGAATTGCGTGCGATTGCTGCGGCTGGGGCGAATTATGGTCGTTCGGGGATGGGCGGCGGATCGATCGTTAATGTTGAATATGTCTCAACCAACCCAACCGGGCCGATGCATATGGGCCACTGCCGGGGCGCGGTGGTGGGCGATGCCTTGGCGTCCTTGCTCGAATGGGCCGGGCACAAGGTGATCCGCGAATATTACGTCAACGATGCAGGCGGACAGGTCGATGTGCTCGCCCGCTCGGTCCACCTGCGCTACCGCGAAGCGCTGGGCGAGGCGATCGGTGCAATTCCTGAAGGGCTTTATCCGGGCGAATATCTGGTCCCGGTGGGGCAGGCTCTGGCAGCCGAATTTGCCAACAAATACGCAGCAGCGCCCGAGGCCGAATGGCTGGCGCTGTTCCGGACCCGCGCAGTTGCGGCGATGATGGAGCAGATCAAGGCTGATCTTGCGTTGCTGGGGGTCCAGCACGATCTGTTCAGTTCCGAGGCTGAATTGCAGGCCGCTGGCAAGCCAGAGGCCGCCGAAGCGTGGCTGCGCGCGCACGATCTGGTCTATGATGGTCAGCTCGAAGCGCCCAAAGGCAAGACGCTCGATGATTGGGAGCCGGTTGAACTGCCGCTGTTCCGCTCAACCAAATTCGGCGACGATCAGGACCGCCCGATCCGTAAGAGCGACGGCAGCTGGACCTATTTCGGCGCCGATCTCGCCTATCACTTCCAGAAAGCCCAGAGCGCCGATGCGCTGGTCGACATCTGGGGCGCCGATCATGCCGGGACGGTCAAGCGGATCAAAGCCGCCGTCGCCGCGCTGACCCAGAGCGAAACAGGCTCAAAACCGTTCGAAGTCAAGCTGGTGCAAATGGTCCAGCTGATGAAGGGCGGCCAGCCGTTCAAGATGTCAAAGCGGTCCGGAAACTTCGTTACGCTGGCCGATGTTGTTGAAATGGTTGGCAAAGATGTTGTCCGGTTCACCATGCTGACCCGCAAGCCAGAAGCGCAGATGGACTTCGATTTCGACAAGGTGGTCGAAGCATCGAAGGACAATCCGGTGTTCTATGTCCAGTACGCTCACGCCCGGATTCGCTCGACCCTGCGCAAGGGTGCTGTCGAGGGCTTTGCCCCGGCCGATACCGATCTGGACCTGCTGGGGGACGAGGAACTGGAGTTGATCAAACTGGCCGCGCAATTCCCGCGGCTGGTCGAAGCTGCGGCGGCGGCGCGCGAACCGCACCGGGTGGCGTTTTACCTCTATGAACTGGCCGGGGGCTTTCATGCTTACTGGAATGTCGGCAACGACCGGCCCGAAAAGCGCTTCATCGTGGCACAGAATGGTAAACTGAGCGCAGCAAGGCTTTATCTTGCCACGCAAATCGGGCAACTTATCCATAACGGCCTCGCCATTCTGGGCGTTGAGGCGGTTGAGGAAATGTAGCTATGGGCATCGACGGCACACGCGAAGGCGAAGAGTGGAACGGTGAAGACGGCGAGCCGCTGGAAACCGAACAGCTGGCTTTGACCGACGAGGATGATCGTCTGCCCTGGCTCGAAAGCGCTGGCGACGACGATTACGTTGACGAAAGCAGCGATTCCAGCGGGATGATGAAGCTGGTCCTGATGGGGCTGGTGGCGCTGGCCGTGCTGATCGGCGCGATCTGGTGGGCCACCCACCGCAGCCCTGATCCAGCGCTGACCGCCGACGGCAGCCTGATTCAGGCCGATGGCCAGCCCTATAAGGAAGCGCCAAAGGATCCGGGCGGCAAGCAGTTTGACGGCACCGGCGATTCGAGCTTTGCCGTGTCCGAAGGCCAAAACCGCCCGGCCCAATTGGGCGGCGCTGAAAAAGCCGCTCCAGCTCCGGCTGCAACCAATGCTGATGCGGCGGCTAAACCCGGCGTCAATGTCGGGCAAGGCGCTGCACCGACCGGCGGAGTAGGGGTTCAGGTGGGGGCCTATTCCTCAAAAGATACCGCGGAGGCCGAATGGTCAAAGCTGGTCGGCAAATCCAAAGGCGTGCTTTCGGGCGTTTCGCACCGGGTTGTCGCCGGGACTGCCGATAACGGCACGATCTACCGGCTCCAGGCCGTCGCCCCCGATGCTGCTACGGCGACCGCGCTGTGCGGCAAGTTGAAGGCGGCGGGCCTGCAGTGCATGGTCAAGTAAACGGATAATCCACACGGATTGCACCGGCGGCGCTTGCACAAGCGCCGCCGCAGTGCGACTTTCAGGGCGTTATGACACCTGCAATCTTTGGCCTGTCCGGTCTGGTCCTCTCCGCTGATGAGCGCGCCTTTTTCCGTGAGGCGGATCCGGCGGGCTACATCATCTTTGGCCGCAATGTGGAAAGCCGGGCGCAGCTGCGCGCGCTGACCGATCAATTGCGCAACATTCATGGGCGTGACCGGCTGCTGGTTACGATCGATCAGGAAGGCGGGCGGGTCCAGCGGATGAAGCCGCCGGTCTGGCCAGCTTATCCAGCGGGCGCGGCGTTTGGCCGACTTTATGAACTGGCCCCGGCCAGTGCGATCGAGGCGGCCCGTGCCAATGCCGAAGCGCTGGGGATCGATCTGGCCGAAGCCGGGATCACCTGCACCCATGCCCCGGTGCTCGATGTCCGGCAGGCCGGCGCGCACGATGTGATCGGCGACCGGGCCTATGGCTACGAGCCGCTGCGGGTTGCTGCAATTGGCCGCGCAGTGCTCGATGGGCTGGGCCGGGCCGGAGTGGCGGGTACGATCAAGCACCTGCCGGGCCACGGACGCACCCACTGCGACACGCACAAGGCGATGCCCACGGTGACCGAGTGCGAAGCCGATCTGCAAGCCGATCTGGCCCCGTTCCGCGCGCTGAATGATGCGCCAACGGGGATGACCGGGCATCTCAAATTCACCGCTTGGGATAGCGAAAATCCGGCCACGCAATCGCCGTTTATCATTCAGGAAATCATTCGCAACCGGATCGGCTTTGATGGCCTGTTGATGACCGATGATCTCGATATGGAGGCCTTGTCCGGCACCGTGCCCGAACGCGCCGCCAAAGCCGTGGCGGCGGGTTGTGATATCGCGCTGAACTGCTGGGCCAAAGCGGATGACATGGCCGGGATCTGTGACGCGCTGCCTGCACTTTCGCCCAAAGCTGCCGAGCGGCTGGAGCGGGCCTTGTCCTTCACTCGGTTGGATGGGGCGGAAGGCGATCATGCCGCGTTGACCGCCAAGCGCGATGCGCTGTTGGCGCTGGTGGGTGCCGAAGCATGAATGGCCTCGTTGACTCCCCCGAGCTGTCTTTGCCCGGCGCGGAATGGTCAGGGATCGGCGCGGCCGCCACGGACGATGCTGCGCTCTACCTTGAGCTTGATGGCTGGGAAGGCCCGCTTGATCTGCTGCTCGATCTGGCGCGGCGGCAAAAGGTTGATTTGCGGCGACTGTCGATCCTCGATCTGGTCGATCAGTACCTGAGCTATATCGAACAGGCCGAGGCGCTGCGGCTGGAACTGGCGGCGGACTATCTGGTGATGGCAGCCTGGCTGGCCTACCTCAAATCCGCACTGATGCTGCCGCGCGAAGAGCAGGAAGACCCGTCTCCTGAAGAACTGGCGCTGCGTCTGCAACTGCGGTTGCAGCGCCTGGCGGCGATGCGCGATGCCGCCGCGCGGGTGCTGGCCCGGGACCGGTTAGGGCGCGACGTGTTTGTGCGCGGCGCGCCGGAAGGCCTGCGGATTGACCGCAAAAACCTGTGGCAGTGCGATTGGTTCGCTTTGGTTCAGGCGTATGGTCAGGTCAAGGCGCGGACCGCGCCAGTGGTCCATATGGTCCGAGACCGGATGGTGATGACGCTCGATTCGGCGCTCAGCCGAGTCTCAGCGATGCTCGGCGTCAATCTCGACTGGATGGAGCTGCGCGATTTCCTGCCGCCTCATGCTGATCCGAAACTGCGCCGATCGGCCATGGCTTCCAGCTTTGTCGCGGCGCTCGAACTGGCGCGGCTGGGCAAGGCTGAATTGCAGCAGGACCGCACTTTTGGCCCGCTGATGCTGCGCGGGATCAAGGCGTGACCGGCGCACCTGCAACCCGCCCGGATGATCTGGTTCGCGCGGTCGAAGCTGCGCTGTTCGCGGCGCTAGAACCGATGAGCGCGGAGGCGATTTCGGTCCACCTTGGCGGGGCTGATGTGAAACCCGCGCTGGCGCTGCTGCAAGAAACCTATCGGACACGCGGGGTGCAATTGGTTGAGCGCGGCAAGCGCTGGCACTTTCAGACCGCGCCAGACCTTGCCCACCTGTTGCGGCGCGAGCGCGAGGAAAACCGCCGCCTGTCGCGCGCGGCCACCGAAGTGCTGGCGATCGTCGCCTATCACGAACCGGTCAGCCGGGCCGAGATTGAAGCGATCCGCGGGGTTCAGACTGCCAAAGGCACGCTCGATGTGCTGATGGAGGCGGGCTGGGTGCGGGTCACCGGACGCCGCGAAGTCCCGGGCCGCCCGGTGATTTATGCCACGACCGCTGATTTCCTGACGCATTTCGGGCTGGACAGCCGCCGCGATCTGCCAGGACTCGACGAGCTGCGCGCCGCCGGGCTGCTCGATCCGGTTGAGGATGCGTTGGCCGCTGCGATGGAAGTGCCGGAAGTGGCCCAAGCGTCGCGGGCCGATGAAGCAAACGAAGAGCCCGCCGACTGACTCGCATCTTGGCGGCAGATGGCCTACATTAGAAAATGAGGGGCGTTGACCCCGGCGACCGGCCCCGCGCCGCCGCCTGATTCAGGAGTGAAGACAATGGGTTTCGGTGGTTATGGGCATTGGCTGATCGTGCTGCTGATTGTGGTGGTGCTGTTCGGCAAAGGCCGGATTTCGGAAATGATGGGCGATTTTGGCAAAGGCATCAAAAGCTTCAAGCAAGGCCTGAATGAGAGCGAAGAGGTCAAGCCGCAGCCCCCCGCCAGCCAGATCCCGCCGCCGCCCGCGGCCAATTCAGCGACGAGTGGCGGTGAAACGGTGATCGACGCAACGGACCAGAAGCAGCCGTAACCGGCCGGATTACGGCAGGATTGCGTGATGCTTGATATCGGTGCCTCAGAACTGCTGCTGATAGTGGTGATCGCGATTGTCGCGATCGGGCCCAAGGATTTGCCCTTGGCGCTGCGCACGGCTGGCAAGTGGATGGGCAAGATCCGCCGCGTTTCGGGCCACTTCCGCGCCGGGGTGGAAACCATGATCCGCGAGGCCGAGTTAGACGAGATGGAAAAGAAGTGGCGCGAGCAGAACGAGGCGATTCTGGCGGACCATCCGCCCGCCGCTTCGGCAGAGGCAGCGCTGATCGGACAGGATCCGGGCACAGCTGCGGCTGAGCCAGCTGCCACTGCCGAACCGGCACCCAAAACCAAGCGAATCCGCAAACCCAAGGCGCCGGCCTGATGGCTTTTTCGGTTGGCGATATCGACGAAACGCAGGCGCCGCTGCTTGATCATCTGATCGAACTGCGCACCCGGCTGCTGCGCTGCGTCTATGCGCTGGCGCTGGGCTTTACGATCAGCATCTATTTTGCCGACGAAATTTTCGGCTTTCTGGTTCGTCCGCTGACCGCCGCCTTTCCGGCTGGCGAAGGCAAATTGATCTATACCCAGCTCTACGAAGCGTTTTTCGTGGAATTGAAAGTGGCGATGTTCGCGGCGTTTTTCCTGGCGTTTCCGGTGATTGCCAACCAGCTGTGGGCGTTTGTCGCGCCGGGGCTGTACAACAAGGAAAAGAAGGCATTTCTGCCGTTCCTGCTGGCCACCCCGGTGCTGTTTACGGCTGGCGCGGCGCTGGCCTACTATGTGGTCATGCCCACCGCTTTCAAATTCTTCCTGACTTTTGAAGGCGAAAAGGGTGGCTTACAGATGGAAGCCTTGCCAGGAACCAGCAACTACCTTGGTCTGGTGATGCAGTTTATCCTGGCTTTCGGGATCAGTTTTCTGCTGCCGGTTCTACTACTGCTGCTCAACCGCGCCGGGATCGTCAGCCGGGCCCAGCTGATCGCGGCGCGGCGCTATGTGATTGTGGCCATGGCGATTTTTGCCGCGGTGGTGACTCCGCCCGATGTTGTCTCGCAGCTGCTACTGCTGATCCCGCTGATGCTGCTGTTCGAAGGCGCGCTGGTGGTGATGTGGTTCAGTGATCGGCGGGGGGTGAAGCCTGACACAACGGTCGAGGATACGTCAGCCGAAATGCCCACTTAGCCCTACTTCGCTTCCCACACCTTGCGTCCGCCAACCCACACTTCGATGACTTTGGTCGCGGCCAGCTCGGCCGGTGTGGCCAGAAACGGATCGCGGTCGGTGAACAGGAAGTCGGCGCGTTCACCCACCACTATCCGGCCAAAGCGGCCCTCGGCAAATCCGGCGTAGGCCCCGTTTGAAGTGTAGGCAGCAAAGGCTTCCTCGCGGCTAACCCGTTCCTGCGGTTGCCATCCGCCCAGTGGTTGCCCGTCCGGCCCGGTTCGGCTGATTGCGGCAGCCCAGCCTGCCCACGGGTCCGAAACTTCCACAGGAACGTCTGAACCGAAAGCGATTTTCGCCCCGCTGGCTTGGACTGATTTCCAGGCATAGGCCCCGGCCAGCCGCCCAGGCCCAAGCCGTTTTTCGGCCATCTGCCGGTCGCTGGTCTGGTGGACTGGCTGCATCGAGGCGATGATGCCGTGCTTGCCGAACCGGGGGATGTCAGCGGGTGCGATCACCTGCGCGTGTTCGATCCGCCAGCGCCGATCCCCGGTATAGGTCAGGCTGAGGTCTTCGATTGCCGAGAGGACCACCGCGTTGCCCTCATCCCCAATGGCGTGGACCGCGACCTGAAATTTATCGAGCGCGGCGCGGCTCATCAGGTTTTTGAGCTGGGTGTCATTGGTAATCCGCAGCCCTTTGGTGCCCGGAGCATCGGCATAGGGCGCTTTCAAACTGGCCCCGCGTGATCCCAGTGCCCCGTCGACGTACAGTTTGACCCCATTAAGCCGCAGCTTGTCATCATACAGCCATGGGGTTGGCCCGGGCCCGCCGATCAGCGACATTTGATCGGTCCCGCCGGCATAGGCCATGATCCGGATGTTGAGCCGCCCGGTATCACCCGCGCGGCGGAAAGTCTGCCAATCCTCGATCGTGGTGCCCATATCGGCAATCGCAGTGACGCCTTTGGACAGCAGAATGTCTTGGGCCTTGTGCAGCGCCAGATCGCGGTCTTCGGGGCGGGGTTGGGGAACCTTGCGGTCGACCAGATCCGCCGCGTTATCGATCAGCACGCCAGCAGGCTTGCCGCCCGGGGCAATCCGTTCGATCTTGCCGCCAACCGGATCCTTGGTCAGCGCTGTCACGCCCGATAGCGCCAACGCTTTGGAATTAGCCCAGCCGGCATGGCCATCAACCCGCCCCAGCCAGACCGGCCGATCCGGCACTACGGCATCAAGTTCAGCCGCGGTGGGAAAGCGTTTTTCGGGCCACAGTTCCTGGTTCCAGCCGCGCCCAATGATCCACGGACGTTCAGGGTGGGCCTTGGCATAGGCGCCGACCATCGCCAGCGCCTCGGGCAAAGAACGGGCGGGAGACAGATCGAGCGTCAGCGCCGAAAAGCCGAGGCTCATCACATGGCCATGGCTGTCGATCATGCCGGGTAGCATGACCCGGCCTTTGCCATCGACCTTGTAATCGGGCCGGTCGGGACGCTTGTCGCCGCGCCGCAGGACCTGCTTGATCCGGCCATCGTTGCCGATGATGATGCCGGTGAACCGGTCCATCGCGCCGGTTGCGTCAATCGTCATGCCGTCGACATTATCGACCAGCGTATCGGCAAGCGCCGGGGCGGAGACGGACAGGGCTAAGGCTGCAGCGCCGACCAACAACAAACGCATCACACTTTTCCCCTTCGTGGCAAGCGGCGCACGAGTGCAGACGTATCCTGCCGCCCGCCGCCCAGCGCCTGAACCTCGGCATAAAATTGATCGATCAGCGCCGTGACTGGCAGCGACACGCTGAGCGAGCGGCCTTCTTCCAGCGTCAGCCCCAGATCCTTGCGCATCCAATCGACCGCAAAGCCAAAGTCAAATTCGTCCTTGGCCATAGTGTGCCAGCGGTTGTCCATCTGCCAGCTTTGCGAGGCCCCGCCCGAAATGGCCTCATAGACCCGGTCGAGATCAAGGTGCGCAGCTTCGGCAAACCGCAGGGCTTCGGACAGGCTGGCGAGGATGCCGGAAAAGGCGATCTGGTTGACCATCTTGGTAGTCTGCCCGGACCCGGCCTTGCCGACATGGACGATCCGTTTGGTATAAGCTTCCATCACCGGGCTGGCCGCAGCGATTGCCTCGGCCCGGCCGCCGCACATCACGGTCAGTTTGCCGGTTTCGGCCCCGGCCTGTCCGCCAGTGACAGGGGCATCGACGCAGTGCACTTCAAGATCGCGCGCCTCAACCGCGATCTGCCGGGCGATCCGGGCCGATACGGTGGTGTGATCGATGAAAGTGGCGCCGTGGCGGATGGTGGAAAATACGCCGGTCGGACCCAGCACAACGTCGGCCAGATCATCGTCATTGCCCACGCAGGTCAGCACCACGTCAGCGCCATCTGCGGCCTCGGCCGGACTGGCGGCGATCCGTGACGCAAGGCCGGGGTTGGCTTCCTGCCAGCGCGCGGCGCGTTCGGGGCTGCGGTTATAAATGGTCAGCTGGTGACCGGCCGCGCCGATATGCCGCGCAATTGCGCCGCCCATCACGCCAAGGCCGAGGAAGGATACATGTGACATCTACCGAACGTCCTGAGCTTGGCGAAGGATCATAGACCGGTGTGTAGGTTACCGGCCAAGGCGCAGCAAGGTCAGTTGTATTCGAGATTGACCGAAAATTGTCTGCAGATGCTTCCAAACATTTGGCTGGTGTTGCTTGTCAGCTTGGCCCCGAATTTGAACACCGGAGTGAAGGGCGGGAACTTGGCGGTTTGCAATGGCGCTGCTTTCGCTTAGTGCCCGCAACGATGACCCAGCCAGCCCAAAACCCCGCCAGTCTGCTGACCCTTGCCGATGTTCGCGCCGCCGCCGCGCGGATCGAAGGCGCGGTGGTCAATACCGCGATGGATTACAGCCGGACGCTGTCGGCGATCACCGGCGCGGATATCTGGCTGAAGTTTGAAAACCTGCAATTCACTGCCGCCTATAAAGAGCGCGGCGCGCTGAATGCGATGCTGCTGCTGGGCGGCGACCGGCTTAACCGCGGGGTGATTGCCGCGTCGGCCGGGAACCATGCTCAGGGGCTGGCCTATCACGGCGCCCGTCTGGGTGTCCCGGTGACTATCGTGATGCCACGCAACACCCCCACGGTGAAAGCGATGCAAACCGAAGTGCTGGGCGGAACAGTGGTCCTGCATGGGGAGAGCTTTGATGAGGCCTATGCCCATGCCCGCACGCTGGAAGACGAACTGGGGCTGACGTTTGTGCACCCGTTCGACGACCCCCACGTTGCCGCCGGGCAGGGCACAGTCGCGCTGGAAATGCTCGATCAGGTGCCCGAACTCGATATGCTGGTGATCCCAATTGGCGGGGGCGGTCTGGCCAGCGGAATGGGGGTCGCAGCCCGTGCGATCAAGCCCGATATCGGCCTGATCGGGGTCGAGGCCGAACTGTTCCCTTCGATGTATAACCGCCTCAAAGGCACTAACCTGCCGTGCGGCGGCGATACGCTGGCTGAAGGCATCGCCGTCAAGGAGCCGGGGGTTTTCACCTCAAAGACGCTCGAAGGCCTGCTCGACGATATCCTGCTGGTCAACGAAGCGTCGTTGGAAGGGGCGGTCTCGCTGCTGCTGCAAATCGAAAAGACCGTGGCCGAAGGCGCCGGGGCAGCGGGGCTGGCGGCGGTGCTGGCCTATCCCGAACGCTTTAAAGGCCGCAAAATCGGCATCCCGATCTGCGGCGGTAATATCGATACGCGGCTGCTCGCCAATGTGTTGCTCCGCGATTTGGCTCGTTCAGGCCGCCTAGCCCGGCTGCGGCTGACCCTGCAGGACCGGCCCGGCGCGCTGTTCAAAGTGATGCGCGAATTTGACGCGCACAACGTCAACATCATCGAAATCTACCACCAGCGGATCTTCACGCATCTGCCCGCCAAAGGCCTGACCGCCGACATCGAATGCGAAGCCCGCGATAAAGAGCAACTCGACGCGCTGGTCGCGACCTTGCGGGCCAAGGGCTATGCGGTGGATCAGGTGGAGCTGGGTTAGGCGGCTTCCGTCTCCGCCCACAGCGCGCGGATGCCGGTGAGCGATTCGTCCAACACCTGGGCGTTGCCGTGCCAGCGGTTAAGGCGCAGCTCCCACAGAGCCAACGTTACTTCGGGTTCGCGGCGTCGGCCCTCAAGCATCAGCTGGTGCGCCTCGTCGCTCCGGCCAACACGGCGGACGACGATGGCTTTCTGGCAAAAAGCGAAATTGGCATCGGGATTTACCGTCAGGCAGGCGTCAAAAGCGGCTTCTGCCGCCGCCCAGTCGCCAAGCTGCATATAGGCGCCAGTTTGCCACACATAAGCAAAATGCTGATAGGGCGAATGGGGTTCAATCCGGCTGAAATCGGCAAGGTGGGCAAGCGCCGCTTCGGGCTTGTCGAGTATTGCGCAGGCCATGCCTGCAGTCAGATGCGCATACCCGTAACCGGGGCTGATCGCAATCGCCCGCCGGGCGCGGCGCAGCCCTTCCGCCGCTTGACCAGTAAAGCACAACGCGTCCGCGACGTGGCTCAGCACGGCGGCGTTCTCGCCATCGCAGGTCAGTGCGCGATCGATGTGGTGCCTGATCCTCGCGACCTCTGCAGGATCGTCGGGGCTGAGATAGGTGTAGGCAAGCGCCGAATGGTTCGCGAGCATGGCATGAGCCAGGCCATAGTCGGGTGCGATGGCGACCGCGCGGCTCGCTTCTTCGATCGCGCGGAACAACGATTCGCCGGTAAATTGCCGGACTGCCGCGAGCGAACGCATGGTGCATTCCCACGCGGTATGATCGCCAGGCTTCTTGAGCGCCTGTTCCATTTCGGCGCGAATGAACTGGGTGCCGAGATGCGCGGCAAGCTCTTCGATCAGCTCCTCTTGCAAGGCTGCCAATTCCGCCAAGGGCCGGTCGAACTTCTGCGACCAGAGGATTTCGCCGCTGGAGGCATCGACCAGCTGCGCCGTCACCCGCAAGTGCGCACCCGTGCGGCGGACATTGCCTTCTAACAGATAGCGGACTCCAAGCTCGCGCCCCATCGCCTCGACATCGGGCAAGGCCCCGCTGCGGAACCGCGCGGTCGAGGAACTCGATATCACCCGGACATTGACTCCCTGCGACAGCGCATCGATCAGATCCTCGACCATCCCGAAAGCGAACACCTCGTCTTCCGCGAGGCCCGAGCGATTGGTGAATGGTAGCACCGCAAGCGAAGGCGCCCCGCCGCGCTCTCCGGGTTTGGCGGGGGCTGGTTCGAGGGTGTCGATAATCGGAGCGGCAACAACTTCGCGCCCGACAAACCGCCGCACATCGCTGAGGAGCGCCTGCCAAGCCCGGTCCCCCGCATCTCCAGTCCAGTGCGACAAGTCCGCCGTCTGGGTCAGTTCGAACATAATCGGGCGTTCGCAGGGCTCGATCGTCACCGGCACCAGAGTCTTGCACCGGTCCGCAATCGTCGCCTCCGCCCGCACCCAGCGGGAAACCACCGAACGCGGGGACCACAGCACCACCACAGCCTTGGCTGCGCGCAAGGCCGCTTCGGTCACCTCGTCATAAGCCTCGCCAGAGCGCAGCGCGGTGTCCCACCAGACGTTGAGTCCCTCTGCGGCAAAAGCCTCGGCAAAGCGCGAGGCCACGCCCGCATCCTCGCGGTTGTAGGAGAGGAAGATGTCTGGCCCTGCCATGCTCGCCCGAATACTCCGCCGCAGCACGGCTCAGGGCCAGCTACGATGCTTTTGTGGTGCGGCCCCGTGTTCTTGCGGGGCAGTATGGCGCTTGCACGGCGCGGGGCAAGGCGATTCTCGCTACGGTCGCGGGGCGGCTTGGCGGGTTAACCTGCGTGCGCCGACCTGTCCCGTTTTGTGCACGCCAGCGGGCAGGGCGTTCCGCCCTGTGCATAATCGCACAGGCCCATCCGCCATTCGTGGTTAAAGTTCTTTCAACGCTGCCGCTGCCCATGCATAGTGAACCGACTTCGAAGCTTTGGGATGGATTGATCTAGCGTGACCGCACCTGTTCGCTTTCCCCGGTTTTTCGTCACGAGCCCTAGCCCGTGCCCCTATCTGCCCGGGCGGATGGAGCGCAAGGTGTTCACCGAGCTCAAAGGGCCGCACGCGGACGAATTGAATGACGCGCTCGGCCGGATCGGGTTTCGCCGCAGCCAGACAGTCGCCTATCGGCCCAGCTGCGCTGATTGTCAGGCCTGCGTTTCGGTGCGGGTGGTGGCAGCAGAATTTCGTGCTTCGGCCAGCCAAAAGCGCACTCTGAAGCGTAATTCCGATCTGGTCGCGACGGTCTGCCGCCCTTGGTCGACTGCCGAACAGTTTGACCTGCTGCAGGATTACCTAGGCCAGCGGCACCCCGGCGGCGGGATGACCAGCATGGACGAGGTCGATTTTGCCGACATGGTCGAGCACACGCCCGTGGACAGCTGGGTGATCGAATACCGCGAACCGACCTCTGATGGCACCCCCGGCCGCCTGGTCGCAGCCTGCCTGACCGACCGGCAGGGCGATGGTCTGTCGATGATCTACAGCTTTTACCAGCCCGATCATCCGGGCCGCGAAGGGCTGGGAAATTACATCATCCTCGATCATATCCGCCGCGCGGGTGCGGAAGAGCTGCCGTACGTATACCTCGGTTATTGGGTGCAGGGTTCGGCCCGGATGCAGTACAAGGTCCGCTATCGCCCGATGGAACGGCTCAGTCGTCAGGGCTGGTCGCGGCTGAGCGAGGCCGAGCAAGACCAGCTGATCGCGGTCGCCACATCGCTTAACCGGCGCGAAGTTCCGCCAATCGACGGCAGCACCAAAGACGGCGTGCCCGGCGTGCAGGAACAGTACCGGGTAAGTTAACCATCGATTATTACGTATTTTTCGAACCAATGCGCCGCCAGCGCGCCGGCAAGCTGCGCGGCGATAAACGGCAGGACGCTGGCCGGGGCGATCCCGGCAAAGCTGTCTGTCAGGCTGCGGGCGATGGTGATCGCCGGGTTGGCAAAGCTGGTTGAGGCGGTGAACCAATAGGCCGCCGCGATGTACAGCGCGACACTGGCTGGAACTGCCGCCGGGCGGTGCCGCGCAGTCAGCAGGATCGTGGTGATCAGTCCAAAAGTGGCAATGAACTCACTCAGCCATTGTCCCGGCCCATCGCGCAGTTTCGCCGACACCTGCAGCACCGGCAGATCGAACATCACGTGCGCGGCCCACACGCCTAAGACGCCGCCGAACAATTGCGCCGCCACGGTGGCGGTCAGCCAGGTCCAGCAGCAATCCCCGCGCAACCGCATCACCAGACTGACCGCCGGATTAAAATGCGCCCCCGATACGGGCCCCAGCATCGTGATCAGCACGAACAGCATCGCCGCAGTGGCGAGCGTATTGCCGAGCAAGGCCACCGCGACGTTCCCGCCCGCCAGTTGCTCGGCCATGATCCCCGATCCGACCACCGTGGCGAACAGGAAAAAGCTGCCAAGTGCTTCGGCCCACAAGCGCTGCTTCATGCGGTCGCTCAACATCCATCCCCGGCGCAGCAGTTTTCGCTGAGGTACGACAGCAGCCCGTTCATCGCGCCAAAATCCGCGGCATAGATGATCGAGCGGCTGGCGCGGCGGTGGCTGACGAGGCCAGCGTGGCTTAACTGCGCAAGGTGGAAGCTGAGCGATGAGGCTGGCACCTGCAACGCGTCCGCCAGGGCGCCCGCTGCCAAGCCATCGGGCCCGGCCTGAACCAGCAGGCGATAGGCCGCCAGCCGGTGCTCCTGCGCCAACGCGCCCAGCGAACGGACTACGGCATCGGGCTGCATCAGCCACCTTTCCATGTTTCGATAAATATCAAAATATGGAAAGGTGGCTATTTCGTCAAGCCCTGGCTTCAGCCTTTCAGCAGCTGTGCGCGGGCCGCTTCCAGCACGCGGTCATAGCCGGCGGCGATGTCGGCGGCGGTGTTGGTCACCGCGACATCGGGCTGCACCGGCGCATCGGGTTGCTGGCGCTCAGGGAAATAGCCTTTGAGCGGCAAATCGAATTCAAGGCCGCTCTGCGGTAGCCGCACAAAGAACATTGCACCGCCATTGATCCCGCGCAGATTGCCGCCACTGGGGCCGCCGAACGTCCGCGCGACTTTGGCCTCGCGCAGGCGGCGCAGGAAGCTGAAAGTAGCCGAGCTATTGATCGGGCTGGCCAACACCGCCACCGGAACCGGGATGCGCGGCAGCAGCGGGTCGATGCGGTGTTCGTCCTCGTCGCCCGCAAGCGTGTAGAATCCGTCACCGCCATCCTGCGCCCCGACGCCGAGCGTGCGGAAGCTGCGGTCCCAGGTCGTCAGGTAAGGCGTCAGGTCTGGGGCGACTTCGCGGAATCGGACGCGGTTGATGTAACGCAGCGGATGAAACGGTCGGTCGATCAGGTGCTGCAGCAGCCAGGTCCCGCAATCGGTCCCGCCTTCGTTGCGGCGGATATCGATGACGAGCCCGCGCGCGCTGCCGAGTGTGGCGAGCCGCTCGGTCAGCCAGCCGCGCCAGTCCCAATCGCCCCGGTAGGTGACCCAGCTCGGCATGGTTAGCAGCGCGATGCCATCGCTGCCGACCGTCCAGTCCCAGATCGGTCCGTTCTCAGCGGGTTTCGGGAACAGTGCGTTGCGCGCGGCATAGCGGATCGCCGGGAGCACCGCCGCGTGTCGCTTGCCTGCGGGATCACGCCATTCGGCGCGGTGCCCATCTGGACCGGGGGGAAACAGCAGGCCCTGATAGATATCGAACGCTTCGAACTCCTGATCGCCGCGCATTTCCATTTGCGTGATGCGCTTGGCGTCATTGCTGCCATCAGCGCGCGCGTAGGGCAGCAGCGCGGCGAGGATCTGGCGCGGGGCCTGGCCGTTCAATCGTTCTATGATGCTGCCCAGCGCGATCCCGTTAGCGGCGCCGCTGTCTCCGCTAACAACCATGCCCTCGCGCAGCCACCGGAAAGCAAAGGGCAGCCGCGTGGGCCGATCGAACAAGGCGGCGACGACCGTGTCGCTCTGGTTGAACGGATTGCACTGGGTATGCCCGCAGCGGACCTGTGCAGTAAGCCGCGAAAGCGCGAGGAAGCGCTTTTCCAGAGCGGGCCGTGCAGCCCATTCGCGGGCGAAGACGGCGAAGCGGTGCTGGAACTGCGCGGGTGATTGATAGCGATATAATCCCGGATGCAGATCGAGCGCGCGGCGGATGATAGTCAGATCATCGAGCGAGCCGGTCACTGCGTGTGCTGGCTGCGATAAGCCTGAGCCAAGCGCAATGCCGCCGAGCGCGGCGGTGTGAAGCAATGTCCGTCTGTCCATCCCACGGTGCTAACCAGCAATGCAGTTCGGCGCGCCTCAATTTCCGTTTCGACGCACTTTTTCGGCTTTTGAGACCTGCCGCCGGAAAGCCGAGGGGGCCATGCCGAGTGCTCCGGCAAATGCGCGATTGAAACTGGCTTTCGATCCGAAACCTTCCTCTAGCGCAATTGTCAGCAGGTCGGCGCTATCGCCGCCGCGCAGCCGCTGTGCCACCGCTTCGGCGCGGCTGCTGGCAATGAAGCTGGCAAAATTTGTGCCAAGGCCGGTGTTGATCGCCCGGCTGAGGTAGCCGGTGTTGGTGCCAAGTCTCCGAGCCAACCGGGCCAGCGTCAGTTCGGGATCGCGAGCCCAACTTTCGGAGCGAACCCGTTCGGCCCATTCGCGGCCCAGCGCGGCCCAATCGCGCGGATCAGGGACAGGGGCGAGGATCAAGTCAGCGCGGCGGGGATAAGGCAAAGCGGAATGACGCCAGCCTTCAACGCCCAAAAACAGCGCCGCGGCGGCCAGCGCGAGATAGAGCCCCATCAGACCCTTATACCCCAGCGGGCTGACCAGATCCCAGACCAGATAGACGGCCCAGACCGCAAACAGTCCAGCCAGCGCCACCAATGCAGCGCTGAGCCAGCGCGCGGCGTAGCGGTGCGTATCGGCGACATGATCCCCGAGTAATGTTCGGTAATCCGCCAGCCGCCGGGCCGCGTCGCGCCCGTAACACGCCACCTGGACGAGCAAGGTAAGCGCGGTGATCGCCTCGTAAGGCCGAAAGGCGGTTTCTGCCCAGCGCAACTTGGTTTCCAGCGGCAGGGCAAAACTGCCGGCCAGAAAGGCGAACTGGACCAGCGCCGGGGCGAGGTGTTTGTGCCAACCCGGCGGCAACGCACTTTCGGTCAGACTACGCAGGTACAGCCAGCCCAGCGGCGCTACCGCCAAAGTGATCTGGAACGGCGCAAAGGTCAGCCACTGCCACTTGTCATAAAACCCGGCGAACCCAACCAGCCATGGCATGATCATCCCGGTCAGCACACACAACAACGCCGCCAACACTCGGTTGGCGGCGCGGTTGGTGATTGTTTTGCCCAGCGCGGCGGCCAACAGTAGAAGCTGGATGGCAGCAACGGTCAAAACCGCCGTCCGCCATCCGAATGTCAGCCCCTCCAGCACGGCCGCAACGCGCGCAAGATCAGGCCGGCAGGCCCGAGATTGCTTTCATTTCCATGAAGTCTTTCAGCCCAGCAAGCCCGCCTTCGCGGCCGTTGCCGGACTGCTTGTAGCCGCCAAACGGAGCGCCTGGCGTCGGCCCCCAGTTGTTGATCGCGACCATACCGGCGCGCAGCTGTGATGCCACGCCAGCAGCTTTCGCCGGATCGCCGGTGATGGCGGCGGACAGGCCGTATTCGGTGGCATTGGCCAGCTCGATTGCGTCTTCCAGCGTGTCATAGGTCAGGATCGTGGCCACCGGCCCAAAGATCTCTTCCTGCGCAATCCGCATATCGGGGGTCACGCCCGAAAATACTGTCGGCTGGATGTAATAGCCGCGGTTGACCCCGGCGGGCAGATCGGTGCCGCCGGTTTCCAGCACCGCGCCTTCATCAATCGCCGACTGGATCAGTTCGCGGATCTTGTCATACTGCGCTTTGTTGACCACGGGACCGAGGTGGTTACCCTCAGTCATCGGATCACCAACCGGTGTTGCTGAATACATCGCCTTGTAGAACCCGACGACTTCGGCCTCCCGGTTTTTGGCGGTCAACACCTTGGTCGGCGAAATGCACGATTGACCGGTGTTAATCAGCGGGCCCATCGCCACGGCGGGCAGGTGCGCGGCCAGATCGGCATCGGGCAGGACCAGATTGGGCGATTTGCCGCCCAGCTCCTGATGGACCCGCTTGACGGTTGGTGCAGCGGCGATCGCCACGGCGATCCCGGCGCGGGTCGATCCGGTGAAGCTGACCATCTCGATATCGGGATGGCTCGAAATAGCGTTGCCGGTGGTTGGCCCGTCGCCCTGAACCAGATTGAACACGCCCGGCGGGACACCTGCCGCATCGAGGATTTCGGCGAAAATCTTGGCGTTGGTTGGGCATTCTTCCGAAGGCTTGAGCACCATGGTGTTACCGCCAGCCAAAGCCGGGGCGACTTTCAGCGCGATCTGATTGAGCGGCCAGTTCCACGGGGTGATCATCCCGACCACGCCAATCGGTTCATAAGCCACTTTGTAACCCGGACCGTCTTCCATGAAATTGAAAGTCTTCAGCGCTTCGATCGTGCTGATAAAGCCGCCGATCCCGGCGCCAAACTGCGCAGTTCCGGCAAACGAAATCGGCGCACCCATTTCCTCGGCCATCGCGGCGGCCAAATCGGACCCGCGCTTTTTGTACTCTTCGACGATCCGGCCCATTACGGCGAGACGTTCTTCGCGGGTGGTCTGGCTCCACGATTTGAACGCGCGGCGGGCAGCAGCAACGGCCTTGTCGACATCGGCTTTGGTCCCGACCGAGATGACCGCGCAGGCCTCTTCGGTGGCGGGGTTGATGACTTCGCGGCGGGCGCCGCCTTCGCTATCGACCCATTTGCCGTCGATATAATGTTGCAGCAGCTCGCGCATCGCCGAATCTCCCTTAATTGATCGATTAACTTGCGGTCTATGTCGGTCTGTGGTGATCAGATTGCAAGATGCAATCGATAGGGCCGAGCTCAGTTGCGCTATCAGCGCGGCAAGAGCCACCGTGTCAGCACAGACGGATTGTAAAGTGACTTGGCTTCGCTGACTTGCAAAGGTCGCTTCCATTTCGGTTCGGCGCTCCGCCAGTGCCCCAGTTCGGTCAGCGCGCCCGCTGGATCGCTGGTTATCTGGCGTTCGATTGCGCCCAGACGAGCGGCCGCTTGTCGCAGCGGTGCGGCGCTGCGACTGAGGCTGGCGGGATAGCGTTCGTCGATCAGCTGCATCTGCGAGCGTGCAGAAGAAATCAGCAATGCTGCCGTTGCGCCATCGCCGTTTTGTGCGCTGCGCGTGGCCAGATCCAGCGCCGTATCGATCCGCGCCAATGCGCTGGCCAAATCGATCCGCGCGGGCGCCCGGCAGGCCTGCGGGCTGAGCGCGCGGACAAAGCTCGCAAGTCCGGTCAACACCGCTGGGCTAGGGGTGGGGCCATCGAACTCCTGCGTGATCAGGCCCAGAATGAAGGATTCCAGATTACCGCCGAGCAAGCTTTGATCAATTTTGAGCAGGGCCTTGTCGCCGCTGAGATTGGGAATCGGCTTGGGGTTGAACTGCCCATCGCCGCGGTGCGAACTGAACAGCGATGCGGTGACATCTGCGGTGCCCGGCGCGCCGCTGAGGCCGGGATAGGAAAAGGCCGGATTGTCATGCCCGGCGCGATGGCAACTGTTGCAAGACAAGCCCGACCGCGCGGCCTGCCCGCCCAGCAGCAGCGGCGCGCGGAATGCGGCTGCACCGATTGCTATGCTGCGGGCTTGGGCCGGGTCAGTAGGCGCAGTCAGGCAATCACCAGGTTCGCGGGTCAGATCGGCCTGAAGCTGATCCGGCGCGGTCCACCGCGATGCCATTGGCAGCGGCGCGTGATCAGCTGCGCCTGCCAGCGCGGCGCAGGTCGCCCCCAGCAGCAGCACCGCCCGGCGGATCATCCCCGATCAGGGCCACGTTCGATCCAGCGGCGCAATTCGTCGGATTGGGCGCAGCCAAAGGTGCAGATCCGATCGAGCCGCGCCAGCATCTGCTTGGCTCCGGCCACGTCACCGCGTTCCAACATCATCTCGCCGGAATACTCGATAGCGCCCAGGTGCTGCGGTGCGATGGCGAGGGCGGCCTTGTAGTAGCCTTCGGCCATGTCGTAACGACCCAGTTTGCGATTGGCGAAGCCCAGATAGGTTAGCAGATCTGGGTGCGGGCCGAAGGCCCGCTGCGCGGCTTTGAGCGCAAGAATAGCCTCGCCATATCGCTGCTCGTTGATCAGCGAAACGGCGGCGATATAGGCTTGATCGCCGTGCGCGGCGGAGGCGAAGGTTTGCAGGTCAAGGCGTTCAATCCGCGCCTGTTTGCCAGCGGCGATTGCGGCTTTCACTTCGCTGAGGCCCTGCTCAATCACGGCCTTTTCAGCGCAGGTTCCGCCGCAGGCGGTGGACCGCGCTTGCAGCCAATCGAGCTGTGACTGGGCCTTCACCGGATCACCCAGCTTGGCATAGACCAGGCCCAGCTTGATCTGCGCTGGCAGCAGATCGGGATCATATTTGGCCGCCTTTTCCAGAAAGCCGCGCGCGCCCTTGACATCACCGCGGCCCAGCTTGGCCGTGGCCATCAACAGATTGGTGTTGGCATCTTTCGGGGCCACGGTTAGCACCCGGCCAAATGCGCGCTCAGCATCTTTCCAGCGTTCTTCGCGCAAGGCAGCGATGCCGTTGCGGTACTCAATTGCCGAATCGTATTGCGGCGTGCTTTCACTGGGCATCGATCCGCCGCCGCCACCGCCGCCGCCGGCCGCCCAGACCGGCAGGGTTGGAACGGTTAGGGTCAACACTGCTGCACCCAACAACGCGGCAATCTTTGGCGAATGGGACATCGGAAACTCCATTGCGAGCAGCTCGCAGATAACACCTACAGGGCGATCCAGCAACCGGCACTAGCCTTGGCGGTAGAGGCCAGCCTCGGCCTCACGGCGGCGGACGAGGCCATACAGCTGCTTGCCGTCGATACAGTTTTGCAGCAGCTAGCGCAGCCTCAAATTAGCTCTTAATGGATCGGCCAAACCCAACCTCAATTTCGGGATGAAGGCGGCAGATTGCAAACTGCGATACACCGAGCGCGGCAATCCGAACCGCAGCTTAGGTCAATCGTTCGTCAATTCGCTGGTCGGTCTGGCCGGGCAAGGCTTTCCAGCGCGAAGTGCGGCACGGTCAAAATCGAAATCAGGATGATCGCAGACCTAATGATGCCTGTCTCGGCTGAAATGTGATCCTGCCCGAACAGCAACAGGGCGCCGCCCGCCACCGAAAGTAAAAACACCGCCGCGATGATCGCAGCTTTTTTCGATCTCGAAATCGCGCCGGTTTCGTGCAGGGCATCGGCCATATGCCGGGGTGAATGGAGCCCGCAAAAGAATACCGCAAAGGCCATCAGTGGCGGCAGCAGCAGGGTCGCCACCAGGCAGGTCAAAACTTCGACAGCTGTCCTCGCCTCGCCATTCCGAGCCGACCAAAATGCGAAGGTTAGGCAGCCAAGTAGCGCAGGCACACTGGCGCAGGCGAGCAGATCAGCAATGACGCGCCCGTTCTGATTGCCCGTCAGCATATTAAAGATCGCAGCCACCTCGTCCGGTTTTGTCAGTGCCGGAGTTGCGACCAGTGCCCAGGCCACCATCAAAGATAAAAACGGATCAACAGAAGCATACCAGTCGCGGCTAAAATGCAAGATCGAGACGAGCAAAAACAGGCACAGTGCAAACTCGGGTGCAACGATCCATGCTCCGGCGACAGCCGCCGTGCAGGCCAAGTAGCCGGCGATGATTTTCAACCGCTGCAGGCGGCTGACCAGGCCATAGCGAAGGGCAATGATTTCGACGTCGAGGGTCCCGTGCGGGATGCCAAACAAGGCGATGGCGAGCGCGCAAAGCGCGGTAAGCTTAGTGCCATCGAGCGGGCCGAAATTCTGGTTCGACCAGACCAAGCCCAAAGTCACCACTGGAAGCAGGCACAGGCGCAGCGCGTTTGTCGCGGCTGCGCCTGTGGCCCAAGGAAGCAAGGCTGTATTCACCGGCTGACGCTGTGCGCCTGGGCTACCGGCTTTGTCGTCAGATTACGCATTCAACCGATCGCCGTACTCGGCTTCGGATTTGCGCGTCGCGATCAGGTAGATCAGCACGCCCACTCCGGCCTTCGCGATCAAATCGGCAATCGTGTAGCCCACTTGTACGCCGACGGTAACGGCAGAGCCGCTCAGGCTGGTGTAGGGGATCATATATACGATCGGGTAAAAGCCCCACGATGCGAAAGTCAGCAGCCGCGCCTTCTTGACCAGCTCACGCACGCTTTCCGGCTGGCTCGCAACCGAAGCGCCAAGGCCGACGAACAGTTGATACATAATGTAGACGAACGGTACGGCCGACAGAGTGCCCCACAGCACGCGGGTTGAAATGTCGGTGGCGATTTCGCCGGGATAACCCAGCACGATCATCAATGCCGCGGCTGCGCCCAGTTTGGTCGACTTCGAGATCGTTTCGTCTGACGACAGGCGCATCACGAGGATCAGTTCGATCAACAGCAGCGGCACGGTCAACAACCAATCGACATAACGATAGGCATCATTGAAGGCGTAACCGGACGCCGCGACGACGCCATCCTTGACGGTATAGGCGCTTTCCCAGCTCTCAAAGATCCGGAAGTAATGATAGGCGGCGATTGCGCAGACCAGGCCCGAAATAGTCAGGGCTGTCTTATAGGCGGGTCCGACTTGCGAACGTCCCAGCCACAAAAACACAGTCGCCGCTGCCATCGTCGCAAACGTAAACGAAAAAGCGTTATAAACCAATGAGTATTGGCCAATCGATAACATATCCATTGTGGAGGTCCCCTTTAGACAGCGCGACTTTTCGCGATGCCGGGGTGATACGCCGTGGTTGACGGCCTTCAACCTATACGAAATACCATGTCCAAAAGGCCGACGCGGCAGTTCGTTTGGCGCACTTGCAGGATCAAGCGCGCAATTCTGTTAGGCAGTGGACAGGCTGGGGAAGGACAATTGGCCGTCATGCGCCACGCCGAAACGCGTCTGAAATCGCTCATCGCCGATAGCCCGATTGCATCGGTGATCAGCGATCCGCGGGTAAAAGACAACCCGATCATCTGCTGTAACGAGGCCTTTGTCGCGCTGACAGGCTATGCTGAAGCTGAGATCGTTGGGCGAAACTGCCGGTTTCTGGCGGGCCCGGCGACGGAGCCGTGGTTGACGGATACGATCCGCGCCGGGGTTCGCCGCCATGCCCCGGTTCTTGTCGAAATCCTGAATTACAAACGTGATGGAACCCCGTTCCGCAACGCTGTGCTGGTCGCGCCGATCTTTGACGACGAGGGCGAGCTTGAGTTTTTCCTCGGCTCACAAGTGGAGCTGGAAACCGATGCTCCGACCACCAATGCCAATCGCCGGATGACGGCAGCAATTGCGGTGAAGGCATTGCCCAAGCGCCAGCGCGAAGTCCTTACACAAATGGCGGCAGGATACCTGAACAAGCAGATCGCCCACCGGCTTGAACTGAGCGAGCAGACGGTCAAGATGCACCGGGCGGCGCTGATGACCCGGCTGGGTGCAGCGACAACTGCGGACGCGATCCGGATTGCGGTCGAGGCTGGGCTTTGAGCTCTGGCTTGGCCAAGTAGATCACCTCGGCCCATAAAGCGCCGCCTCTTCAGCCCGCCGCCTGACCAGACCGTTCATCCGCTTGCCCCCAGCATGAACCCATTTGCCAAACTCTGCCTGCGCGCCGACAAAATCGCCCGTTTTGTGCCGTCTGGTCAAAGTCGCGTTGGCAATCGCGCCGGTGTTGTAGTGGAAACTGACCAAGGCATCGAACTGGCTCTGGTTGGTTGGGCAATCGCCCAGCGCGCGGTCAACCTCACGGGCAAAGCGGGCCAGATCGCGTTCCAGCCTGGCGTCGCATTCGGCCTCGGTCCAGATCGTCCCGGGGGCAATCCCTGTTCCGGTCGCGCCCCAACCAATTGTCCAGGGATCGCCCCCGGTGCCGGGATCGGGATAGGCAGCAAAGCGGCCATCAGGGCGGCGCTTGGCACAGCCTTCGAACCGCTTGATCAGCGCGATGCCGGCAGGGCTGATCTGGCGGGAAAGCCGGTCGCCAAGGGGCTTGGAGTGGGGTGAGGGTTTAGGGTCTGAAACGGGCGCAACAGCCGGTTTCCGCGCACTCATCCGGCGCAACGCTTCGAAAAAATCGAGATTGAAATCCATACCGGGCGTGCCTCGCGAGTCGATTGGGGAGGCGGGGTAAATAGGCAGGAACGGGCCGTGTAGGAAAACCAAAAAAAGGGCGCCCCAGTTGCCCGGGACGCCCTCTCTTTCAGCAGCCTGATCGGTGGCTCAGGCGCTGTAGTACATATCGAATTCGACCGCCGAAGGGGTGGTTTCCCAGCGCAGCTGCTCGGCCCATTTCAATTCGCTGTAGGCGTCGATCTGGTCCTTGGTGAACACGCCGCCCTGTAGCAGGTATTCATGATCGGCCTCAAGGCTTTCCAGCGCTTCGCGCAGCGAACCGCAGACGGTTGGCACTTCGGCCAGTTCCGCTGGCGGCAGATCGTACAGGTTCTTGTCCATCGCTTCGCCCGGATGGATCTTGTTCTTGATCCCGTCGAGCCCGGCCATCAGCAGCGCTGAATAGCACAGATAGGGGTTGGCCATCGCATCGGGGAAACGGAATTCGACGCGCTTGGCTTTGTCACCGGCACCGTATGGAATGCGGCACGAGGCAGAGCGGTTGCGGGCCGAATAGGCCAGCAGAACCGGCGCTTCGTAACCCGGGACCAGCCGCTTATAGCTGTTGGTAGTCGGGTTGGTGAAAGCGTTCAGCGACTTGGCGTGCTTGATCACCCCGCCGATGAAATACAGGCACATATCCGAAAGACCGGCATAACCATTGCCCGCGAACAGCGGCTTGCTGCCATCCCAGATCGAGATGTGGGTGTGCATTCCGCTGCCGTTGTCGCCCTTAATCGGTTTGGGCATGAAAGTGGCGGTTTTTCCGTAAGCATGGGCAACCTGATGCACGACATACTTGTAAACCTGCATCCGGTCGGCGGTCTGAACCAGTGTGCCGAAAGTCAGCCCCAGTTCGTGCTGCGCCGCGGCGACTTCGTGGTGGTGCTTGTCGCAAGGCAAGCCCATTTCGAGCATGGTCGCAACCATTTCGCCGCGGATATCAACGCAGCTATCGATCGGGGCGACCGGGAAGTAACCGCCCTTGACGCCGGGCCGGTGGCCCATGTTGCCGCCTTCGTATTCCTTGTTGGTATTGGTCGGCAGCTCGATATCGTCGATCCGGAAACCCGAACCGTCATAGCCGTCGTAATACTTCACGTCGTCGAACATGAAGAATTCAGCCTCTGGCCCGACATAAACGGTATCGCCGGTGCCGGTCGATTTGACGAAGGCTTCGGCGCGTTTGGCGGTGGAGCGCGGATCGCGGCTGTAAAGGTCACCGGTCGATGGTTCGACGATATCGCAGACCAAGATCATCATCGGGGTCGCGCTGAACGGATCGATATAGACCGCGTCGAGATCCGGCTTGAGGATCATGTCGCTCTCGTTGATCGCTTTCCAGCCTTCGATTGACGATCCGTCAAACATCAGGCCGTCTTCCAGTTCGTCTTCACCCATCACGGATGCGACCATGGTCAGATGCTGCCATTTGCCCTTGGGATCGGTGAAGCGCAGATCGACCCACTCGATCTCTTCTTCCTTGATCCGCTTGATGATGTCCTTTGCCTTTGACATTTCGCTTCCTTCTTAAGTCCCCGGCCCGTCTGCGGGTGGGGATGGGGTTTGGTTGGGTTGTGGGATCGGGCCGCAGCCCATCACCCGGAAATTCTAGATCGCGTCGTTATCGCGCTCGCCGGTGCGGATCCGCAGTGCGCTTTCGACGGCATAGACAAAAATCTTGCCGTCACCGATCCGCCCGGTCTGGGCAGCGGCGGCAATCGCTTCGACCGTGCGTTCGGCCAGCGCGTCGGGGACCACGACTTCGAGTTTCACCTTGGGCAGGAAATCGACGACATATTCCGCGCCGCGGTACAGCTCGGTGTGGCCCTTCTGGCGGCCAAAGCCCTTGGCCTCGGTCACCGTGATGCCCGAAACGCCAACTTCGTGAAGCGCTTCCTTCACTTCGTCGAGCTTAAACGGCTTGATGATCGCTTCGATCTTTTTCACGTGCGTATTCCCCTGCGCGGCAAGCCGGTTCCGCCGAAACGGTCCGGGATTATGATTGCCACTGCGCTTTCCCGTATCAAGAATCGTGCCAGCGGCCTGAAACAAGCCCTAGGCGATGGCCAAGGGTTGGAAAAGAGCGGAATCGCAAGAATTGAATCCTGCGATTCGGTGTCGCGCAATTTTCGCAATGCGCAAGCGGGGCAGGGCTTGCCTAAGTTTTCAGCAAGTGATGCTCAAAATTTAGGCACACTTACCTTGAGGTGGCGGATTTACAGCACCAGTCCGGCCGTCTCATCCAGCCCCGCCATCAGGTTCAGGCTTTGCACCGCAGCGCCGCTGGCACCTTTGCCAAGGTTATCGAGCCGCGCCACCAGCCGCGCCTGCGATCCATCGCGGCTGCCGTAGATGTACAGATCAAGCCGGTCGCTGGGCGCGGCTGAGCGGCGCAGCAGCAGTTCGTCCGGGGTGTCGGCGTGGACCCGGACCACTAAGCTTTGGCCATAAAAATCAATCAGGCAATCGCGCAAGCCGTCGGTCGGCGCGGCCCGCTCCATCTGGCTCAGGTGCAATGGCACTTCGACCAGCATCCCGCGGTGCGCCGCGATCACCGCCGGGGCGAACAAGGGGGCATAGGCGAGGCCAGCATATTCCTGCATTTCGGGCACGTGCTTGTGGCCAAGGCTGAGGCCGTAATCGCGAAAAGCGATGTCGGCATCGTCATCAAACCGCGCGATCATCGCTTTGCCGCCACCCGAATAACCCGAAACGGCATGGCAGGTGTAAGGCCATGCGCTGGGCAGCAAACCCTTGCGGATCAGCGGAGCGAGCAGGGCGAGGAAGCCAGTCGGATAGCAGCCGGGATTCGAAACCCGGCTGGCCGCAGCCACTTTGGCCCGCCCGATCAGTTCAGGAAAGCCATAGGTCCAGCCCGGCGTCACGCGGTGCGCGCTGGACGCGTCGATGATCCGCACTTTGCTGCCCTCGGCTATAGCAACGGCTTCGATCGCCGCCTCATCGGGCAAGCACAGCACGGCAAAATCGGCGGCGTGATAAGCATCGCGGCGCGCGGCTGGGCTTTTGCGCTGCTCATCGTCGAGGATCAGCAACTGGAATTCGGGACGCGAGGCCAGTCGCTCCAGGATTTCAAGGCCGGTGGTTCCGGCGGCGCCATCAATGAAAACTGTGTGGGTCATAGTCTGGTCCCGAAACATTGAAGCTCCCCTCCCCGGCGGGGAGGGGCTGGGGGTGGGGGCTCGTCGCTGGCGGGGAACCCCCATCCCAACCCTTCCCCAGCGGGGAAGGGCTCAAGGGCCCCGGCCGAACGCAAACCAATCAACCGCGTCGCAGTTCCAGCGCAGTCAGCGGCAGATATCCAACGAAGCCATCCTCGCCAACCTGACCCCAGGCCCAGCCGCCGGTCATATCGAGCACGTTGAACACGGTGCCTCCGGTCAGTGCTGTGCGCACTTCGGCAACGGGATCGTTCAGCGCAAGCAGATTTGCTCCAGTCGCCACCACGGCGTGCTCCATCGGCACGGCATAATGCGGCACAAAACAGCGCCCCGCAAGGCGGATATGCGCCAGATCCCCGCGCACCGGCCAATGCGCGGCGTCCAGCTTTTCAGCGGGGCCCGAAAGCGACAATTGTCCGGTAGGAATGGCGGCGGCGGTCAAGATTATGGAATCCCCCAACTGGAAGAGCGGGCGATTAGCGCCGCTTTGCCCTTCTATCAAGTTATCCATACCGGCCCTTTAACAATCCCCAGGCCGCACGCAGCCCCAGCGCGTCGCCGCCCTTTGGCCTGCCGGGCTTGGCGGCGGGGCGCCAGGCAAAGGTATCAAAGTGCGCCCAGTCGGTGCCCTCTGGCACGAACCGGTCAAGGAACAGCCCGGCCACTGATGCCCCGGCATAGCCGTTTGAACCGGTGTTGTTGAGGTCGGCGATATCGCTTTTGAGGTATTCGCGGTAGCCATCGAACAGCGGCAGCCGCCAGCAACGGTCGTCCGCGGCTTCTCCGGCCTTGAGCAGTTCGTCGGCCGTCTCATCGCGGCGGGTCATCAGCGCCGGAAGGTCTGGCCCCAGCGCCACCCGGGCCGCGCCAGTCAGCGTGGCAAAATCGATAATCAGCTCAGGGTTTTCCTCACCCGACCGGGTCAAGGCGTCGCCCAGCACCAGCCGCCCTTCGGCATCGGTGTTGCCGATCTCGACCGTGATCCCGGCGCGGCTGCGCAGCACGTCACCGGGGCGAAAGGCATTGCCCGAAATAGCGTTCTCAACCGCCGGGATCAACAGGTGTAGCCGCACCTTCAGCCCGGCCTGCATCACCAGACTGGCCAGCGCCAGCGCGTGGGCCGCCCCGCCCATGTCCTTTTTCATCAGCAGCATTCCAGAGCTGGGCTTGATATCGAGCCCGCCGCTGTCAAAGCAGACGCCTTTGCCGATGATCGCCACTTTGGGATGCTGCTCATCGCCCCAATGCAGCTCGATCATCCGCGGCGCATGATGCCGGCTGGCGGCGCGGCCGACCGCGTGAACCATCGGATAGCCCTGTTCCAGCGCATCGCCGCTGATCACTTTGAACTGGGCGCGGTGGGCCTTGGCGAGGGTGTGGGCTTCGTGTTCCAGCTGCGCCGGGCCCATATCCTCAGCCGGCGTATTGACCAGATCGCGGACCAGCGCGGTGGCGGCGGCTTCGGCCAGAGCGGGCGCAATGGCGGCCACGTCCTTGGTCAGCAGCACTCGCGGGCCTTCTTCGCTGGGTTTCGACAGATAGCGGTCGAACCGGTACTGCCCGGTCACCCAGCCAAACAGCCCCGGCCCCGGGTCACCACCTTCACGGCGATAGGTTCCGGCGGGGAGCACCTCGGCCAACTTGGCCATGCACCAGCTTGACAGGTTGGCGGTATTGGCGACCCCCGATACCACAAACCAGTGATCGCCATCGGGGACGATTGCATAGGAATAGCCATCGCCCTCAAACTTTTGCGCCGCCAAGGCTGCGCGCTGCGGCGCGGACAGGCCCTTGACGAAAGCGGACAGACCGGCCTTGTCGATCAGGTGGATGGCGGTGGCGGGCTGGCCCTTGTCGGGCTGGATCAGGGCGTTTTTATCGATCATGCCGGGGGCAATAGCCATTTGCGCGGTTTGTGACTATATGCTGCGTCATGACTCAATACCAAACCGTAACCGACAATGAGACCCAGCTGCGCGACGGCACGATCAAGCTGCATGGCCCCGCCGCTTTCGAAGCGATGCGCAAGGCCGGGCGGCTGGCCGCCGAAACGCTCGACGCACTGGTCCCGATGGTCCAGCCGGGGGTGACCACTGGCGCGCTCGACGACTTTGTGCGGCAGTTCACGCTCGATGCTGGCGCGGTGCCAGCCACACTGGGCTATCGCGGTTATGCCCACAGCTGCTGCATCTCGATCAACCATGTAGTCTGCCACGGGATCCCGTCCGACAAGGTGCTGAAGGACGGCGATATCGTCAATATCGACGTGACCCCGTTGGTCGATGGCTGGCATGGCGACACCAGCCGGATGTTCTTGGTCGGCGACGTGCCCTTGAAGGCCAAGCGGCTGGTTGATGTGACCTACGAATGCCTGATGCTGGGGATCGAGCACGCCAAGCCCGGCAAGCATCTGGGCGATATCGGCGCGGCGATCCAGAAACACGCCGAGGGCCAGCGTTACGGCGTGGTCCGAGAGTTCTGCGGGCACGGCCTCGGCCGCCTGTTCCACGATGCACCAGAGGTGGTCCACGCGGCGCGCGCCGGGACCGGCCCGATCCTGAAGCCGGGGATGTTCTTCACAATCGAACCGATGATCAATCTGGGCAAGGCCGGGGTGAAGCTGCTCGAAGACGGTTGGACGGCGGTAACGCGCGACCGATCTTTGTCGGCGCAATTCGAACACTCGATCGGGATCACCGATGATGGGTGCGAAGTGTTTACGGCAAGCCCGAAGGGGCTGGATAAGCCGCCTTTTTGAGAGCGAGGAAGTGGTCGTTCATCCAGTCCTCATAGCCCAATAGTTCGCCTTCGCGCCGCTCATCGTTTTCGGACCAAGTATCCTGCGATTTGAGCTCGATCATCGCATCGATGCGCCACTCTTCGCCAGCAAGGGCAAAATAGATGTGATGGATCGTGCCAACGTGGCAGTCCCGCCGAACGAGCTTACCCGTTGCTATGTGCCGATCAAACAACCGCAGATATCGGCTGACCACCGGATGGAAGCAGTCCTTTACGTCCACGAACATCGCCATGGGCTTCTTGCCCGATAGCATTAGCCCCAATTCCCGATCTGTATGCAGGATGTAGGGCAGAGTCTTGGCCAAAGGGTTTGGCATAGGCCCTACTAACCCCGCCCGCTCCGGATCGCCGCACCCGCCGCGAAGGGGGTGATCGCCAGCAGCACCAGGCTGAACGCAGCGGTCAGCGCCAGACCGCTTTCGCCGCCCACGGCCAGGCTTCCCGCGCCGAACACCAGCAGCGGCACCGCCAGCGGGATCGCCAGCAGTCCGCCCAGCGCCGCGCCGCCGCGGAGGCCCGCTGTTATCGCGGCGACCAGTACGCCGAGCGCGGCAAGGCCGGGGGTTCCGGCCAGCAGGCCCAGTTCGACCAAGCGCAATGTCGGCCCGTCGATCCCGACCAAGGCGGCGGCGGGCAGGGCGGCCAGCATCAAGGGCGGACCAAAGCTGAGCCAATGGGCCAGCACCCGCACCGCAACCAGCCACTCCTCGGAAATCCCGCGCAGCGCCCACTGATCGAACATGCCGAGTTCCAGATCAGGCTCGATCAGCCGGTCGAGCGGCAGGATCGCGGCCAGCAGCGCTGCGACCCAGATCACCCCGCCACCGGTCCGCGCCAGGACCGGCGCGTCGGGCCCAACCGCAAACGGAAACAGCATCGCCACGGCCAGAAAAAACAGCACCGGCAGCAACGCCCCGCCGCGCCGCCTGCCCAGCAGCAATTGCGCGATATCGCGGCGCAGCAAAGTGAGGAACAGGCTCATGCCGGGTAATCACTTAAGTCGAGAGTCTGCCGCTTGTGCAGCTTGATCGGCTGGTGTGACGCAACGATCACACTGCCGCCCGACGCACGATGTTCTTCGATCAGGGTCTCGATCAATTTAACCCCCTCGCCATCGAGACCATTGAGCGGTTCGTCGAGTAGCCAATTGCCGGCATTCTGGCCGATCAACCGGGCCATTGCAGCCCGTTTGCGTTGTCCGGTCGATAGGTACCGCACCGGGACATCGAGCAATCTAGAAAGGCCCAATCGGTCCAAATCGACGGTACGATGCTCGTCGATAGCGCCCCAAAACGCCAGCGCCTTCGCCAGCGAAACGTGCTCGTCGAGCGCCGGCTTTTCATTGAGGAGTCCAACAGTGCCAACCCAATGGACGATGCCAACCCGTCCAGCAGGCGGCGATGGAAGCCCAGTTTCGTATGGCTGAATGAACCCCGCCAACATCCGCAACAGTGACGTTTTGCCAATGCCGTTCGGGCCGACCAAATGCAGTGCGTCACCGCGATTGAGCCACAGGTCCACCCCGCCAAACAGTAGGCGATCCCCTCGTCGGCAGAACAGTTCCCATGCGGTGAGTGCAGAAGCCTTCATCGCTTGGCGCGTTAGGGCAAAGGGGTTGGCCTGCCAAGGTGATGAGACGGTTCTGCCCTCATTCGTCATTGCGAGCGTAGCGAAGCAATCTAGGGTTCTGGAAACCGCACTGGATTGCTTCGCTTCGCTCGCAATGACGAGGGATTCAGTTGGTGCGAAGTGCCCCCTAACCGAACTTTCAGCTTTCTCGGCTATGCCGCGCAGCATGGAGGCAGACCGCTTCATTACCCGGCCGATGTCGATCGCGCTTGATGCCTTGCGCTTTTTGTCGGCGCTGGGCGTGCTGGCGGTGCACGCTGCCGATTTCTATGGCTTGGCTCAGCAGATGCCGTTTTCGCTGCGGCTTTCGCACAGCTGCGTGATCGTGTTCTTCGTGCTGTCGGGCCTGGTCATCACCGATTCCGCGCTGCGCCGCCGAACCAGTTTGCGCGGTTATGGCATCGCCCGCACTGCGCGGATTGTGCCGGTTGCGGTTCCAGCGGTGCTGCTGGCGGCGCTGGCCTATGCCGGGATGAAGGCGCTGGACGGGCCGCTGCCGGCTGATTTCGCCGCCAAGGGTGCGCATTCGGTTTTTGCCAGCCTGACATTCATGAGCCAATCGCCTTGGCTTGGTGCGCCCAGTTGGGGCAATCAGCCCTATTGGTCGCTGTGTTACGAGGTTTGGTATTACGCGCTGTTCGGCGCCGGATTTTTCCTGAGCGGCTGGAAGCGGGCGGCGGCGCTGGCGGTGATGGTTCTGCTGGCAGGGTTCAACGTGCTGCTGCTGTTCCCGCTGTGGTTGGCTGGGGCCTGGCTCAACCGCTCGGTCTGGGCACGCAGCCTGACCGCGCGGCAGGGCGTGATCTATCTGATCGGCTGTGCCGCGATGCTGCAAGTGATCCGGCTGTTCGATCTGAACGCTTTGCTGTGGCTGCGCGGGCAGGTTCCATTTGCGCTGGGGATGTCGGAATGGGTGCTGAGCGACTATGCGCTGACCGCGACCGTGGTGGTGGCACTGGCCGCATTGCGCCCGCTGGCGCACCGCGCGGCGCACTGGCTGGAGCGCTGGGAAGCCCCGATCCGCTGGGCCGCCGGGTTTTCGTTCTCGCTCTACTTGTTCCATTTCCCGCTGCTCGATCTCCTGGAGCGGTTCGGGCTGGAATTGCCGCCGGGCCCATGGTGGGTGCTTGCGCCGATCGCGGCTACGCTGGTACTGAGCGCCGGGATTGCGCAGGCGACTGAGCGCCGCACCCCGGCTTTGCGGCGGTGGCTGGAGCGGGTGGTGCCGAAAGGCGAAGCGGGAGAGTTCCCTTCGGCTGCGATCCCGCCTAAACCGGCGGCATGACCATCACCCGCCTGACCGAAACCGAGACCACCACTCTGCTTGCCGAGCTGCCCGGCTGGGCGCTGCGCGGGGATGGCAAAGCGATATCGCGCACTTTCAAGTTCGCCGATTTCAATCAGGCGTTCGGCTTCATGGCCCGCGTCGCGCTTTATGCCGACAAGCACGATCACCACCCCGAATGGTTCAACGTCTACAACCGGGTCGAAATTACCCTGACCACCCACGACGCCGATGGACTGTCGGGCCGCGATGCGGCGCTGGCGCGGGCGATCGAGGACTACCTCTAGCTCAACCGCCCAGCGGCTTGAGCGAGGTGCGGGTCATCTTGCGCAACCGCCCCGGCATCCACCGCGCGGCGAAGGCGATCCGGTTGGCGGTCTTGCCAACGCGGTTGTGCAGGTCGGTGCCGTGGACGGCTTGCCAGGCCTTATCCGCGACTTCGCTGACCGGGGTAATCTCAAGCCCGGCCGCCAGAACACCCTCGCGAATGCCGTCGTTGCTGGCCTGACTGGCGGCCTGATCGAGCAGCGGCGTATCGATGAATGACGGCATCAGATCGCAGACCTTGATGTTGTCGGCCGACCATTCGGCATCAAGGCTTTCGGTCATCGCCCGAACCCCGAACTTGGTCGCGGAATAGACCGAGGCGCCCGGCGTGCCATAAATCCCGGCTGCACTGGCGGTGCTCAGCAGGCACGATCCCGGCGCGCTGGCCTTGAGGTAGGGATAGGCGGCCTGCGCGCCGAACAGCGCGCCTTTGAGGTTGATGTCGAGGCAACGCGCGACTTCGGCTGTGGTATTGCTGATCAGCGGCCCGCCAAGGGCAACCCCGGCGTTGTTGAACACCACGTCGATCTGGCCCCCGCTGGCTTTGGCGCAATCGGCCAGCGCGCCATCCCAAGCCTCACGGTCCCGCACGTCCAATTTGTGAACGGAGCTGTGCCTGGCAGGCAGCATCGCGGCGGTTTCCCGCGCGCCGGTTTCGTTGACATCGGCGATTCCGACGAACCAGCCTTGCCCGCCAAACTTGAGCGCCACCGCGCGGCCGATCCCCGATGCACCGCCGGTGATGAAAATGGTTTTGCGCGCGGTCATAGAACCCCCTCGAATCGGACTGACATTGTTGTCAGCAGTGCTTACAGCGCCGGGTTATTATAGCAATGCCAGGTGAAAATCGCGGTCGCGCCGCGGTGGGGCCGCCATTTTTCGGCCATGTCGCGGGTGACTTTTTCGTTGGGCCGTTCGGGCAGACCCAGCAGCTTGTGCAGCCCGGCCTGAACCGCCAGATCGCCGGCCGGCCAGATATCGCCGCGCCCTTCGGCGAACAGCAGATAGATTTCGGCGGACCAGCGACCGATACCCTTGATCTGGGTCAGTTGGGCGATGGCGTCCTCATCGTCCGCAGGCAACGTATCGAAATCAAGCCCGCCCGAGACGACCAATTCGCACAGGGACCGCATATAACCCTGCTTCTGGCGCGATAGCCCGCAGGCGCGCAGGGTGTCGAAATCGGCCTCCAGCACGCGTTCGGGCGCCAGTTCCGGTCCGGTATATTCCTCAAACTTGCGCCACATCGATGCCGCCGCCGCCACGCTGACCTGCTGGCCCACGATAGTCCGCATCAAGGTGCCATAGCCGCGCGTCCGAATCCGTGGTTCGGGGTAGCCCGCCACCTTGAGCGCGCTGGCAAAGCCCGGCTCCAGCGCAGCCACGCTGTCCAGCCCATGCTTGATCTGCTCTGCGCTCAATCCCATTGCCAGTCTCGCTTGCCAAAGTTTAAGCGAGTGGTTAGCAGCCCGCCGAGAGCGCCGATAGGGCGCACATGACAAGGATCGATGAATATGCCCAAGCTCGTCGTGGTCAACCGTGCCGGTGAAGAGCAGACGATCGAAGCCAAAGCCGGAGTGTCGGTGATGGAAGCGATCCGCGACAACGGGTTTGACGAGCTGCTGGCGCTGTGCGGCGGGTGCTGCTCGTGCGCCACTTGCCACGTTTACGTCGACCCGGCCTTTGCCAGCGTGGTCACGCCGCTCAGCGAAGACGAGAACGACCTGCTCGATTCAACCGACCACCGCACCGAAAATTCGCGGCTGTCGTGCCAGCTGGAAATCAGCGACGCGATGGACGGCCTGAAAATCACGATCGCCCCGGAAGACTGAGTTTCGCCTGCCCAAGCGCAATTGCGTTGCACTTGGGTGCGCCGGAACTTACCTCTGCCGCCATGACAGCTCCTACCGCCCGCACTGATACGCTCGATCTGATTGGCAACACCCCGCTGGTCCTGCTCGAAGGGCCGAGCGAGGCTGCGGGCTGCGAAATCTGGGGCAAGTGTGAATTCGCCAATCCTGGTGCCTCGGTCAAAGACCGCGCGGCACTGTGGATCGTCCGCGATGCTGAGGCACGCGGCACGCTGTTGCCGGGCGGGACGATTGTCGAAGGGACCGCGGGCAACACCGGGATCGGCCTTGCGCTGGTCGCCAATGCGCTGGGCTACAAGACGGTGATCGTCATGCCCGAAACCCAAAGCCGCGAGAAAATGGATACGCTGCGCGCGCTGGGCGCAGAGCTGGTGCTGGTCCCCGCCGCGCCGTTTTCCAATCCGGGCCATTTCGTCCACACTTCGCGGCGGCTGGCTGAGGAAACCGCAGGCGCGGTCTGGGCCAACCAGTTTGACAATATCGCCAACCGCAAAGCCCATATTGAGAGCACCGCGCCGGAAATCTGGGAGCAGATGAACGGCCGGATCGATGGGTTCACTTGCGCGGCGGGCACCGGCGGAACGATCGCCGGGGTTGGCCTTGGCCTCAAAGCGTTTGACGAGAACGTGCGGATCGCACTGACCGATCCACACGGGGCCGCGCTGTTCAACTATTACGCCAACGGGGAATTGAAAGCCGAAGGCACTTCGGTGGCCGAAGGGATCGGGCAGGGCCGAATTACCGCCAATCTCGAAGGCGCGCCAATCGACACCCAATTTCGGATTTCGGACGAGCAGGGCCTTGAATGGGTCGCGCGGATGCTCAAGGAAGAGGGCCTCTGTCTGGGGCTGTCATCGGGGATCAATGTGGCCGGTGCCGTGGCGCTGGGGCAGCAGCTGGTGGCCGATGGCCGCGCGGATCCCCGGGTCGCGACGATCCTGTGCGATACCGGCTTTCGCTATCTCTCCAGTCTCTACAATGCCGAATGGCTGCGCTCCAAGAATTTGCCGGTCTTCCCATGGCTGGCCTGATCGGCTAGCCTTGCAGCCAGAATGGCAAGTATACCGCCACGCCGGGTTGTCGAACCACTGACCGGACCCCAACATTTCGCGCCGCCGAGCGCGCGCGAATTGCGCGCCCAAGCGGTGCAGCGGCTGCAGTCCGGGCTGTTTGGACTGGCGGCGGTGCTGCTGGTGGTCGGGCTGGCCAATATCATCAACGATCGCGCCCGGCTGACCGAACGGGCCAGCAATCCTGGGTCCATCCAGCTCGCCCCCAGTGCTTCGGCAGGGACATCGGATCCGCTGGCCGATATCGGCGCAATGCCGTCTTCAGTCCCCAGCGAGGCGCGGCCGGCCAGCACTTCTGCCGCAACGTCGCCGAATGCCCCTCGCTAAATTGCGCTCCTTCGGGGGCGTATTGCTGTTGTTGGCGCTGGCCGCAGCTGCAATCGCATGGTGGGCGCTGAAACCTTCGTCGCGCCCGGCCGAGCCGATTGGCCTGTTCACCACTCTGCCAATTCTGTGGTCTGAAAGCGCCGATATCGGCGCTGAGCTGAGCCCGGATAACCAGCCGCACTGGGCTCGCGCCGCGCTGGAGGCGGCGGGCCGGATCGAGCCACTCGATTTGCTGGCGGGCCCCAAGGGCGCCGGGCCGCTCGACCAGCTGCGCCGGTTGGTCATCGCCCAACCGCGCGTGCTGAGCGGGGCAGAGAATGTCGCGCTTGATGACTGGGTGCGGGGCGGGGGGCATCTGCTGTTGATCGCCGATCCGGCGCTGACCGAACATTCGGACTTTGGTTTGGCCGATCCGCGCCGGCCGCAGGCGGTGGCGCTACTCTCACCAATCCTGTCACACTGGGGGCTAAGTCTGCGGTTCGATGATCGCCAGCAAATGGGCGAGGCCCGCCGCGAGGTGATGGGCGTGGCGGTGCCGGTCAATTTGGCCGGGCACTTCGCCACCGAAGGGCAGGCCAATTGCAAGCTGTGGGGTGATGGCTTGGCGGTCACTTGCGCGATTGGCCGGGGCCGGGTGGTCGCGCTGGCTGATGCCGCGCTGCTCGAGCGCGATGACCCGTCCCGGCAGCGGGCCAAGGCGTTCGCCTGGTTGCTCGACGCAGCCTTCGCAGCGCGTTGATTCGCTGAACTCGGGGAATTTGCGGGAAAGATCACGCCGCTGCTAAGAGTCGCGCGCTAAAGTATTGATTTTTCGGTCGAACAAACCATAAACATCGCTTGGATTGCACCTCCGAAGGCGGAATCAAAACAAAGTAAATCAAATATTTACCGTGTTATCCCGCGAAATCCCGTAATTTTCCCTTCCATCCCTGCCGATGCAGCGGTACTAAATCGTTTCATCGACATCCAAGTTCACTGCCGCGCCCAGTTGAGGGTCTGGCTGGCCGCGAGGGCGCGCGGCTGGGACGGGGAGGATTTTTACGGGATCCGGGAGCAATCCCGGTAAAAGGGCGGGACGATAACGTGGAGGCCGACAAGCCGATCATGTACAGTGGCCAAGGCTTTTCGCTACTCGGCGAAAAGGGTCGCTTCGTGCTGCCTCCCGATTTCCGCAAAGCGGTGCGCGATTCAGGCGCGGGCGAACGGATCCTGTGTCTGGCCAAACATCCGCGCTGGAAATGCCTGACCGGCTTTGGCCTGTCACGGGTTGATGAATTCGAAAGCGAACTGAACCGCGAAGAGGGCATTGCGCTGGAACGCGGGCTGGATTTTGACCGCGATTACCGCGCTCAGCAGCTTTATGGTTTTGCCAAGGTACCGTTTGATGACAGCGGCCGGTTCATCTTGCCGGAACGCTATTTCAAGCTGGGCAGTCTGGAAGGCGCGGTGTTCTTTCAGGGCGGCGGCAAGATGTTTACGATCTGGAATCCGGCTGAGCTCGCCAAAATGGGCACCGGTTGGGAGGACGCGCAGGAAGCCTGCGCCGATCTCAATTCTCAGGCCCAATCCGGAAAGGCGCGCAAATGACGCTGCCTTGTGCACCGCATATCCCGGTCCTGCTCGATGAAGTGCTTGCCGCGCTGGCCCCGGCTCCGGGAACAGTGATTGTCGATGCGACCTTTGGCGCGGGCGGCTATACCCGCCGCTTGCTCGATGCCGGGGCCAGCGTTCACGCCTTTGACCGCGATCCCGACGCGATCCGGGCTGGCAATGACTGGGCTGAAACCCGCGAAACCCCGCCCCGGCTGGTGCTCCACCCGCGCCGCTTTTCCGAAATGGTTGCGGCGCTGGCCGATGCTGGCGTGGCCCAAGTGGACGGCGTGGTGATGGATATCGGCGTCTCTTCGATGCAGCTCGATCAGGCGGAGCGCGGCTTTGCTTTTTCAAGCGATGGCCCGCTCGATATGCGAATGGCGCAGGAGGGGACAAGCGCCGCCGATTTCCTCAACACCGCCGCTGAAGATGCGATTGCCGACGTGTTGTTTCAGTATGGCGAGGAGCGCCAATCACGCCGCGTCGCCCGCGCGATTGTGGCCGCTCGTCCGCTGGAAACTACCGGGCAACTGGCGCACATTATCCGTAAATCTCTCGGCCACCGTCCCGGTGCGCCCAAGGATCCCGCGACCCGCAGCTTTCAGGCGATCCGGATTCACGTGAACGCAGAACTGGATGAACTTCGCGCCGGTCTGGCTGCGGCAGAGGCGCTGCTGATCCCCGGCGGGCGGCTGGCAGTGGTCGCCTTTCACAGTCTGGAAGATCGGATCGTCAAACAGTTTTTGCGCGATGCCAGCGGAGCCATGGCCGGTGCCTCGCGCCATATCCCGCTTGCCGCACCGACCTTTGCCCCGACCTTTACCGGGCTGGGCAAGGCGCAGCGGGCGGGTGAGGCCGAACTGGTCCGCAACCCTCGCGCCCGTTCTGCCACGCTGCGCGCCGCTACCCGGACCGATGCTCCGGCCCGGAATGCAGCAACTTTGGGGAGGGCGGCATGAACCTGACGCGCGACCGGATGCGTTCAATCGGCTGGGCTGCGGTGCTGCTGACCTGCTTTACTTTCACCGTGATCCTGACTTTCAAAGTCAATGCAGTGAAAAGCCAGGTGCGGCTGACCGAACGCCAGATCCTGATCGTCAAAGAAGACAAGCTGCTGCTCGAAACCGAGTTTGAAACCCGCGCCAACCAGCAGCAGTTGCGCAATCTCAATCAGGTCGAGTTCGGCTATCAGGCCCCTGCCGCCGGGCAATACCTTGAAGGCGAACGCCAACTGGCAACTTTGGGCAAAGCCCGCGGTGCCGATGCGCCCAGCCCGATTCGGGTGGCCAAAGCCGATGCCCCGACCGGCCCTGCGGCGACCATGCCCGAAATGGTCAACCCGCTGACCGGCAAGGCGATGGCGGCCGAGCCCGCCAAGGGAACCAAGCCCAAAGCCACCACCGACGCCACGTTGAGCGCCCGGCTGAGCCAGGTCGATAGCCGCGAGGTGCGCGCGCAATGACCACGATCGCCGTCTCCACTTCGATTTCCACCGGGCGCGGCGCGCTGGTCAACGTCCGCCAACGCAGCCTGCTGATGGCGAAGTGGCGGGTGCTGTGGGTGGTCCTGGGCTTTGCGACTGTCGCTGCGATGGCACTGATCCGGATTGCCTATCTGGGGCTGTTTGAGCCGGCCCCCAGCCGCCAGACCTATGGCACCAGCCTGCTGCCAGCGCGCGGCGATATCGCCGACCGCCACGGTGTGCCGCTGGCTCGCGCGTTCCCGGCCTATTCGCTGTGGTATAATCCGGCGGCCTTGGGCAGCGATGGACCGCCGCTGGTCCGTAAGCCGCGTGAAGTGGCCGAAGCGCTGGTCCGGGTGTTTCCCGATCTGGAAGTAAATGCGCTGACCGCGCGGCTGATTGAGGGCCGGCCCGGCTATCTGCGCCGCCGAATTTTGCCCGAAGACGCTAACCGGATCCACGCCATGGGCGAACCGGCGCTGGAATTCCCGCGGGAGACCGAGCGGTTCTATCCGCAGGGGTCAATGGCTGCGCATGTCCTGGGCTTTGTTGGTGCCGATGGCCACGGCCATGTCGGGATGGAACAAGTGTTCGATGACCGGCTGACCGATCCGGCCCAGCGCGGCACCCCGGCGCTACTTTCCATCGACACCCGCGTTCAGGGCGCGCTGGAAGACGAACTGCTGCGCGGGATGGCCGATTCCAATGCCAAAGGCGCGGCCGGGGTCGTGCTGGATGTCGAAACCGGCGAAGTGATGGCGCTGGCCTCGCTCCCATCGTTCAACCCCAACCTGATCAACCGGGCCGGGGAAGGCTTTATTTTCAACCGGGTGACCAATCAGGTTTACGAACTGGGGTCCACTTTCAAACCGATCACGATCGCGGCGGCGATTGACTCGGGCGTGGTGACTGACCTGTCAAAGCGCTATCAATCCAACCGGGCAATCTCCATCGGCGGGTTTGAACTGAATGACAGCCACGCGCTGGGCGCTTCGCTCAACGTGCCTGAATCGCTGATCCATTCGTCCAACATCGTCACCGCGCAGATTGCCGACCAGATCGGCGGCGAGCGGCTGAACGCCACGATGCGCGCGCTTGGCATGGACAAGCGCGCCCAGATTGAACTGCCTGCGCGCGGAATGCCAATCTGGCCCAAAGGCAAATGGTCGCGGATCACCACCATGACAGTTGCCTATGGCCACGGTATTGCCGTGACCCCGCTGCATCTGGCCAGTGCCTATGGGGCGCTTGTCAACGGCGGGATCTGGCGTCCGGCGACTTTGATCAAGGTTGAACCGGGGCAGGCCGCGCCGGGAGTCCGGGTGTTCAAGGCCAGCACGTCTGCTCGGATGCGCCAGCTGCTGCGGATGATCGTGGAGATTGGCACCGGCAAGAAAGCCAATGCGCTGGGTTACCGGGTCGGCGGAAAAACCGGATCAGCTGAAAAGCCGGGCGCGGGCGGATACCGCGAAAGCAGCTTGGTCGCGACTTTTGCCGCCGCCTTCCCGATGGATCATCCGCGCTATGTGGTGATCATTATGCTGGACGAACCGCAGGGTACGGTCGCCACTTCGGGTCAGCGCACGGCGGCCTGGAATGCGGCGCCGGTGGTGGGACGGCTTGTGCCCAGAATTGGCCCGCTGCTGGGGATCATGCCCGATGATACCCGCGATGTGGACATCACCGATCTGGCCCCGCTGATCGGCCAGGGCAAAAACCAATGAAGCTGGGGGCGCTGGCCGATCAGGCGAACATTGCGTTGGACGGGGCTAGCGACACACAGATAACCGGGTTCGCAATCGATAACCGCAAGGTTGCCCCCGGTACCGTCTTCGGCGCCTTTCAGGGTGCACTGGTCAATGGCGAAGATTTCATCCCGGCTGCGATTGCCGCCGGAGCCGTGGCCGTAGTCGCCCGGCCTCAAGCCACGGTCGCAGGCGCGGTGCATATCGCCGCCGCCCAGCCCCGGCGGACCTTTGCAAAGCTGGCGGCGGGCTTTTTCGCGCCGGTCCCCGAAACGGTGGTCGCGGTCACCGGGACCAACGGCAAGACGTCCTGCGCCGAAATGACCCGGCAGATCTGGCGGATGGCCGGACACCGCGCCGCTTCGATCGGCACGCTGGGCGTTACCACCGCAGACGAGAGCGTTTCAACTGGGCTGACCACTCCCGACATTGTCACCTTTCTGGCCAATATGAGCGGGCTGGCGCGCGAGGGGATCAGCCACGTCGCGTTTGAGGCCAGCAGCCACGGCCTGTCACAATACCGCAGCGAAGGGCCGCGTGTGCTGGCCGGGGCGTTCACCAACCTCAGCCGCGATCACCTCGATTACCATAACGATATGGACGACTATTTCGCGGCCAAGATGCGGCTGTTTGACGAAGTGGTCGATCCTGCTGGTACCGCCGTTGTCTGGATGGACGACGAATGGACCGCACGTGCGGCCAGCCATGTCACCCGCCGGGGGCTGCGGCTGCTGGGCGTTGGGGAAAACGCCGATGCGCAGGGTATTCGCTTGTTGTCGCGCACCCCGGGGCAACTTGGGCAGCAACTCGAAATCGAATTTGCCGGGCAAGTCCGCAAAGTGAACCTACCGCTGATCGGTGCCTATCAGGCGGCAAACGCGCTGGTTTCGGCAGGGCTCGTGCTGGCGACCGGTGGCGATCCAGCGCAGGTGTTTGATGCGCTCGCCCGGCTGCAACCGGTGCGCGGACGGCTGGAGCGCGCAGCGATCACCCGCGCTGGGGCGCCGGTTTACATCGACTATGCCCATACCCCCGATGCGCTGAAAGCCGCCATCGCCGCGCTCCGCCCGCATTGCACCGGCCGGTTGATCGTCGTGTTCGGCGCGGGCGGAGACCGTGATCCGGGCAAGCGGGCACCGATGGGCCAAGTGGTGGCGCAGCAGGCTGATACCGGCATCGTCACCGATGATAATCCGCGCGGCGAAGACCCCGCCATGATCCGCGCGCAAGTGCTGGCGGGCGGCTCTGGTTTGACCGAAATCGCTGATCGCCGGGCCGCGATTGCCGCCGCCATCGCCATGGCAGGCCGCGATGATATCGTGATGGTGGCCGGCAAAGGCCACGAACAGGGACAGATTTTGGGTTCCGGCGAAACCTGCCGGATCCTGCCGTTCGACGACGTAACCGTTGCCAGGGAGTGTGCAGCATGAGTGCCATCGCCAAGATCATGCCGTGGCCGGCTGATCCGACTGACCTGCTCGAACTGGCGCTGTGGGACGCCGTGGCAATCGCCCGCGCGACGGGCGGCGTAGCGATGGGCGAATTTCAGGTTTCCGGGGTTGAGATTGATAGCCGCGATGTGATGCCCGGCGATTTATTCTTTGCGCTGAAAGGCGAAGCGATGGACGGACACCGCTTTGTCGAAGCCGCCTTCGCCAAAGGCGCCGCCGCCGTGGTGGTAGATCGCCCGGTCGATGGCCCGCACGTGCTGGTGAGCGATACAACTGCCGCGCTGATCAAGCTGGCCCAAGCCGCGCGGCTGCGGGCCGACGCGATCATCATCGGGGTGACCGGATCGGCCGGCAAGACCGGCGTCAAGGAAGCGATTTTTGCGGCGCTTGACCGGTCGAGCCGGGGCGCTGCGCACCGCTCGGTCAAAAGCTATAACAACCACGTTGGCGTGCCGCTTAGCCTGTCGCGGATGGCCGCGCGCAGCAAATTTGGCGTGTTTGAGATGGGCATGAACCACGCAGGGGAAATCGCCGCGTTGACCGCGCAGGTCCGCCCGCACGTCGCGGTGATCACCACGATTGCCCCGGCGCATATCGAAATGCTCGGCAGCGAAGAGGCGATTGCCGATGCCAAGGCGGAGATCTTTGAAGGGCTGGAACCGGGCGGCACCGCGATCATCCCCGCCGATAGCCCGCACTATCCGCGGATCAAGGCCGCGGCAGTGCAACTGGGCGTGGCCACGATCAGCTTTGGCCGCGCGGCTTATGCCGATGTCCGCCTGCTCGATGCTGTGCCCGCTCCCGGCGGCGGATCGTTGGTCACGGCCGATCTGGGTAACCGGCGGATCTGCTACACCGTCGCTGAGCCGGGCGAACACTGGATTGCCAATTCGCTGGCGGTCATGGCCGCAGTGCGCGCAGCCGGCGGCGATCTGGGTGCGGCGGGACTGGCGCTGGCCGAGTTGGAAGGCCTGAAGGGGCGGGGCCAGCGGATCACGCTGGCGGCCCGCGGCGGCGATGGTTCGGGCCGGGCGCTGCTGATCGATGAAAGCTACAACGCCAACCCCGGCTCGATGCGCGTGACCATCGAAGAACTGGGCAAGACCCCGGCGAAGCGCCGGATCGCGGTGCTTGGCGCAATGAAGGAACTGGGCGAGGCCGAGGCACGCTATCACGCCGAACTCGCCTCGCCGCTAGCTGAAGCCCGAATCGACCGCGTGGTGCTCGTCGGCGAGGAAATGCGCTGGCTGGCCGAGGCGCTGGGGAAATCCGGCAGCGGTGCGCTTGGCAAGCGAATCGATGTGGCGCATGTCGCCGATGCCGCCGAAGCACGCAAACTGCTCGAGGGCGAT
>JAYURW010000101.1:0-3000 GCA_043756025.1 Novosphingobium sp. | reverse complement strand
ATTCTGCCGGTCGAATCGCGTGCAGCCTGCAGAGCACCACTCGCTAGCGCGTCGCTCGTAATACCCCGCGCGACCACCAGACCTTGCAATCCGTTCGGCACCGAACGGACCGCTGCGGCGCGCGCCTGGGTGGCCATTGTCCGGATCTGCTGGGCGCGGGTCTGGGCGGCAATCGAGCGGTCAAGCGCATCGGTTGCGGTCTGGCTGCGCTGCTGCACCGCTCCGGCCCGCGGAATGACACTCGGCGCAGTCAGTGTCGCGCCGCGCCGCGCAACAAGTTGCGCAAATGCCGGCCCTGACGAAGCCAGCAGAACAGCCAAGGCTGCAACGCTGACCGAATGCTTCAGGACTGTCTTCGCACCCCTGCCTGCCGGCCATGCCAGGGCATTCCGCTTAACCATGTGAATTAACCCTTTGGATGCCATCCGACCGATTGAGAAGTTTCGAATCGGTTAAAAAATCACGCTAAGGTGCGCATGTTTCAAACGGTTGACGTTTTTGTGGCAGTGCGCCGCCTGGCTTTGGCCAATGCCCCTAAAAGCTGACTTCCAGATCGACCTGGAGCACATCTATTGCCAGTGGTGGCCCCGAGATTTCATTGGCACTCATCCAGCGGCCGCCCAGCACCACACCTGGCAGGACGGCATATTTGCCCCCAACCAGATAGCCCTTGGAATTGGTCCCCCCGAGATGGAAATCGCTGTCGGTCAGCGCATCGAGAACCGCATCGCTTTCAAGGTAGCGATAGCCGGCAAAGGCGCTCCACTCGCCGCGTTTGCGAGGAGTTGGCGCGCCGAGCCGGGCTTCGAACCGGTAACCGGTATCGCCGCCGACAAATTGCGCAGGATTGGTCGCCGCACAGAAAGTGCCACCGCCCGCGCCGTTGTTGTTGTAGGGCCGTCCGGCAAGTCCGTTGCGGCAGATGTCAGCGCTGTCAAACCCGAGGTTCCTGACATAGCTGCCTTTCAACTCGACATTGAGCGCATCATTGAGCGGTATTGTTATAGAGGCATTGGCATCAAGGATGCGGTAGGCGAATGTATAGCCCAGCACCTGAGGCAGCTGGGCATTGGGATCGATGGTTACAATCCGGCGCAGCGGTGACAGCGTGTTACCCTTGGTCAGAAACAGCGGCTGCAAGCCGTCGGTTGAACAAAAGGATTCGGTTTCAACTTGGCAAGGCGTTGAAAGATCGCCCTGGAAATTGTTGAAAACATGATAGCCCCCCGACAGAGAGAAGCCAACATTCGCCAGTTTTCCGCTGACCTCAACTTCGCCGGCAAACAGGTATTTCTGCGGTGCCTTGGGCTTGTCGAAGGCAAAGATCGGTGAATTGGAAGCGCCGAAATCAATCGGGAAAGCGCCACCGCGGACGGCAAACTTCAGATCGTCGCCCAGCATCGTACCACTGTTCAGTTCGAGTGCCGCACCATCGAGATTGACGTCGGCATCATAAAGCAGATCGCTCGAGTTGAACGGATTTTCGAACCGGCCCAACGTAATCTTGGTCCAGTTTGTCGGTTCGATCGAAAGCCATGCCTTGTCCAGCCACAGGTCGCGCTTGAAGAACCCGCCGCCGAGCGAGGCATTGGTCGAGATTGGCCCCTTATTGTCACCCGTCGCAACGGTGATCCCGGCACGCACGCCTTCTGTTACCTGGACGTCCACCCCCAATCGGGCGCGAAGCCGGGCCTGATTCCAGCGATCATTGCGCGAATTGAGAATTGGCAGCAACAACTGCGGATCGTCGATCCCATAAGGGCTGAACGCGTTGATCGTGGCAAAATCGATGATATCGTTGGCGTTGGTTCGCGAATAGAGCTCGGACTGCGAGCGCACCCGGACATCGCCATGCAGGGTGATGCGCCGGGTCCATTCCGGGGCGGCCTGATCGGGCGATGCCCAATTGGCCTGCCTCGCTTCTTTCATCACCTCGCCGCGCAGCTCATCCTTGATCTGCGCCCGCACCGATTCCGGAATATACGGCACGCGGATCGCACCGTTTGCGGCGGGCGGCAGCTCGCTGCTCGCCGATGCTAGCTGGCTCGCAGAGCGGGCCTGCGCGGCTTCGGCTTCGGCCTGGCGGATCAACTGATCGCCAATATCCTGGGTAAGCGTGCCGCGCGCAACCAGCGCGCGGACCAGATTGACCATCGCGGATTCCGAAGCAGCCGCCGCCTCTTGCGCCAGTGCAGGCAGAGGCACCAGCACCGAGGCCGCGAGCACGATGCGCAGCGCGCGGATCGTTCCGCCTTGCTTGCTGCCATTGATCGCCATTGTCTTCATTCCTTCTTGCTTGAATCGGTTGGGATTATGCGACCGCCGGGCTCAAAACCGCTTGCGGCCGACCTTGACGCGTTGCGGCATGCGGATCGTGTCAGGTGGAGGCTTAAGGCCGGCCGCAGATTGAAGCAGCGCGAGCACAGTTTGATCGAGTTGCGCATTCCCGCTCGATTTCACCAGCCGCGCTTGCGTTATCGCGCCCGAACCGGTGATCCAGAGATCGTATTCATTGACGAACGCATCTACGTTCACCCGCCCGCTGCGCTCAATGTGCCGCTCCAGCGCATTGGCAAGATTGCGACCATAAAAGCGATCGATCCCAAGCGCCGCCTTGGGCGCGCCGCCGCAATTGACGCCGATGCAGGTTCCGGCGCTGCCTGGTGCCGCCATCCCGCTGCCAGAGCCCGCCTGCATACCATAGCTATCGGTTCCGGCCTGCACCGGCCCGTCGATCTGCATCGGCGCAGGAGCGGGCTTGTCTGGCACGGGATCAGGATCAGCTTCAGCCTTTTCCTGCGGCTCGGGCGGCTTTACCTCAGGCGGAGGAGGAGGCAGGGGCGGCGGTGGCGGTAGCATGTCGACCACGGTCGGCGAGACTTCCTGCACCGCAATGCCATCGATATCGGTGATCAGCTGCCACAGGAACCAGCCCGCCGTGATGACCAGAATCGCGCCCAATACAATCAGCGCCCATTTCTGGGTGCCGCTGCTGGTGGG
>JAYURW010000100.1:0-6571 GCA_043756025.1 Novosphingobium sp. | reverse complement strand
GCGCATCGTCGACGCGGTCCTTGCGTTCCTTCACTTCGACTTCCGAAGCGCCGCCGACCTTGATCACCGCGACCCCGCCGGCCAGCTTGGCCAGACGTTCCTGCAGCTTTTCCTTGTCGTAGTCGCTCGTCGTGGTTTCGATCTGGGCGCGGATCTGTTCGACCCTGCTCTTGATCTCTTCCGCACTGCCTTCGCCGTCGACAATCGTGGTGTTGTCCTTGTCGATCGAGATGCGCTTGGCCTGGCCGAGCATGCCCAGCGTAACCGATTCCAGCTTGATGCCCAGGTCTTCGCTGATCATCTCGCCCTTGGTCAGGATCGCGATGTCCTGCAGCATCGCCTTGCGGCGATCGCCGAAGCCCGGAGCCTTGACCGCAGCGATCTTGAGCCCGCCGCGCAGCTTGTTGACCACCAGGGTCGCCAATGCTTCGCCTTCGATGTCTTCGGCAATGATCAGCAGCGGACGGCCCGACTGGACCACCGCTTCGAGCACCGGCAGCATCGACTGCAGGTTCGACAGCTTCTTTTCGTGGATCAGGACGTAGGGATTTTCCAGCTCGACGGTCATCTTGTCGGGGTTGGTGATGAAGTAGGGCGAGAGGTAGCCGCGGTCGAACTGCATGCCTTCGACGACGTCGAGCTCGAATTCGAGTCCCTTGGCTTCCTCGACGGTGATCACGCCTTCCTTGCCAACCTTGTCCATCGCCTCGGCAATCTTCTCGCCGACCTCGACATCGCCGTTCGACGAGATGATCCCGACCTGGGCGATTTCGGACGAACCCGAGACCGGCTTGGAGCGCTTGACGAGGTCGGCGACCACGGCAGTAACTGCCAGATCGATCCCGCGCTTTAGGTCCATCGGGTTCATACCCGCGGCGACCGAAGTCATGCCTTCGCGCACGATGGCCTGCGCCAGAACCGTGGCGGTGGTGGTGCCGTCACCGGCCTGATCGTTGGTTTTCGAAGCCACTTCGCGCAGCATTTGTGCGCCCATGTTCTCGAACTTGTCCTTGAGTTCGATTTCCTTGGCGACAGTGACGCCGTCCTTGGTGATACGCGGAGCACCGAAGCTCTTGTCGATCACGACATTGCGGCCCTTGGGGCCGAGCGTAACCTTTACCGCATTGGCAAGAATATCGACACCGGCGAGAATACGCTCACGCGCGTCGCGGCCGAATTTTACTTCTTTGGCAGCCATGATGCTGTCCTTTCAGGTTGTAAGTTTACAAAGTTCACAGGGTTCAGAAGGCGGAAAAAATTCCGGCCGTTCCCAGGTCAGCCGATGATCCCGAGGATATCCGATTCCTTCATGATCAGCAGGTCTTCGCCGTCGAGCTTGACCTCGGTGCCCGACCATTTGCCGAACAATACCTTGTCGCCAGCCTTGACGTCGAGCGGAGTGACCTTGCCATCTTCGGCCTTGGTGCCCGAACCCACCGAGACGATTTCGCCTTCAGCCGGCTTTTCCTTGGCGCTATCGGGGATGATGATCCCGCCAGCGGTTTTTTCTTCGGCCTCTACGCGGCGGACGAGCACGCGGTCGTGCAACGGACGGAAGCTCATGTGATTTCCTCTCAGCATGATGGTTGATGCAAATTGGCACTCTCACCCGGAGAGTGCCAGCCGGGCGCATATGGGTGCGAGACTGCGCATGGTCAAGGCCATTCGGGTGTAAAAATATCACCGTAATTTAGGGACTGTCCCTAAATTATTGTTGCTCGGCTGTTGGCAGCAGCCCCAGCCGGGCGCGGGCTTGCCAGCGGTGGAGCAGCAGCAATGACACCACCACGATTCCGACCGCCAGCCCCAGCCACACCCCCAGCCCGGCCAGCGGTGTTCCCAGCCCCAGCCAGGCCGATGTCGTGAACCCGATCAGCCAATAGCCGCCCAGCGCAAGCACCATCGGTATGCGCGTATCCTGCAGCCCGCGCAGCGCCCCGGCGAGCACCGCCTGCAGCCCGTCAAACAGCTGGAACGCCGCCGCCACCGCCAGAAACTGCACCGCATAGCCGACCATCACCGCATTTTTCGCCGCCGCCGGATCGACATACAGCTGGAGCACCAGCCGCGGGGTCAGGATCATCAGCGCGGCGGGCAAGACCATATAGCCCAGCGCCATGACCAGCGCGGCCTTCCCCGCACGCGCAATCGCCGCGTGATCGCCCGCGCCATAGTGATATCCGACCCTGATCGTGACCGCCTGGCCGATCCCGAACGGGATCTGGAACGCCAGTGCCGCAACTTGCAGCGCCACCGCGTGGCCGGCCAGTGGCGCCTCACCGATCAGGCCCATCAGGAATGCGGCGCTGGAAAACAGTCCGCCCTCGGCCAGGATAATCAGCGCGATCGGCAGCCCGATCCGCAGCAAATCGCGCAGCCGCGACCATTCAGGCCGCCACCAGCGCCCGAACACATGGTAGCGGCGCAGTCGTCGATCAGAGCGAATCAGCCAGCAATAGGCCAGCGCAGCCACCCAGCAGGTCACCACGTTCGACCAAGCCGATCCCATCAGCCCCAGCTCCGGGGCGCCCCAGTGGCCGAACACAAAGGCGTAGTTGCCCGCCGCGTTGACCGCGATCGACACCAGCGTGATCACCGTCGCGATGATCGGACGTCCCATTGCCGAAACAAACGAGCGCAGCACAGTGCTGAGCAGCGCAGCCGGCATGGCCCACAGCAGCACCTCAAGGAACAATCCAGCCAGCCGGGCAATTTCAGGATCCTGCCGCGTGGCCAGCAGGATCGCCTCGCCCTTGGCCGAGACGAGCATGCCCACCACGGCGCAGACCACGCTCAGCCACAGCGCCATCCGGACCGAGCGCCGCACTTCGCGGACAGCATGGCGGCGGCGCCCGAGTTCGGCTGCGATCAAGGGCGAGCAGGCCCCGATCAATCCGGAAAAGCACCACATCATCAGCCCGAAGATGGTGGTCGCCAGGGCGGTGGCCGCGAGCGCCTGTTCGCCCAGCCGCGCCACGAAGATCACATCGACGGCAAAGACCAGCATCTGCGCCAGATTGGCAGCCGCCAGCGGCACCGCCAGCAGCAGCGTGGCGCGCAGTTCGCGGCGCCACAGTTCCTGTGCGCCACCAAGAGTGCCGGTGTTCCCCATCAAAGCCGGCCCGCGTAGGCGCATGGCCCGATCAGCGAAAGTCCCGAGGCCGGAATTGGGTAATTTGGCCTGAGCTTGCGGCAAGGTTGCCACAGCCATGCAAAAGCAGGGCGTCGCTCAATTGACGCGCTCAACATCCGCGGCCTATGGCCTGCTGGCAACCCGCGGAGGCACAAAATGGTTCGATACGGCGCACTGACGGCAGCACTTGGCCTGCTCAGCCTGGCAGGCTGCGGCAGCTCCAAGGGTCAAAATCCGGCGGCCGAAACCGCAACCGCCGATGCTTCCGCCAAACGGGTCGCTTATGCCGCTTGTGCGTCGTGCCATTCGATCAACGCCGGTCAGCACGGCATCGGCCCTAGCCTGGCCGGAGTGTTCGGGCGCACGGCCGGCGGCCTGCCCGATTTCGTCTACAGCGCGGCGCTGAAAAGCTCGGGCAAGGTCTGGGACGAGGCCACGCTCGACAATTTCCTGACCAGCCCGATGGCGGCGGTGCCGGGCACGCACATGACCTATATGGGCCAAAGCGATCCGGCCAAGCGCAAAGCCGTGATTGAATATCTCAAGACGCTGTAACAGCTCGGTCCAATCGGCCGTTCAGCTGATCGCAATTACCGCAAGCGCGCCGTCATTCCCTCCGAAATCGAGCTCATCGCCCGCTTCTGCGCCCAGCATCGCGCGGCATAGCGGGGCCAGGAACGAGATTAGCTGGCGCGCCGGATCAGCCTCGTCATGGCCGACGATCGTGATGGTGTTGTCTTTGCCGTTCAGCCGGTAACGCACCCGGCACCCAAACGCGACCTTGCCGCCGCCGGGTGCTGGCCGCAGCTCAGCGGTCGCCAGCCGCAGCCGCCAATAGCGCAGATCGCGCACTGCCGCTTTGCGCGCATCCGCGTCACTAACCGGCGGCAGCGCGGCTTCAAGCTCGGCCACCCGCGCGGTGATCAGCGCGAGCCCGCGTTCGGTGACCAGATTGGGGCCGGGCGGGACCGGGATCTCGAACCGCGGCTCGAGATGCTCCTCATCGCTCTCGCGGCGAAACGCGACACTCATCGGGATGTATCCTTCGCGCCAAGTGTGCCGCGATCCCGGCACCGCCGCAACGAAAAAGGGCGGAACCTTGCGGTCCCGCCCTTCCCATCCGTGACTGCTTCAAGACAGCCACGAAACTCGTTGCCGAAATTACTTGATCTCGACGGTGCCGCCAGCAGCAATAATCTTGGTCTTGATCTCTTCGGCTTCAGCCTTGTTGACGCCTTCCTTGATCGCCTTCGGCGCGGCTTCAACCAGCGCCTTGGCTTCGGTCAGGCCGAGCGCAGTGATCGCGCGGACCTCCTTGATGACGCCGATCTTGCTTTCGCCGAAGCCGGTCAGGATGACGTCGAATTCGGTCTTTTCCTCAACCGCTTCGGCAGCGGCAGCAGCCGGTGCAGCCACGGCCACCGCAGCAGCGGCCGAAACGCCCCATGCTTCTTCCAGTGCCTTGGCCAGATCAGCGGCTTCGAGGACGGTCAGCTTCGAAAGTTCTTCAACCAGTTTGGCGATATCGGCCATGATGTTTAACTCCTGCAAATGTTGGTCCGGGGAAAGTCCCGGGTAATCTTACAAATCGTATTATCAGGCTGCCTCGGCGTAAGCGCCAAAGACGCGCGCCAGCTTGCCCGCCGGAGCGGTGACGAGCTGGGCGATCTTGGTCGCCGGGGCCTGGACCAGACCGATGATGGTGCCGCGCAGTTGATCCAGCGAAGGCATCGCGGCGAGCGCCTTGATCCCTTCCGCGTTCAGAACCAGCGAGCCCATCGATCCGCCGACGATTTCGAGCTTGTCGTTCGTCTTGGCGAATTCCACGACTGCCTTGGCGGCAGCCACCGGATCGACCGAAGAGGCGATCGCGGTCGGGCCGGTGAGCATGTCACCGATCCCGGCATAGTCGGTGTCCTTGATGGCAAGCCTGGCAAGACGGTTCTTTGCCACCTTATACGATGCACCGGCATCGCGAATCTTTCCGCGCAAGGCGGTGGACTGGGCCACCGTCAAGCCGAGGTTGCGGGCGATAACCACCACGCCAACTTCGTTGAAGACCGCGTTGAGCGATGCGACCGATTCGGCTTTCTGCGAACGATCCATGCCTAACTCCTTCAAAATGACCGCGAAGAGAATGCCCCCGCGCGGCCGGCTACATTGTCCATGGCGCAACTGCACCACGGGCGATTCCGTTCGAAGGGGAAGGAGGGCGAGGAAACCGCGCCAAGCCGGAACCGCACCACTGGCGAAGTTCCGAAAAAATCTCTGTCCCCGCCTAGGCTGCAAATTAAGGGAGAAGCTCCCAGCAACTGTCTCGGACGGTTGACCACTGCGCAGGCGCAACAGTCGGAGCGGTCAATTAGCGCGGTTGGCGGCGGAGTCAAGCTTTGCGCGCCGCTCACCCTTTGTTAAGCATATCCTGCGATCCCCGCAGCATGACATTTGCAACACTTACCGCGCCCGCTCTGCCCCGCTGGCTGACCCCGGCCCGGCTCGACCGGCTTGAACAGATCGCCATTGTCATTCTGTGGCTGTTTCTGGCGCGGCGGGTCTATACCGCCGCTAACCCGCTTGCGCCGCTGATCATGGTGGCCGAAACAGCAGTGGTGATCTTCGTCCTGGCGCGCCGCCCGGCTGCGGCCATATCGCTGCGGCTGGGCGATTGGATGCTGGCGATCGCCGCAACTTTTACCCCGATGCTGATCCAGCCGGTCGATGCCCCGGCGGCGCTGCATGCGCTGATCCCGCTCGCTGTCGGCTTGGCGGTGGCTGGCAATTGCATCCAGCTTGCGGCCAAGATGTTCCTGCGCCGCAGCTTTGGCATCGCGCCGGCCAATCGCGGGGTCAAAACCGATGGCATGTACAAGCTCGTGCGGCACCCGATGTATGCGGGTTACTTGCTAGTCCACATTGGCATCCTGATCCTGATGCCGACCGTGCTCAATGTCACCATCTATGCGATCGGCTGGTGGGCCCAGATCCTGCGCCTGCTCGCCGAAGAACGCCTGCTGAGCGAAGATCCCGCGTACCGCGCGTTTTGCACCACGACCCGCTGGCGGTTGATCCCCGGCCTGTTCTGACACGATTCCCCGCGTTTGGGGGCGAAAAGAACGGGCGGCGCTTCGGGGGGGAGCGCCGCCCTTTCGATTTTGGCGCGCGCCTGACGCTTGAAGACTCGGGTCAAGACAGGGGTTCCTCAGAGGGTGCCAATCGCGCAACATAGCTTCGAAACTCAGCTCCAAAACCATAAGGGTTTTCCTGCCACCATTCGCGCGAACCCGGCGAAGCCAGCAGGACCTGGATGCCGTTTTCTTCGGCGAGGTGAACGCTGTCATCGCCGGTGCCCAGCTCGGCCTGAACGAACATGGTCTCGCAAACATGCATATAGGCGCGCAGCACCGAGTCGAACCGCCATTGATCTTCCGGAGAAAGCGA
>JAYURW010000099.1:0-17098 GCA_043756025.1 Novosphingobium sp. | reverse complement strand
GCATCAGCCGCGGCTATGCCAGCTTTGACTATGAACAGATCGGCCTGCGCGAAGGCGATCTGGTCAAGATGAGCATCCTGGTCAACAACGAGCCGGTCGACGCGCTATCGATGATCGTCCACCGCGGCGTCGCGGAGGAACGCGGCCGCGGCATGTGTGAACGCCTCAAAGACCTGATCCCCCGCCACCTGTTCAAAGTGCCGATCCAGGCCGCGATCGGCGGCAAAGTCATCGCCCGCGAAACCATCGCGGCAATGCGCAAGGACGTGACCGCGAAGTGCTATGGCGGCGACATCTCACGCAAGAAGAAGCTGCTGGATAAGCAGAAAAAGGGCAAGGCCCGGATGCGGGAGTATGGGAACGTGTCGATCCCGCAGGAGGCGTTTATTGCTGCGCTGCGGATGGGGGAGGAGTGATCTATAATCTATTGCCAATTGATCTCGTGGTGGGATGAGGTGCGGTCAGGGGTTCCAATCTGAGATCGCGGAATCCCAATCTTTATGTTTGACCCACCTAAATTTCCGATCCGTCGTGATAACCGCAAGTTCGATTGGCCCACCACAATCTTTGTCGTGTGTTGAAAATTTTGTCGCCTTGATGGTCGAGTAAATCGTAAAATGAACAAAATCCAACGCATCGCGAATAGTCATATCATTCCGTTCCAATTTTACATTCGCCAGAATATTTTCAAGATCTCGTAAATCTCCATTCCAAAACCGTGAATTTATGATGGAGGATTTTACTTCGCTGTCAAATACACCTACTATTCTTGAAACTATGTTGTCGTTTCCAAAATGTTTGAGCCTTGTTATTGATTTCGGTTGCGCTTGAGAACGTAGCGTAGGATCAAATTCAATTTCGTAGGCGTTTGGAATTCTATCGCGATCGACATAGCCGGCAATGCAAAATCCAACTCTTATTCTATTAAAAATTTCATTGAGCTCATCTTTTATTTTGTTTTCATTTTTTATTGCGGACTTGGTGATGGGCTCAGGGCTAGTCTTGATTTGTTGCTCTATTTGTCTGAATCTTTCGATCTCATATTTAAATGCGACTTTATACACTTCCCAAACCAGATTGCTCCAGATGTTGGCGGCATCTAGGACAGACAGAGGTTCCTTTTCCGCCAATTTGTCTCCGAGCAAACCGATCAGTGTCCGAAAGCTAATGTTTCCAAACGACGTCAGTCCCCACGTGACGATTCCAAAGCGCCCTTTGCCTACATCGCCCACCTCAAATATTTTTTGATTGTGATTCAGATAATGCGGTTTTCCATCGATCATGGTTGTGATGGTGCTGTCGGCACCAAGGACAATTCCTTCGGGAACTACATAACAACATGCAATGGTCATGAAAGTCGCCTCACTCAGATTTGAGCCTATTGTAGGTGCTTTTCACAATATCCTCAACAATGCGTGCGCTGTTGTACGACAGAGTCTTGTCCATTCGTATGATCCGAGTAATTTCGGCCAAGGGCTCAATCGCCATCTCAACAGAGTCTGCGATAAACATCTCTGCTTTGAGATTTGACCAAACAAGTAGCGCTGAAAGCCCGTCAACGTCTGGTTTTTTTCCCTGCCCAATTCGCGTAAGCGTTGAGGCATTCACGCCTGTCTCACTGGCAACGTGCTTCCATGTAAGGCCTCGGGCATCCCTAACCGCATCCAATGCGGAGTAGAACGCGCCAACATTGAACCTGTGTGCCATACTGACCTCGTTGCAGATATCGAATCAATTTTGGTATTGCAATTTTTCTGAGCGTATGCCACATATCGAATCAATTGCAAGAATGAAATATATTTGGAGATTCGCAATGAGCAACAGCACCGACGAAAAGACCACCGAGATTATCGTCAATGGCCGCCCCAAAGAAGTCGAAGGCAAGGAGATTTCCTTCGATGCAGTCGTGCGCTTGGCCTTTGATCCATTGCCTGCTGGCGCGGATACCATCTTTTCAGTCACTTACCGAAAGGGCGGCAATGAGCATCGGCCTGAAGGTGTCATGGTCGAGGGCGATTCGATCAAGGTGAAGAAGGGCACTACGTTCAATGTCTCAGCAACTAATCGATCATAACCCTGACCTTATCCGACTCCAGAACGATGGCTACACTGTTGAAGTTCGTGGCGCACATTTGATTGTTCATCGGATTCCTTATGTCACCGATACGGGGGCAGTAGAGTGGGGTTCGCTGGTCTCGACACTCCATTTGAGTGGCGAAACGGTGCTGATGCCTGATACGCATGTTTCCCACTTCATTGGTGGGCAACCCTGTCATAAGAACGGTCACCCGATCCAACAGCTGGTTCACGCTGTCGGTGCGAACCAACTCGATACCGACTTGGTTGTAGACCGCTCTTTTTCGAACAAGCCGCCTGAAGGATACCGCGATTACCATCACAAGATGACGACATATGCCGACATCATCTCGGGTCCGGCTTTCTCAATTGATCCGGCGAACACGGCGAAGCAATTCGTGGCGATCAAATCTGGAGGGGAGGACTCTGCTTTCCATTATCACGACACGGCTTCAAGCCGCGCCGGGATCAAGGCGCTAACGCGTAAGCTGGAATTTGAACGGATCGCGATCATAGGGTTAGGAGGAACCGGCTCATATATTCTAGACCTTGTCGCGAAAGCACCGGTTCGGCAGATCGATCTTTACGACGCTGACAAGTTTTTTTCGCACAATGCCTTTCGGGCTCCAGGAGCCCCGTCGTTGGAGGAACTAGAGGCTCAACAGCACAAGGTCGATTATTTCCACGGCATCTATTCGAAGATGCGTAAGGGGATCGTGCCGCACGCTTTCCATATTACCGAGGAAACTGTGAGCGAACTAGACGGTCTCAACTTTGCATTCGTGTCCATTGATGCCGGTGATTCCAAACGATTCGTGCTCGAATCCTTGGAGCGGCGCGGAATCGCTTACATTGACTGTGGAATGGGGATCGAGGAAGTGAACGGCACCCTTACCGGTCAAATTCGCACTACGACCAGCATTAACGATCACCGCTCGCATGTATGGGAGCGCAACGCGATCTCGTTTGCAGAGGACGATGGCGGAAACGACTATGCGCGCAATATCCAGATAGCAGATTTGAACGCGCTGAATGCAGTCATGGCAGTGATTAAGTGGAAAAAGCTGTCGGGATTCTATCTCGATCTCGAGAATGAACTTCATTGCATTTACCCAATCGATGGAAACATAATAATAAATGCCTATCAGACTGTTGAGTTGGGGGTTCCCGAATGAAGCACGAATTTGTTGAGCACATTCCAGAAGCGCTTGAGCTGCATGTTCTATACATCGCGATTGAACATGATGTTGCGGTTCACAGCTGCTTTTGCGGTTGTGGTCTTGAAGTCGTGACGCCCCTTTCACCTGCCCAGTGGTCTCTTAATTATGATGGTCGGACAGTTTCGCTTTCACCATCTATTGGAAACTGGAGTTTTCCATGTAAATCCCACTACTGGATACGTAGGGGCCGGGTAGAGTGGAGCACTCGATTTTCAGACGCAAAGATCGATGCGGTTAAGGCAAAAGACAAAGCTGATCTCGCAAGATTGGTGCAGACCAAGCCAGCTCCCTTGGAGCAACCCACTCCAATTGACAGTACCGGAAGCGCTCAAGTCGTAGTTCCCGCGCCACCTGAAGCTAAAGCTAGAGTGAAACGATGGTCATTTGTGCGTCTTTTCGATTTCCTGAAATAACTAGAGGCGAATGCTGAGGGGCGTGCCCCCAACCTTACTCCCCATCCGCTCCACCATCAGCAACCAATCCCGCATCGCCCATTCCCAAGCGCCCAGGGTATCACCGCCGCTCGGCTCCGGTACTCCTTCCCGCCGCATGGTGCCTTTGCCAATCTGCATCCCCGGATAGCGGGCGCGGGGGGCGCCTAGATTGGCGTCACCGCGTTTGAGGAAATCGGGGAGTTCGCGCGGGGTGCCGGGGGGTGAAGGACGTTCGCGCTTCGACAGGCTCAGCGTGAGCGGGGTTTTTGGTGCTCATACTTTCTCCTCCCCGCTATCCCCATCCACCGCGCTCACCGCGCCGAACACCACATCGATCGCCCACCACACCTTGGCGCGGCGGTCTTCGCTGAACCAGAGGCTGTATTCGGCTTCGGCGGCGACCATGTCGGCGGCTTGGGCTGTTTGGTGGGCTTCGGCTTCGCTCAGCGCTTCGCGGGCTTCTTCGGCGTCCCATTCGGTTTCGGCCTGGGCGAGAGACTCGCGGGCGTCTTCGGCTTCGATTTCGGCGAAGCGCCAGTCGTCGGCCTCGCGGGCTTCGGCCTCCTCCATCTCGCGAAAGGCGCGGAATGCGGCGCGGGTCTTGGGGCCCAGTTGCAGGTACCAGCGGCGGTGCATGGTGGCGAGCCGATCGAGCAGCTCGGTTTCGCGTTCGCGGGACTGTTCATTGGCCGCGATCGCGCGGTCACGATCGGCGGTTTTGGACCATTCCTTGTGCCACTGCTTTTTCAGGCGGGTGAGCTCCATCTGGTCGACGGCGTTGCCGGATTTGGCCCCGTCGGCTTGGCGCAGGCCGCCGGGGAATCGTTCTGACGCGCGGTTGCGGAGCATGAACATCAGCAGCCGGTCATTATAGATCGTGCGGGTGCCGATCAGTTTGCCATAGGAATACATCGGCACTTCGACGCCGTGGAGCGCGCGGTCCATCGCGACGTCCTCGATCCGGCGCATGCCGATATCCAGAGCGATGTCCCAGGCTTTGCGGAATTCTGCAGCCTCGGGGTGGCGGCGGAGCAGGTAGGCGCCGACTTCGGCCCGGTTCACGCGGCGGGCGGCGCTTTTGACGCTGCCGGTTTCGGCGAGGGCTTCGATGAAGGCCAGCTGGACTTCGGGTTTCCAGCCGTTGGCGCGGTCTTTGGCGCGCGGGACGGGGGCGAACTGGGGCAGGGTCTGGGCGAGCGGCGTGGCGGCGGGGGCGCTGTCGGCGGGATTTGGCATGGCGGTCCTTGGCGGTTCTTGCGGGGGAGCGGGGCGCGGGATCATGCCGAAACGGGGCGGTGTAGGAAAATGGTTTGCGGGGGAAGCGCGAAAGGGGGGGAAGGGGGCGCGGGTCTTGTCCGGGTTCGCATTCCGTGCGGTTTGGTGTAAGGGGCCTCCAAACCAACCGCGATCAACCAGAAAAGACCGATCCTCACCATGGCTTCCTACAAAGACCCGACCCTTGAAGAACGCACTGCCTTGGCCCGTCAGGCCCGCGATAAAGCGCTGGCCAAGCTGGCTGCCAAGCCCAAGATTGACGATGCCGTGCTGGCCGAGCGGATCGCCGCTGCCGCCGCCCGCGATGCCGCTCAAGCCGAAAAGAGCGCTGCCAAGAAGGTCGCGATTGCGCAGGCCAAAGCCGACAAGAAGGCCGCCGCGATGGTCCCTGAGGTGGTCAAGCCGACCGAGGAAGAACTGAAAGCTGCGCGCGATGCGAAGTACGCCGCGCGCAAGAAGCGCAAGAACTGAGGACGCTTGGCGGCGCCGGCTGGGTAAAATAAGCCCAGCCAGCGCCGCGCCGGGGGATTGGTGCGCGCCTTTCACTTGGCGTTCAGGAACGGGCTGGTTATAGGGTCCACCATGATTGCCCAATCCCCGCTCAAACTCGCCATTCTTGCCGTCTCGTCGGCAGCCCTGCTGTTCACCGCCGGTTGTGCCGGACGCGGGGGCAAGGCGAAGGATACCGCCTATGTCGCGCGCGATGTGGAAACGCTCTATGCCGCGGCCAAGGACCGGCTGGACCGGGGCGATACCCTGATCGCCGCCGCGCTGTTTGACGAGGTTGAGCGTCAGCATCCCTATTCGCCGTGGGCCCGCCGCGCTCAGTTGATGAGCGCGTTCAGCTATTACGCCGCCAAGGATTACAACAAGTCGGTCCAGGCAGCGCAGCGGTTCCTTTCGATCCATCCGGGTAACCGCGATGCGGCCTATGCCTATTACCTGATCGCGCTGTGCTATTACGAGCAGATCAGCGATACCGATCGCGATCAGAAGATCACGTTGCAGGCGCTGAACACGCTCAACGAAGTGGTCCGCCGCTATCCCAATACGCGCTATGCCGCCGATGCCCGGATTAAGATCGATCTGGTCAACGATCATCTGGCCGGCAAGGAAATGCAGATCGGGCGCTATTACCAGCGGTCGGGCCGCTGGCTGGCAGCGACGCACCGCTTTCGCAATGTGATCGAAACCTACCAGACCACCAGCCACGCGCCCGAAGCGCTGTTCCGGATGGTCGAATCGAGCCTGCAACTGGGAATGCCCGAAGAAGCTCTGAAATACGCTGCGGTGCTGGGCGCGAACTATCCCGGCAGCAAATGGTACGACAAAGCCTACAAACTGATGGGCAAGCACGCGCCGGGCGTCGCGGTTAAGTAAGCGCTGGGGGCGCGGCGGCCCCCAAGACGTTTCTACTCCTCAAGTTGACATTTCATTCGGGACCGTGCTGTTAGGCGGTTCTCATGCTTTCGCAGAAAACCCGCTATACGATCCGCGCTTTGCAGCACCTGGCCGATACCTGGCGGCAGGGGCCGGTGCGGCTCGATGCGATTGCCGAAGCGCAGAACATCCCGCGCAAGTTCCTGACCGTGATCCTGTCCGAAATGGTCCGCGCGGGCCTGGTGATCTCGCACCGTGGGCGCGACGGCGGGTACGAATTGGCGCTGGCCCCGGTTGATGTCCGCTATGGCGATATCATCCGGCTGACCCGGGGCAGTCTGGCGCTGGTCCCCTGTGCCAGCCGCAACGCCTACGAACATTGCCAGAACTGCCTGCCCGAAGCCGATTGCCGCCTGCGCGGTTTGATGCTGACCCTGCGCGATGAGATGGCGGCGATGCTCGATCAGGTCAGTCTGGCCGATCCGATCACGCTGGAACCCGCCTTTGCGGAAACCGCCGAAGCGGGGTGACTCTGCCGCACGGTGCCGTTAGAACAGTGCGCGAACATGAAGATGCATAATGCTCACTAGGCTGTCCATCCGCAACGTGGTGCTGATCGAAGCGCTCGACCTCGATTTTTCGGGCGGGCTGGGTGTGCTTACGGGCGAGACCGGGGCGGGCAAATCGATCCTGCTCGATGCGCTGGGACTGGCGCTGGGCGCGCGGGCCGAATCAGGCTTAGTCCGCAGCGGGGCGGATCTGGCCAGCGTTACCGCCAGCTTTGAATTCGACAAATTGCCGCTGCCAATTCGCGCGATCTTGTCCGACGCCGAACTCGATGTGGAACCGGGTGAGCCGCTGCTGATCAAGCGCCGGGTCAAGGCCGATGGCGGATCAAAGGCCTTCGTCAACGATCAGCCAGTCGGCGCGGCTTTGCTGCGCGAGCTGGCCGGGCATCTGGTCGAACTGCACGGCCAGCACGATGACCGGGGCCTGGTCAATCCGCGCGGGCACCGGCTGCTGCTTGACCGGTTTGCCAGCCAGAATGACAAAAGTGCTGACGCTGCTGGGGTGGCAGCGGCATGGGAAGCCTGGCGCAGCGCGCGCGATGCGCTGGAGGCGGCGCGGGCCGGGATCGTCAAAGCGGCCGAGGACCGCGACCTGCTGCTGGCCTTTCTGGCCGAACTGACCACGCTCGAACCCGAAGTGGGCGAAGAACTGCAATTGGCAGAAGCCCGCGCGACCATGCAAAAGGGCGAAAAGCTGACCGACGATCTGGAGGCATTGCGCAAGCTGTGGGCCGGATCGGATTCGGCGTTGGCCACTTTGCGTAGCGCGGCCCGGCGGCTTGACCGGATCGCGACCGAGCATCCGTTGCTGGCCGAGGCGCTGGCGGCGCTCGACCGGGCGGTGATCGAAGGCAGCGAAGCCGAGGAAAAGCTGGAACGCGCCGCCGAAGCGTTGAGCCACGATCCGGCGCAGCTTGACCGGATCGAAACCCGGCTGTTCGAACTGCGGGCCGCGGCGCGCAAGCATCACTGCCAGGTCGATGATCTGCCGCACAAGATGCGCGAAATGCGCGGCGCGCTCGACGGAATTGAAGGCGGCGAAATCGAACTGGCCGCACTCGAAGCGGCAGCTGCGGCGGCCGGAGCAGATTATCGCACGCTGGCACAAACGCTTTCGGCGGCTCGGCAAGTGGCAGCGGTGCGCCTCGATGCAGCGGTGGCCGGGGAACTGGCCCCGCTCAAACTCGATGCCGCGAAATTCCAGACCAGCGTAACTGTGTTGCCAGAAGAGCGCTGGGGCCCATCGGGGATGGATGCAGTTGAATTCCTGATCAGCACCAACCCCGGCGCGGCCTTTGCCCCGCTCAACAAGATCGCCTCGGGCGGCGAGCTCTCGCGCTTTATCCTCGCGCTGAAAGTGGCGCTGGCCGAGGAAGGCGGCGCGGCGACGGTGATTTTTGACGAGATTGACCGCGGCGTGGGCGGGGCAGTGGCCAGCGCGATCGGCGAGCGGCTGGCACGGCTGGCGGACGGCGGGCAATTGCTGGCGGTCACCCACAGCCCGCAAGTCGCCGCGCGCGGCGGGCGGCACTATGTCATCGCCAAAAGCAGCCAAGGCATCGTGACCCGTACATCGGTGCACCTGCTCGACAGTGCCGGACGACAAGAGGAAATCGCGCGGATGTTATCGGGCGCGGAGATTACGGCTGAGGCGCGGGCGCAAGCGGACCGGTTGTTGGAGGGGGTGTGAGCGTCGTTGTGCTTGACCGTCCGGTCTGGAATATGCTCATCGGGCCGCAAGCTGCGCTGGCGATCGGCGATGGAACGGCGCTGCGGATCGATCCAAGCTATGGACCGTTTGCCGCGACGTTTGATGCCTCGGACAAGGGTCAGATTGCGCTAGCGGGGCTTATCAGTCCGGGCGAACAGGTCTGGCTGGTCGAGCCAACGGCATGGCCAGCACCACCCAGAATGCACGTCGTCCGCACAGCGCCGCTGTTGCAGATGGTAGCGACCAGCCCCGTCAAAGTCCGGGCGGATGATCCTGTCACGGCAGCGCTTGGGGAACCGGATTCTGACGAGATGACGCGGCTCGCCGTTGCCACCGAGCCGGGCCCTTGGGCTAAGCTGACCCGCAATTGCGGCCAGTTTTACGGCCTGCATCGCGATGGTCGACTGGCCGCGATGGCGGGAGTGCGAATGCAACCGGCAGAACATTTGCATGAGGTTTCGGGTGTCTGCACTTGGCCTGAATTTCGAGGGGCTGGCCTTGCTGGCGCGCTAATCCGCCGCGTCATGGCGGATATTGTCGCTGCGGGCCGCACACCGTTTCTCCATTCCTACGCTGGCAACACCAAAGCGATCGACCTCTATCGCTCGCTTGGATTCGAGCCTCGCCGGGAAATGGTAGTGACGGTGCTGGAGCGCGAGTAAGGAAGGCTATGCGAACCAACCTGACCGAAGCCGCTGCCGCCAATGAACTGATGCGTCTGGCTAAGCAGATCGTGCACCACAACCGGCGCTATCACGCTGAAGACGCGCCCGAGATTTCGGACGCCGAATACGACGCGCTGGTCCGGCGTAATGCCGAGCTTGAGGCGGCGTTTCCGCAACTGGTGCGCGATGACAGTCCGTCCAAGCTGGTTGGCCACGCGGTAGAAGCGTCACCGCTATCCAAAGTGGCGCACGCGGTTCGGATGATGAGCCTCGATAACGCCTTTTCGGACGAGGACGTGGCGGATTTCGCCGCCCGGGTTCGGCGGTTTTTGGCGCTGCCTGATGACGCTGAACTGGCGATGACGGCGGAGGACAAGATCGACGGGTTGTCCTGCTCGTTGCGCTATGAGCACGGACGGCTGGTCCGCGCTGCGACTCGCGGCGATGGTCAGGTGGGTGAGGATGTGACCGCCAATGTCGCGATGATCGCCGATATCCCGCAGGTTTTGCAGTGGCACCACCACCCCCCGGCCCCCTCCTCTGAAGAGGAGGGGGAGAAGAAAGCAGAAGCCCCATCCTCTTTAGAGGAGGGGGTAGGGGGTGGTGGCGGCATTCCCGACGTTTTTGAAATTCGCGGCGAAGTCTACATGGCCAAGGCTGACTTTGCCGCTCTCAATGCGGCGCAAGCGGCGGACGGCGGCAAAGTCTTCGCCAATCCGCGGAATGCGGCGGCGGGGGCACTGCGGCAGAAAGATGCCAGCGTGACCGCCAGCCGTAAGCTGCGGTTCCTCGCCCATGGCTGGGGCGCGGCTTCGGCAGTGCCCGAAGCCAGCCAGTTCGCGATGATGCAGCGGATTGCGGCATGGGGCGTGCCGGTTTCGCCGCTGCTGGTCCGCTGCGCCGATGCGGCTGCCCTAGTGGAGCATTACCGCAGCATCGAACAGGCTCGGGCCGAGCTACCGTTCGACATCGACGGCGTAGTCTACAAGGTTGATCGGCTTGAATGGCAGGATCGGCTGGGCTTTGTTGCCAAAGCGCCGCGCTGGGCGATTGCCCACAAGTTTCCCGCCGAACGCGCCGAAACCACGCTCGAGGCGATCGACATTCAGGTTGGCCGCACCGGCAAGCTAACGCCGGTCGGTCGGCTGACTCCGGTCACGGTCGGCGGCGTGGTTGTCTCCAACGTCACGCTCCACAACCGCGACGAGATTGCGCGGCTGGGGCTGCGGATTGGTGACCGGGTCGTGATCCAGCGCGCCGGCGATGTGATCCCGCAGGTGGTTGAAAACCTGACGCGCGAAAGCCAGCGTGCGGATTATACCTTCCTCGATCATTGCCCCGAATGCCAATCCGAGGCCGTCGCCGAAGACGGCGAGGTTGATGTGCGCTGCACCGGCGGGTTGATTTGCCCGGCGCAACGGACCGAACGGCTCAAGCACTTTGTCAGCCGCGTCGCGCTCGATATCGAAGGGCTGGGCGAGAAGACGATAGGCGAGTTTTTTGCGCTCGGCTGGCTGGAAAGTCCTGCGGATATTTTCCGGCTACGCAAACGCCGCGACGCTATGCTGGAGCGCGAAGGGTGGAAGGAAAAGTCGGTCGACAACCTGCTCGCCGCGATTGAGGCGAAACGCGCGCCCGATGCCGCGCGGCTGCTGTTTGGGCTGGGGATCCGCCACGTTGGCGCGGTGACGGCGCGGGATTTGTTGAAGCGGTTTGTGACGCTGGAACGGTTGCGGGAAGTGGCTCAGGCGGTGCACTCTGCTCCCCCTCCTCTTCAGAGGAGGGGGCCGGGGGGTGGTGGCGTCACAGAATCTGGTGCCGTGCCGCCACCACCCCCAACCCCCTCCTCTGAAGAGGAGGGGGCTTCGGAGGCCCATCTCGAACTGCTCTCCATCGACGGTATCGGCCCCGCCGTGGTCGAGGCGCTCGGCGATTTCTTCCACGAGCCGCATAACGTTGCGGTATGGGAAGACCTGCTCTCCGAAGTGACCCCGCCGCCGTACCTGGTTGAAACCAAAGACAGCGATGTCGCGGGCAAAACCGTGGTGTTCACCGGCGCATTGGAGACAATGAGCCGCGACGAGGCCAAGGCTCAGGCCGAACGGCTCGGCGCGCGCTCGGCCGGAACCGTCTCGGCCAAAACCGATCTGGTGGTGGCCGGGCCGGGGGCCGGATCAAAGCTCAAAAAGGCGCAGGAATTGGGGATTGCTGTGATCGATGAGGCCGCCTGGGCGCAGATCGTCAAGGCTGCGGGATAGCGCTTACGGTCGCCGCCGCGCGATCAGGATCGTTCCTGCGCTTGCGGGATCGGCGCGCCAGTCCGGCGCAACGCGACGATCAGCACCCCGACCAGCGCGATCCCGGTACCGACAATCATCTTGCTATCGAGCCGGTCTCCGGTGATCGCGATCCCCAGCGCAATGGTCGCCAGCGGGGTGATCAGCGTCAGCGGCGCGAGCAGGTTCGCCTCGTAACGCTGGATCAGCATATAGTAGGCGGTGTGCCCCAGCACCGATACGACCAGCGCCGAATAGAGCAGCGCGGCGACCAATGGCCAGCCAGCCGACACGGCGTAATGCCAGTCCTGCCGGTCGAGCAGCAGCGTCAGCACGGTCAGCGCAGCAAAGCTGGTGATCCCGACCCAGGCCTGCAGCCGCAGCGGCGCAATTTCATCCATCTGCTTCATCATCACCGCGCCCAGCGATCCGCACAACGCCGCCGCCAGCACAAAGATCATGCCCGTAGAGATCGCAAAGCCGGGTTCCCAGACCACGATCAGCACACCCACTAAAGTCAGCGCAATCCCAACCGCACGGCGCCATTGCACGCGCTCGCCCAGCATCATGATCGACAGCAAAGTGGTGATCGGCACTCCGGCTTGGCTGACCACGGCGGCCTCTGATGGGGAAACGCTTATCAGCCCGATGAACAGCAACGCAAAGGTTCCGCCGCCCATCAGCAATCCGACTGTGACGATCCGCCAGCTGGGCCGGGGCATCGGCAGCAGCCAAGGCAGAGTGGCCAGCGCGACGATCGCAAAACGCAGCGCGCCATACATCAGCGGCGGGACGTGCCAGGTCGAAACCACCAGCTTGCTGACGATATTGTTGAGCGCCCAAGCGAGGCAAATTGCCACCAGAATCAGGAAATCGCGAAGGTTCACCCGGTTGTCCGGTTGCGATTGCGCAGCCACAGGATGGACCAATCGCCACTCACCTTGCGGCCTGCGATCCGCAGCCCAGCGCGGCGGCAGGCCTTGCGGACCTGCGCTTCTTGCGTTTCCAGCAGCCCGGCCAGCAGCAAATGACCGCCGGGGAGCAGGTGCTCGGCAAAATGCGGCGCCAGATCGATCAAAGGCCCGGCCAGAATGTTGGCGATAATCAGATCGTAAGGTCCGCGCGCGCCCAACAACGGGTGTTCCATCCCGTCTGCGACCAGCATGGTCAGCTGTCCGGGGCGGTGGCCCAGCGGCACGGCATTGGCGGCGCAATTGTCTGCCACCACATTAAGACAGACCGCGTCGATATCGCTCGCCGTGGCCAGCGCGCGCGGCCACAAGTGCAGCGCGGCAAAGGCCAGCAGGCCGGTGCCAGTGCCGATATCGGCGCAGTTGCGGACAACGATTCCGCGCGCTTTCATTGTGCCCAGCATTTCGAGGCATCCGGCGGTGGTCGCGTGCTGGCCGGTGCCAAAAGCCTGACTGGCCGGGATCAAAAAATCGCGCACGCCGGGGGTACTGAGCGGCGAATGATCGGGGGTGTGGACATAGAAGCGTCCGGCCCGGATCGGTTCCAGCCCTTGCTGACTGTGGGTCAACCAATCGATGTCGGGCAGTTTTTCAACCAGCAGGTTCGGCGCGCGTTTGCCGAACAGCGCGGCGATGGCCGCTTTATCGCGGCGGATTGGCGGGCGGTCCATCCAGGCTTCGAGTTGCCAGTCGCCAGGCTGGTCCTCAGTGATTTCGCTGCCGGAAATGACAATCTGTGGATCCCAATCGTGCGCGTCCTCGTGCGCCAGCAGCGCAGCCTCAACCACCCCGCGCGGGGCGAGTGCGATCAGTTTCCAGCTCATTTGGCGGCGGCTTCCTTGGCCAGCCGTTGGTCGAGCCGCTCGCGTCCGGCCTGGGCATAGGCTTTGCAGGCCCGCCGATCGGCCAGTGGGGCTTTGCCCGAAAGCCGCTCCAGCAGATCGCTCGACGAGGGGTGCGGGGTCAGCAGAATTTCGCACGGCAGCGCCGCGATCCGGTCCAGCCCATAACGGGCGCTGGCGACGCGCTCGGGATGATCGGTAAAGCGATAACCATCGGCCGAGATCGTGTTGGCGCTATCGGCCAGTGCGATGGTCCGGCAGGTCCGGCCATCGCAGCTTTGCCAGACCCAGCTGGTCGATCCGCTGGTGTGGACTGGGGTAGCATGGGCCGTGATCCAGAAATTGCCAAACTGGAGTTGGCCGCGATCCCGCAGCACCCGATCGACCCGGGCCGGGGCCATCGGATACTTTTTCAGCAGCGGTGCCTGCGGATCATCGGCGCTGGCCCGGCCAAAGCGGATGGCACCGGCGATGAACGGACCAACCGCCAGCCGTGCGCCGGTTTCCTGCTGGAGCGCAGCAATCCCGCCGGCGTGGTCAAAATGCTCATGCGTGACCAGCAGCCACTTGATCGCCTTGGGATCGAATCCCAGCGCGCGGACATTGGCCAGCACGTGTGGCACGGCTTCCAGCGGGCCGCTGTCAATCAGGACCAGCCCGGCTTCGGTTTCGACCAGCACCACGGTGATCCCGCAGGTGCCGACATACCAGCTGTTGCCAAAGATGCGCGCGGGCGGGGCCGGATCGGCCCAGCCGTCCCGCGTGCCGCAGGCGGCGGCAATATCGGCGCTGGCGGCTGGGCGCACAGTGGTTGCAGGAGCGGCGCCGAGCAAAGTGAAGGCAGCACTGGCCGCCACCACCCCCCGGCCCCCTCCTCTGAAGAGGAGCGGGAGAAAGGAGCGCCAATCTGAAGCCCCATCCTCTTTAGAGGAGGGGGTTTGGGGGTGGTGGCGTTTAAGCGCCGCCTTTGGTTCACCGAACATAACTTGCTCCATTCGCGTCCAGCACCGCCCCGGTCATGCTTTCGGGCGCGTCGAGCCCGCAGAACACGGCGATGCTGGCGATTTCTTTGGGGGTTGCGACCCGGCCCAGCGGGATATCCGCCAGCAGCCCAGCGCCGCCGCGGCTTGAAAGGTAATCCCCCGCCATAGCGGTGTCGGTAAAGCCGGGGCAGATCGCATAGCTCATGATGCCGCGGCTGGCATAGTGCCGGGCGATGGTCTTGTGCATCGCGATCATCCCGCCTTTGGCCGCAGCATAGTGCCAGTGATCGGGCGAATCCCCGCGATAGGCGGCGCGGCTGGCAATGTGGACGATCCGCCCAGCGCGTTCCTGCGCCAGCCAGTGCTTGACCGCATAGCGCGACAATGCAGCCGCAGCAGTCAGGTTGATCCGCAGCGCATCTTCCCAGTTATCCAGCCAGGCGATGTCGGACAGGCTGATCGGATTGGCGGCGAACTGCCCGGCGTTGTTGACCAGCAAGTCGATGTGCCCGCCAGCGCGTTCAAGCGCTTCATCCCACAAGGCAGCAGGGGCGGTTGGGTCGGTCAGGTCCGCCGCAATCGTATCGTCATCGTGCGCGCGGCTGGCGTGGCCGATCACCTGCACCCCGCGCGCGCGCAGCCCCTGCGCAATCGCTGCGCCGATGCCGCGTGATGATCCGGTTACAAGTGCTGTCAGTTGGGCCATGCCGCCGTATTGGCGCAGCGCCGGGCGGGAAACAAGCGCGACCTCTGCCCTAAGGTGCAATGCGGCACTATTCCCCGGCTGCCGGCTTGCACAGACCCGCGTTTTGGGTAAGGGGAATGTCGCGATTGGGGGCTTGTTTGCCCCCGGCCGACCAACCCAAGGGGATGTGCCACAGATGGCTGCCACAAAGAACCGTCCGATTTCGCCGCATATGGAAGTGTGGCGCTGGGGACCGGCGATGCTGGTCTCGATCCTCCACCGCGTAACCGGCAACGGTCTGGCGCTAGTGGGCATGGCGGTGCTGCTGTACTGGCTGGGTTCGCTCTCGGCCGGGCCGCAGGCCTATAACGCGTTCCTCGGCCATGCATCGGCCTGGTATGGGCAGGTTGTGCTGGTCGGGCTGACCTGGGCGTTTTTCAGCCATATGGCTTCAGGCCTGCGGCACTTCGTGCTCGATATCGGGGCCGGATATGAACTTAAAAGCAACGCCGCCTGGTCGGTCTTCACGCCGCTGGCCGCATTGGCCGCAACCGTGCTGACCTGGGCCGTGATTGTGATCAAGTAAGGACAGAGACGATGGGTAACGGAACCTCGATCGGCCGCGTTCGCGGGCATGGCTCGGCCCATTCGGGCACGCGCCACTGGCTGCTGCAACGTTATACCGCATTCGGCAATCTGCTGCTGGGGCTGTGGCTGCTGGGCTCGCTGGTCACGATGCAGGACTATACGTTTGAAACGGTCGCGGTCTGGGCCTCCAGCCCGATCCCGGCGCTGGGCCTGATGCTGTTCGTGATTTCCACCTTCTGGCACGCCCGGCTGGGCCTGCAAGTGGTGGTCGAGGATTACGTGACCGATCCCGCCAACAAGGTGATCGCGATGGTTCTGCTCAACCTAGTTGTTTTCGCTGCGGTTGCCGCCGGGCTGTTCTTTCTGGCGCGGCTGCAAATCGTCGGCACGGCCACGTCGATTTCGGGCGGAATGATAAAGTCCTCGATGCAACAAATACAACAAATGATGGGAGGCCGCTGATATGGCCGACGCCGCTACCAAGCCTGCCTACAAGATCATTGACCACACCTATGACACTGTTGTCGTCGGCGCGGGCGGATCGGGCCTGCGCGCCACGATGGGCAGCGCCGAAGCCGGGCTAAAAACCGCCTGCATCACCAAGGTGTTCCCAACCCGCAGCCACACTGTCGCAGCGCAAGGCGGGATCGCCGCATCGCTCCGCAACAACAGTCCGGATCACTGGACCTGGCACATGTTCGATACCGTCAAAGGGTCGGACTGGCTCGGCGATCAGGACGCGATTGAATATATGGTCCGCGAAGCCCCGCAGGCGGTTTACGAGCTGGAACACGCCGGGGTTCCGTTTTCGCGCAACGAAGATGGCACGATCTATCAGCGTCCGTTCGGCGGGCATATGCAGAACATGGGCGAAGGCCCCCCGGTCCAGCGGACCTGCGCCGCGGCAGACCGCACCGGCCACGCCATGCTCCACGCGCTCTATCAGCAAAGCCTGAAGTACGACGCGGACTTTTTTATCGAATATTTCGCGATCGACCTGATCATGGACGGCGGAAAATGCGTCGGCGTGATCGCGCTGTGCATGGACGATGGCTCGATTCACCGGTTCCGCAGCCACGCGGTGGTGCTGGCGACCGGCGGTTATGGCCGCTGTTATTACACCGCCACATCGGCTCACACCTGCACCGGTGACGGCGGCGGAATGGCGCTGCGGGCCGGGCTGCCATTGCAGGATATGGAATTCGTCCAGTTCCACCCGACCGGGATCTACGGCGCGGGCGTGCTGATCACCGAAGGCGCGCGCGGCGAAGGCGGCTACCTGACCAATTCGGAAGGCGAGCGGTTCATGGAACGCTACGCCCCCTCGGCCAAGGACCTCGCCAGCCGCGATGTCGTCTCGCGCTCGATGGCGCTGGAAATGCGCGAGGGGCGCGGGGTCGGCCCGAACGGCGATTACATCAAC
>JAYURW010000098.1:0-46406 GCA_043756025.1 Novosphingobium sp. | reverse complement strand
CGGCGCCGGTCTTGGCCGACAGTTCGACGTCCTGCACATCGCCCGACATCGCCTCGACCACCACTTCGTGTTCAAGCAGGCGCTCGCGGATCTTCTGGGCGTTGTATTCGTTCTTGTCGCTCTTGGTGATCGCCACAATCATTGGCACGCCAGCCGCCTTGGTGTGGTTGATCGCCTCGATCGTCTGCGGCATCAGACCGTCGTCACCAGCCACCACCAGCACTACGATGTCGGTGACATTGGCGCCGCGCATCCGCATTTCGGTGAAGGCTTCGTGGCCCGGGGTATCGAGGAAGGTGATCAGATCGCCGCCCTTGGTCGTGATCTGATACGCGCCGATATGCTGGGTGATCCCGCCGGCTTCGCCGCGCACCACATCGGTTCCGCGCAGCGCATCGAGCAGGCTGGTCTTGCCGTGATCGACATGGCCCATGATCGCCACCACTGGCGGACGGGCCACCAAAGTGGCTTCGGCATCGACGTCATCGGCGATGTCGATATCAACATCGCTTTCCGAAACACGCAGGATGGTGTGGCCGAATTCTTCGACCAACAGTTCCGCCGTATCAGCATCGATCACGTCGGTGCTGGTCGATGGCTGGCCCATCTTGAACAGCGATTTGACCAGGTCAGAGACCTTTTCGGCCATCCGGTTGGCCAGTTCCTGTACGCTGATCTCTTCGGGCACGATCACTTCGCGGACCTGCTTTTCGCGGGTCTGGCTTTGCCCCGAGAAGTGCGCGCGGCGCTCCTTCTCGCGGGCCCGCTTCAGCGCGGCAAGGCTGCGGGCGCGGGCGCCTTCGTCCTCGTTAAGCGCTTTCGATACGGTCAGCTTGCCGGCATGGCGGCGCTGATCGCCAGTCTTGTCACGCGGATGAGCGATCTTCTTGATCACCGGTTCGGGGCGCTTGGGCGCGGCAACCGGGGTAAACCGTCGCGGAGCCGGGGCACCGGTCTGCGCAGGCGCAGCGTCTTCAACCGGAGCAGTCTCTTCCACCACGGCACTGACGGGTTCTGCGGCCGGGGCAGCGGCGACCGGTGCCGGAGCAGCAGGCTCAGCCTCAGCCTTGCGGTTATCGTCGGCGCGGCGGCGCTCGTCTTCGCTGGCGCGCAGGCGCTCTTCGGATTCGCGGCGGGTCTGCGCTTCGAGCACATTGAGCCGGGCCTCTTCGGCCTCACGCTGCATCCGGGCGACGCGTTCCTGCGGGGTTTCGCCAGCCGGAGCCGACGGCCGCGGGGCAGGTTTGGGCGCAGCCGCAACCGGTACAGGGGCGGGCGCTGGTGCCGGTTCGGGTGCCGGTGGAGCAGCTTCAGCAGCTCCGGGTTTGCCGATCAGCTTGCGGCGCTTGACCTCGACCACGACCTTGTTGGTGCGGCCGTGGCTGAAAGTCTGCTTGACCTCACCGGCCTGAACCGAGGTCTTCAGGCCCAATGGCTTGCGACCCAAAGTCGGTTTGTTTTCGCTATCGCTCATGCTCTTACCAGTCCTTCAAAATTCATGTCGTCGTCACGGGAGCTGCGGCGTCCGGATCGGTCGCGGCGGTTCCTGTGCCTTGTTCGTTCATTTCACCCTGCCCCAGAAAGCGCAGCAAGCGCCCGAGCGGGAGATCAATTCGGGCTGCCGATGCGGGATCGGTCAGTGCCAAGTGGACGACATTGTCGCGGCCCAATGCCACAGACAGCGCCGCCCGGTCCAGAGGCAAGGTGACCCCGGTGCTGCGTGACCCTTCGAGATCACGGCCCACCCGCCAGGCCTGATCGAGTTTGCGGTTGCCATCTTCACTGGCGTCGCTGGCATGGGCCAGCCATGCCACTTTGCCCATCCGGGCGTTTTCGGAGATGCGGTCTGACCCGGTCAGCATCCGCCCGCTTTTCAATTCCAGCCCAAGCCGGTCAGTAAAGGCGCGGCGCAGGGCCACTTCGGCCCGCTCAGCCAGATCATCAGGAATGGTCAATTCGGCGCCTTTGAAGGCCCGCGCCAGCGCGCCTTTGAGCTTGCCTTTGGCAATCGCCGTTTCCAGATCCGCGCGTGACGTGCCGATCCACGCTCCCCGGCCCGGCGCTCGGGCCAGCGCATCGGGTAGAACCAGTCCTTCGGGCGAGATCGCGAGGCGCAGAAGATCATCCCGGGGACCATGGTCCCCGGTCAGGATGCAGCGCCGTTCAGGCGCTTCAGGGCTGCCGGAATCTAGTGGTTCATTGTGAGGAATCCGCATTGGCGGCCTCCTCTGTGGCTGGTTCGTCTTCAAACCAGTGCGCGCGCGCAGCCATGATCACTTCGTTGCCCTGCTCTTCCGAGAGGCCATATTCGCCCAGCACGCCGCCCTTGTCCTCAGCGCGTTCGCTGCGGCGGGTCGGAGCTGAATTGTCGCGGCGGCGCTGTTCGACCCGCTTTTTGGCGATCAGTTCGTCGGTCGCCAGATCGGCCAGATCGTCAAGCGTCTTGATCCCGGCCTTGCCCAGCGTGACCAGCATCTGTTCGGTCAGGTGCGGCATTTCGGCCAGGGCATCTTCAACGCCCAGGGCCTGGCGCTCTTCGCGCTGCGCAGCTTCACGCCGGTCCAGAGCTTCGGTCGCGCGGCTTTGCAGCTCTTCGGCCAGCTCTTCGTCAAAGCCTTCGATCGTCGCGAGTTCGGCCAGTTCGATATAGGCCACTTCTTCCAGCTCGCTAAAGCCTTCGGCGACCAGCAGCTGGGACAGGGTTTCATCGACGTCGAGTTCTTCTTCGAACATCTTCGAGCGTTCGGAGAATTCCTTCTGGCGCTTCTCGGACGATTCGGCCTCGGTCATGATGTCGATCTGGCTGCCGGTCAGTTGGCTGGCCAGACGGACGTTCTGACCACGGCGGCCGATTGCAAGGCTCAGCTGATCGTCGGGGACGACCACTTCGATCCGGCTTTCTTCTTCGTCGATCACCACCCGGCTGACGGTGGCTGGCTGCAGCGCGTTGACTACGAAAGTCGCGGTGTCTTCGCTCCACGGAATGATATCGATCTTTTCGCCCTGCATTTCCTGAACGACGGCCTGAACCCGGCTGCCCTTCATGCCGACGCAGGCGCCGACCGGGTCGATGCTGCTGTCGCGGCTGATCACGCCGATCTTGGCGCGGCTGCCCGGATCACGGGCGGCGGCCATGATGGTGATGATCCCGTCATAGATTTCGGGCACTTCCTGCGCGAACAGGCTTTTCATGAAGTCAGGATGTGCGCGGCTCAGGAAAATCTGCGGGCCGCGGTTCTGGCGTTCCACTTTCAGGATCAACGCGCGGACACGTTCGCCGACCCGGGCAACTTCGCGCGGGATCTGCTGATCGCGGCGGATCACGCCTTCGGCCCGGCCTAGGTTGACGATCACGTGGCCAAATTCGACCGACTTGATCACGCCTGTTACCAGTTCGCCGCCGCGGTCCTTGAATTCTTCGAACTGGCGATCACGCTCAGCATCGCGGACCTTTTGAAAGATCACCTGCTTGGCCGATTGTGCATCGATCCGGCCCAGATCAACCGGTGGCAGCGGATCGACGATGAAATCGCCCAGCTTGGCATCAGCATCCAGCTTTTGCGCGGCTTTCAGATCGACCTGCTTAAAATAGTCCTCAACCTCTTCGACCACTTCGACGACGCGCCACAGCCGCAGATCGCCGGTACGCGGGTCGAGCTTGGCGCGGATATCGTTTTCAGCGCCGTAACGGTTGCGGGCACTTTTCTGGATCGCTTCTTCCATCGCCTCAATGACGATCGACTTGTCGATCATCTTCTCGGTCGCGACCGAAGTGGCGATTGCGAGCAGTTCAGCGCGGTTGGCGGAAATCGGACTGGCCATATTCAGTCTTCCTGTTCTTCGAGAATTTCATCGGCACCCGCAGTATCGAGTGGCCGAGTTGCGGCAATCAACCGGTCGGTCAGGACCAGCTTGGCGGAATAAACATCGGTCAGCGGAAACGAAACCGGGCCGGATTTCTTGTCATCGAGAGTCACTTCATCGCCATCGAGGCCCACCAGATCGCCTTGCAGCGACTTACGGTTTCCTTCGACCGGATTGACCAGTTGAACCCGCACTTCGTGCCCGGCCCAGTTGGTGAAATCCTTCGGACGGGTCAGCGGACGATCAATCCCCGGCGAGCTGACTTCGAGCCGGTAAGTGCCTTCGACCAGATCTTCACCGGCGGCCTCCAAGGCGTCGACCGCATCGGACACCCGGCGTGATAGCGCGGCGCAATCCTCGATCACCAGTTGCCCGGTATCGGGGCGTTCGGCCATGATCTGGAGCGTCTGCTCCTCATCGCCAATCTCGCCGCCTTTGAACACCCGCACGCGCACGAGATCGAACCCAAGGGCTTTGGCCTCTGGTTCAACAATCTCGATAATTCGCGCGATATTCGCCATGAATGCTCCGTTATCCGGCCAGTGCCGCCTGGACCGTAATGCCCAGACCCTGTTGCCCAGACCCTCATGCAAAGCAGTTTCGCGCCGGCCCCTTTCGGCGCCAGCCCCTTCGTTGCTTCACAATGTCGGGATTAACGGCCGAATAGGCGCGGCCACGCGTAAACGCAAGTGCCGTTTAGCTGCCTTGCTGCCGCGGCGTTCGCTCACCATTGCTTTTCCTGCAATCCCGGCCTATATGGTGCGGGCTAACGTCGCCTGCGACGGAACTTTTCGGCCTACGCCCCTTCGTTCCCTTTCTTGCTTCTACGCTCCCTCGGCCCATTGTCGGGGGGTTTCCTGTAGTTTCGTGAAAGGAACTCAATATGCCAGTAGGCACCGTAAAATTTTTCAATGCCGCCAAGGGTTATGGCTTTATCGCACCTGACGAAGGTAGCGGCGACGCGTTCGTTCACATCAGCGCCGTTGAACGCGCCGGAATGAGCACGCTCGATAAGGACCAGCGCGTTCAGTACGAGCTGGAAACCGACAACCGCGGCAAGACCTCGGCCGTCAACCTCTCGGCTGCCTAAGATTATGGCCAAGGAGGAACTTCTTACCCTCGAAGGCCAGATCGATGAGATTTTTCCCGACGGGCGCTTTGGCGTCATGCTCGAGAATGATCACCGGATCATCGCTTACACCGCCGGGAAGATGCGCAAGTTTCGCATCCGCTCGGTGGTGGGCGACCGGGTGCGCGTGGAAATGACCCCGTACGACCTGTCCAAGGGCCGCATCGTATTTCGCGAACGTGGCCCAGGCGGCGGTCCTCCGGGGCCCCACAGCGGCAAGCGGCGGCACTAACTCCGACCGATACCAAACTAAGCGGCGTGACAAGCGCCCAGAAATGATACGACAAATGACTATCCTGATACCGGCGATCCGCCGCGGCCTTGGCCGCGTGGGGATCGCTAGGGGACGTGCCCAGAATGGCACTGCCCCGCGCGGCATCCGGACTTCTCCCACGCTGACGCGTGCTGAAGTCCGCCAAGCCGTTATAGAAGTGCTGGGCTAACCAAAAGGAGCGGGCACGGGCGTGATGTCGGAAAAATTCTACATCGACCAAGCTGACAGCTGCGCACGCGCAGCCGCCAAAGCCCCGCTCGCCAATCAGCGCGAGACACTTTTACGTTCACGCGCGGTCTGGCTTGGCCTGGCCGCGCGCGAACAAACCATCCAGGCCGGTCGGGTCGAACGCGACCGCACCCGTATCGAGATTGAGGAACCAGACCATGTCAGATGAAGCCACCAAGCCGTTCCTGATCAAACGCCACGAAGACGGCACTTTCAGCCTGACCGTGCGCGACGTGCGGTACAATTCGCAAGGCTATCCGATCGTCACCGGCGTCCAGCAGGACACCGTGTTTGCGACTTCGGCTGCGGCCAAAAGCTTTGCGCGCAATAATTTTGACGCCAAGGCCGGGCAATACGCGACCAAGTAATAAGTGCGCCGGGGCCTTAGTTCCCCGGCATCACTTGCTTGAAGGCCACTTTGCCGCGTTCAATCGCCCACAAATCCTTGCTGGGCTCGATAATCACGAACAGCTTTATCGGCACGTTGTAGCTCACGAAAACGTGGATCTCGGTCGGCTGCGGATCGAGCGAGTGCGAGACGCCGTAACCTTCGGCGCCCTTGCGCAGCCCGGTGGTTTGGACATCAATACAGCCCACGGTAAAGCCGCGGTGCGCCAGCAGTTTACCCTGCCCATCGAAATCAAACCGCGAATGCCCGCCCGCCGGAAACTGGCCAGCAGCGGTTGCCGCGCTCATCACATAGACCGGATAGGTGCCATCTGCGCGCGGCGGCAGCACCACCGTGTTGGGGCTCCCTTTGCCGCACCGAAACGATTTGGTTTCGGCTGCCGCGTTGATCGCTTTGCCGCGCAGATCGACCAGTTTCAGCGCCAGCGGAGACAGCGCCGCGTCCTCCCCCGCCTTCACCAACCCGCCGCGCCGGACCGAACTTCCTGCCATCCAATAGCGCGCATAGGCCCAGGTCCGGCCATCCTGCTGGGCATAGAAGGTTGCCAGCAGCAGGCCATTTTCAGCAGGCTCGACCACATAGCCGCGCACGCCCTGCTCAAACGCCTGATCCAACGTCAGTTTGGCCTTTTTGAGATCGAGCTGAAACCGGTCGGTCGAATGCCAAGCGGCCTGATCATAAGCATAAATCTCCGCCCCGCGCGCTTCAGCCTCCTTGGCGGCGCTTAGCTGCCCTGCGGTCGGATCGGCCAGCGCCGGTGCGGCCAGCAGCGCTGCGGCGATCAGGACCGGGCGGGAAAGCAACTTCATGACGGTCTCACTTGGCAAATGACTGAACCGCCAAGAAATCCTCAACGCCGCGCCGAGTCAAGCGCCTGCCTATTGGGATGACCCGTAATAATCGTCGTTCGAGCTGTGCTGGTTTTCGTTGAAAGCCCGGTCGCGCTCGCGCTCGGCCTGCTTCTTTTTGGAATCATCGCGCAAAACCTTGTCCTGCTGCGCTTCGGCAACCAGCTCGTCCGATTCCCACCAAGAGACGGCCAGCGCCGTGGTCTTTTCCAGAAACCCGGCTTCCTTATCGACTTTTGTCTCAGCATCTTCGACACTCAGCTTGAGCCGGGCTTGGACTTCCGCATTGGTGTTGATGTAATTGTAGAGCGCAGTCAGCGAAAATCCGCCGAGCAGCGCAAGGCACGCCAGAACCTGAAACAGCCGCTTGATACTCATGAACATCGCGGTTCAGCCCCCCGGCACAGACTCAAAAACTAGCTGTAGATTATTCCCGGATTGGTCAAAATTTCGCTAATTGCTCGATAGTCCGTGCTTTTTCATCGCGTGGCGCAGCTGGTCATAGCTCAGGTTCAGCGCCTTGGCCGTCTGGCGCTGATTAAAGCGTTGGCGGGCCAGTGCATTTTCCAGAATGGCCTTTTCATGCCCATCAACCGCGCCCCGCAGATCGGTAACCGCATCATAGGCGGTTGAGACTGCGGCAGCGGGCACTGAAGCCGGCAAAGCAGCTTCACCGGGCGGTCTGGGCATAGCGGCAGGCTTCCACGGACTGTCGAACGGATCGAACACGATGTGCGCGACCGGCGCTTCCCAGGTGCCCCAGCGGTACACCGCGCGCTCGATCACGTTGCGCAGTTCGCGGACGTTGCCGGGCCACTGGTATTCCTCCAGCGCATCCATCGCCGCTTGCGTGTAACCGGGCCACGAATCCCAGTGCAGTTCGGCTGCCATCCGCCGCCCGAAATAGTCGCACAACACCCCGATATCGCCTTCGCGCACCCGCAACGGCGGCAGGGTGATGACTTCAAAGCTGAGCCGGTCGAGCAAATCGGCGCGGAACCGGCCTTCCTCGGCCAGCTTGGGCAAATCCTCATTGGTGGCGGCGACTATCCGGACATCGACCTGGATCGGACGCGACGATCCGATCCGGGTCACTTCGCCATATTCGACCGCGCGCAACAGGCGTTCCTGCGCGCCCATCGTCAGCGTCGCCAGTTCGTCGAGGAATAGCGTGCCTTTGTCGGCTTCTTCAAACCGCCCGGCCCGCGCTTTGGTAGCACCGGTGAACGCACCCTGCTCATGACCAAACAGCTCCGCCTCGATCAACGTTTCCGGCAAAGCCGCGCAATTCAGCGTAATCAGCGGCTCGGCCCAGCGTTTGCTCAGCTGGTGGAGCCGTTCCGCGATCAGTTCCTTGCCGGTTCCGCGTTCGCCGACCACCAGCACCGGACGGCCCATCGGCGCGGCCCGGCTGGCCCGTTCAACCGAATCCAGAAAGGCCGTCGACTGACCAACAAATTGCGTGTTGCGCTCCATACCCAATATGTAGCGAAAATTCCCAACTTGGCGCAAGAATTACACCATGTCGTTCGTCGATTGGTGGCTGGCCCCGCAAGATTGCTAGGTTTTGTGCATTTGGCACGCACCTTGCGAAGACATGAACAAACCAAACCATTCCGCGAGGAACACCATGCTTACCAAGCTGATCTCCAAAACCAGCACTTTCGCCAGCTCCAAATTGAACTGTGCGATTGCCCTGTCGGTTGCCGCGATGCTGTCGTTCAACATTGTGGTGCTGGCCAGCCAGCTTCAGGCCGCTCCGCAGGTCGCCCAGACACCGGGCACCGCGGCGCAGCAGGTTTGAACGCGCCGGTGGCCCGCGACATGGGACATGACCCCTTTTCCCCGCTTGGGCCGGAATCCCAAGCCACCCCCAATGGCGGCACCCAGTCCCCCCGCCGCGCTGGGGTTCCGGCTCAAACCGATCTGGATCCGATTGCGCCTATAGGTTCACGCGCATCGCGGTTCGACAGCGAAGTCGAACGCCTTCGCCGCACCCCCACGCCGACTTTTTCGCAATCCTCTGCCGGAGTACCCTGGATGGGCATTTTTAGCCGCACCCGTGATATCATTGCCGCCAATTTCACCGATCTGCTCGAAAAAGCCGACGATCCGGAAAAGATGATCCGGATGATCATTTTCGAAATGGAAGAAACGCTGGTCGAAGTGCGGGCCAGCGCGGCCCGGACGATTGCCGATCAAAAGGAAATGCACCGGCATACGGTCAAGCTGGACCGGCTGCAGGCCGACTGGGGCGACAAGGCCCAGCTGGCGCTGTCCAAGGATCGCGAAGACCTGGCCCGGGCCGCCTTGATCGAAAAGAAGAAGGCCGCCGATATGGCCGATCAGCTCAAGGCTGAAATTTCGGTGCTCGACGATGCGCTGCGGGCCTATGAACTCGACATCGAAAAGCTGCAGAACCGCCTGCGCGAAGCCCGGACCCGGCAGGGTGCGATCGCCGCGCGGCTGGAAAGCGCCGAAAATCGGGTCAAGCTGCGCACGCTGCTGGCCAGCGAGCGGGTGGATGAGGCGATGGCCCGGTTCGACCAGCTGGAACGCCGGGTCGATTACGCCGAAGGCCGCGCCGATGCGCTGGGTCTGGCTGACCACAGCTCCAAACCCAGCCTCGCGGACGAAATCAACGCGCTCGCCGGGCAAGACAAGATCGACGAAGAACTCGACGCAATGAAGCGCGCGCTCAAGGGCGACGCCGGACAGGAGGGCTGAGACAATGGAATTTGGAGAAGTTATCGCCCTGATGAGCGTCGTGATTGGCTTGCCCTGGCTGGTGCTGCACTACATTACCAAGTGGAAAACCGCACCGACTTTGACGGTCAACGACGAGGCGCTGTTGGACGAAATGTACCAGCTGGCCCGCCGTCTCGATGACCGGATGGAAACGGTCGAACGGCTGGTCGCAGCGGACAATCCGGATTTCAAAGCGAGCCGCGCACTGACCGACGGGAGCCGCACTTCGGCCGATTTTGACGAGATCGAGGACCGCGTACCGGCCAAAACCCGGCGGCGCTGACAGCCTGCCATTCGCCCGAATATCCAAAGCTACACACACTGATTTCGCCGAGAGCCTGCGCGCTCCGGCCTGACGGAAGGGGAAGAACCATGAACAGCCCGCGGACCCGCTTTTACCGGGACAAGCAAAATGGCAAGCTGATGGGCGTTTGCGCCGGGATTGCTGATTACACCGGGGTCAATTCGATCTGGGTCCGGCTGGCAGCAATCGGCCTGATCTTTAGCGGCGGTTGGATCATTCCGCTCTACTTCATAGTCGGCTTCCTGGCCGACAAGAAGCCGCAGCAGTTGTACGTTGACCGGCAGGAGCAGCAGTTCTGGCAGGGGGTGCGTCAATCGCCAACCCGAACCGCGCGCGAAGTCAAAGGCCAACTGCGCGAAATCGACCGCCGCCTGGCCGAGGTTGAAACTTTCTACGTCAGCAGCAATCCGCGCCTTTCGGCTGAAATCGAGCGCCTGCGCTAAAAACAATCTCTGAGGGGAGTGAATACCATGGGACCCGAAACTATCTGGATCTTCATACCGCTGTTTGCGCTGTCGATCCCGATCCTTAAGCTGTGGACCAGCCACCGGCAGAAAATCGCTGAAATCCAGGCCCAGGCCACCGCCGAAAAGGCCGCTCAGTACGCCTCCAGCAACACCCAACTCGAAGACCGCGTGCGGGTGCTGGAGCGGATCGTCACCGACAAAGGCTATGACGTCGCCAGCCAGATCGAAGCGCTCCGCGATGCCCGCAAAGTCGAAGCCCTGATTGACACCCGTGAGAAGGACCGCGCCTGATGGAACCCGATAAAATGGAATTGGTCCGGATGTTGTTCCCGGCCATTGCGGTGATGGGCATCGCCGGGGTGCTCGGCTGGGTGATCACCACCTGGATGCGGATCAAGCACGGCTATCCGCTCGACGGGGCCTGGGGCCAGAAACTCTACCCCAAGACCAGCAGCGAAGAGCTGGAACGGATCAAGCTGCTGAGCCAGGAAAACGCCCAGCTGCGCGCCGAACTGGGCAGCATCAAAGACCGGATGGGCAATGTCGAGCGGATCGTGACTGACAGCGGATACCGCCTGACGCACGAAATCGAAGCCCTGCGCGACACGACCAAGAACTGATTTGAAACTGAGGGGAGGATAGCAAGATGGATTGGGGCGGCTCGGGATTTGTACTGGCGATCATCGCCATTTCCACCGCTGGCTGGCTGGTCAATAACTGGATCCGCGCCCGCCACGGCTATGCCCTCGAAGACGAATGGGGCGGCAAGACCGATCATGGCGGCAAGGAAGTCGCCGCGCTGAAAGCCGAGAATTCCGAGCTGAAAGAACGGCTCGCGCTGTTCGAAGACCGGGTGATCGTGCTGGAACGGATCGCGACTGACAAATCGGTGGGTCTGGCTGCGCAGATCGAAAACCTGCGGACCGGGGAGAAAATCCAATGAGCTGGGCAGATACCATCGCCTTTGCTGCGCTGGTGATCGGCTTGATCGCTGGCGCCGGGATCTGGCTAAGCGCTTACGAGCGCCGCCTGACCAACCGCGAACGCGAACTGGAATTGCGCGCCAAGCTGGCGGAGTCCGGTGCCGATCAGGGCGCTGGCGAACTGACCAAGTTGGAACAGCGCCTGCGCGTGTTGGAACGGATCGCCACCGACAAGAGCAACACGCTCGCCACCCAAATCGAAGATCTGCGCGAAACCGCAGACGCACGTTAAATAGGTTCGGAGAGACGACGATGGATATGGGAACTGCATTGGTGGTGATTGCCGGGATCGGGGCGTTCTATTCGCTCAAATCGCAGCGGATTGGCACGGGCAGCGGGTTTGGCCGCAAGCACCGGCGCGGCGGCGAAATGCCAGCCGAGCCAGCGGCGGCTCTGACCAGCCCGCGCGAAGCCGAGCTCGAAAAGGAAGTGAACGGCCTGCGCGAGCGTATCCACGTTCTTGAACGGATCGCCACGGATGGGCGCGGCACGCGCGCTCTGGCCGATGAAATCGAAAGTCTGCGCGAAAAGTAAACGCGCCCCAGAAAGGAGCAACGCCATGACCAGCGACACCTTCCTGATTGCCGTATCAGCCTTGACGGCCGTGGCGATCTTGGCCCTCGCCAGCTTGCGCGGCTGGCAGGATTGGCTCAAGCTGAAATCCCGCGAGCTGGACCTGCACCGGCCCGAGATCGAAGGCGGCGCTGGCAGCGGCGCGGCCCGGATCGAAGTGGCGGACCTGAAAGAACGGATCCGCAAGTTGGAAGCCATTGCAGCCGGAGTTGACCTATGAATGACCATCGCGGCACCGCCGCCAAAGCCGGGATCAGTCTGGGCAGCGCAATCGCCGTCGCGATCAGCTGGAGCCTGAACAAATCAATCGTCTGGGCGATCGTCCACGGGGTCTTGTCGTGGTTCTATGTGCTCTATTATGCGCTCACCCGGTCCGGCGGACTGATGGGGTGAACCAAGGGGGCGGTGGACGCTTCGCCCTGCCCTCGCTAAAGCCCGCCCCATGCGCACCCTCTCCGATATTGCCGAAGAATACAGCTTCCTCGAAGGTGACGAACGCTATCGCCTGCTGATCGAACTGGGCCGCGAGCTGGAGCCGATGCCCGATGCGCTGAAAACCGTTGCTACACTGGTGCGCGGTTGTTCGGCTTCGGTCTGGGTCTATCCCACCCGGCGCGACGATGGTGCGCTGCACTTTCTGGCCGATAGCAACGCCGCGATCACCAAAGGGATCGTCGCGCTGGTGCTGTCCGCAGTTCAGGACCGGCCGGCCGCCGAAGTGGCGCAATCCGACATTGCCGAGGCGCTGGGTCCGTTTGATCTGAAGAACCAGCTGTCTTCAAATCGCACCCAAGGCGTTCCCAACATGATCGCGCTGGTTCGCGAAACCGCCGCGCGGATTGCCGCGAGCTAAGCGATGACCCGCCACCTCTATCTGGCTGGGGGGCTGCTGAGCGTCGCACTCGGCCTGATCGGCGTGGCGCTGCCGATTATGCCGACCGTGCCGTTCCTGCTGCTTGCTGCGTTCTGCTTTGCCCGCAGCAATCCCGCGTGGGAACAGCGTTTGCTCGATCATCCGCGCTATGGCGGCGCACTGCGCGATTGGCGGACCCGCAAGGCAATCGGGCGCAGGGCCAAGATCGGCGCGCTGACCGCGATGAGCGCCGGGGTCGTCTTCACCGGACTGACGGTCGGCTGGCCGTGGGTGCTGATATCGCTGGGGGTGCTGGCGATCGCCGGAAGCTGGATCTGGACCCGCAACGAATAGCCTCCAAGACCCAGCAGCGTGCTTGCATTCTGCCCCGCGCCTTGCCTATGGCACAGCCATGGCCAGCAAACCGCGCACGCTTTACGAAAAGATCTGGGACGCCCACGTGGTGGAGCGCCGTGATGATGACACCTGCCTGATCTATATCGACCGCCATTTGGTCCACGAAGTCACCAGCCCGCAAGCGTTTGAGGCACTGCGCCAATCGGGCCGCACTGTCCGCCGCCCGGACCTGACCTTGGCCGTACCCGACCACAATTTGCCGACGACTGCCCGGCGCGATGCGGGCGGCCAACCGATCCCGATTGCGGATCTGGAAAGCGCGCAGCAATTGGCCGCGCTGGCCCGCAATGCGCCCGAATTCGGGATCCGCTTGATTGGCGATGCCGATGCCGAACAGGGCATTGTCCATGTGGTCGGGCCGGAACAGGGTTTTTCGCTGCCCGGCGCCACCATCGTCTGCGGCGATAGCCACACCGCCTGCCACGGCGGGCTGGGCGCGCTGGCTTTTGGGATTGGCACCAGCGAGGTCGAGCACGTGCTGGCAACACAGACGCTGCTGCTCAAGCAGTCGAAAAGCATGGAAGTCCGGGTTGAGGGCGAACTTGGCCCCGGCGTTTCAGCCAAAGACGTCGTGCTGCACATCACCGGCGTGCTGCGAGCGGCGGGCGGAACCGGCTATGTCATCGAATATACCGGCAGCGCGATCCGCGCCCTCAGCATCGAAGGCCGCCTGACCGTCTCGAACATGGCGATCGAACACGGCGCCCGCGCCGGACTGATCGCGCCCGATGAAACGACTTTCGCTTACGTCAAAGGCCGTCCCTATGCCCCCAAAGGTGCCGAATGGGACGCGGCGGTCGCCTGGTGGCGGACGCTGGCTACCGATCCGGGCGCGGTCTATGACAAAGTCGTGGTGATCGACGCCGCCGATATCGCCCCCTCGGTCACCTGGGGCACCAGCCCAGAGGACGTCCTGCCGATCACCGGCGTGGTCCCAGCGCCGGAGAGCTTTGCCGACCCATCCAAGCAGGACGCCGCGCGCAAAAGCCTCGCCTATATGGGGCTAACGGCGGGGCAAAAGCTGACCGATATCGAAGTCCAGAACGTCTTCATCGGCAGTTGCACCAACAGCCGGATCGAAGATCTGCGCGCTGCCGCCGCCGTGCTGAAAGGCCGGACCAAGGCCGCCAATGTTCGCTGGGCCATCGCAGTCCCCGGATCAGGACTGGTCAAGCGCCAAGCCGAAGCCGAAGGGCTCGACCAGATCTTCCTCACCGCCGGATTCGAATGGCGCGAGCCGGGCTGTTCGGCCTGCCTCGCAATGAACCCCGACAAAGTCCCGCCGGGCGAACGCTGCGCCTCAACCTCCAACCGCAACTTCGTCGGCCGGCAGGGACCGGGCGCACGGACGCATTTGCTGTCGCCCGCAATGGCGGCGGCGGCGGCGGTTGCCGGGCGGTTGGCCGATGTGCGGGAACTTTCCTGATCCAGACCCTTGCCTTTCGCGCCCCAACGATCACATTGGAACGATCATGACCGACGATAGCAAACAGCGCGCCCCCGGCGCGAAGCCCGAAAAGCCCGAGAAAGACGCCAAACCAAGCTGGACTGGCAAGGCCGCGCTAACCGGCGCGGCGATTGGTTCTGCGGCCTTGGCAGGCGCACTGCTTTATGCTTCGCACCGCAAGGAGCGGGCTGAAAAAGCCAAAGCCAAACCGAATCCCAAAGACGCGCCGGAAACCGATTGATGGAGCCCCTGCGCGAGGTTGAAGGCCGGGCGATTCCGTTCGGGGCCAAGAACGTCGATACCGATGTGATCATTCCGGCGCACTGGCTCAAAACGATTACCCGCGATGGTCTGGGCCAAGGGGCGTTTGAAACGCTGCGCGCCGATCCCGCCAACCTGTTTGACAGCGCCACTTTCAAAGGCGCGCCGATCCTGATTGCGGGCGACAATTTCGGCTGCGGGTCCAGCCGCGAACACGCCGCCTGGGCGCTGCTCGATCTGGGCATCACCGCGGTGATCGCACCGAGTTTCTCTGACATTTTTTCCAGCAATGCCTTCAAGAACGGCATCCTGACCGTAGTCTTGCCGCAGTCGGCAATCGACCGGCTGATGGAAGTGGCGCAAACAGACCCGGTGCATATCGATCTTGACCGCCAGACTGTCACCACCCCGTTTCAGGACCGGTTTGAATTTGAAATCGACGCGTTTCGCAAATCCTGCCTGCTCGAAGGGCTGGACGAGGTTGGCCTGACGCTGACCCGCGATACCGCCATTTCCGCCTATGAAAATCGCAGCCAAGTGCAAACGCCATGGCTGGCAACAGGAGAGTTGATGTCATGAAAGCCCTTCGCAGTCACGCCGCTGGCGGACCCGAAACGTTGACACTAGACGAAGTCGAAAGCCCGGTCCCCGGCCCCGGTCAGGTCCGGATCGCGGTCAAGGCCTGCTCGATCAACTTTCCCGACGTGTTGATGATTCAGGACCTTTATCAGTTCAAGCCGCAGCGGCCCTACTCGCCCGGCGGTGAAGTGGCCGGTGTGGTCGATGCGCTGGGCGAAGGCGTAACCAACTGCAAAGTTGGCGACCGGGTGATCGCGATGCTGGGCAATGGCGGCTTGGCCGAACAGGTACTGGCCGATGCCGCGCGGATCTGGCCGCTGCCCGATGACGCCAGTTTTGAAACCGGCGCGTCGCTGTTGATGACCTATGGCACCAATATGCACGGCCTGCTCGATCGCGGCCACCTGAAGGCTGGCGATACGCTGCTGGTGCTGGGCGCGGCTGGCGGGGTTGGCCTCGCGGCGGTGGAACTGGGCAAAGCTTACGGAGCCAAAGTAGTCGCCGCGGTTTCCAGCGAAGACAAAGCCGCCGCCGTGCGCGCGGCAGGCGCCGATGAAGTGGTGATCTATCCGCGCGCGCCGCTCGACAAGGATCAGTCCAAAGCACTGGCCGAAGCGTTCAAAACCGCTTGCGGACCCGAAGGCGCGCACGTGATTTATGACATCATCGGCGGCGATTATTCCGAACCGGCTGTGCGCTCGATCGCCTGGGAAGGCCGGTTCTGCGTGGTCGGCTTCACCGCCGGGATCGCCAAGCTGCCGCTCAACCTGACCTTGCTAAAAAGCTGCGACGTTTGCGGCGTGTTCTGGGGCGCGTTTGCGGCGCGCGATCCAAAGGCCAATGCGGCGCATATCGCAACACTGTTTGACCTGCTCAAATCGGGCAAGATCAAACCGATGGTTTCGGCCACTTTCCCGCTGGCGCGCGGCGGCGAAGCGATTACCATGCTGGCCGAGCGCAAGGCGATTGGCAAAGTCGTGGTGACTATGGGCTGAGGCGCCTCGCGCCAGTACGGGAGATCGAGCAATGAACGCAGCACGGATCGTGATCGCCGGGGCCTTGCTGGCCACCGGCTGGGCTGCCACTGCCAATTCAGCGCCGCGCCCGGCTGGCCCCAGCCCGCAGGAATTGGTCGCCGCGCGGCAGGCCGGGATGGCGATGTCAGCCAGCTCGCTCAATTTGTTGAAGGGCGCCAGCGTCAACGGCGCGCCGCTGAAAGGCTTGGCGTTTTCGGCTGGCGGCCTCGCCAAATGGGCCGCCGCGATGCCCGCCTTGTTTGCTGATAGCACCAAGGGCGTGGCCAGCCGCGCGGCGCCCAAGGTCTGGGCCCAGAAAGCCGATTTTGCGGCCAAGTCCAAAGCCTTTGCCGATAGCACCAAGGCCTTGGCCGATGCCGCCAAAGCCGACGACAAGGTAGCCTTCGATGCCGCGCTTGCCAGCACCGCGGCATCGTGCAAGGGCTGCCACGATACCTATCAGGTGCCGCCAGCCCCGCCGCCGAAGGCAGGCTGACACAGCCGATCAGCAGGAGCAGACATGACCGATTTCAACGATCGTGAACGGGCCGAAGAAAGCAAATTCGCCCACGACGAAGAACTGCAATTCCGCATTCAAGCGCGCCGCAACCGCCTGCTTGGGGCATGGGCAGCAGAGAAAATGGGGCTTTCCCCGGCTGAGAGCGAAGCTTATGCCAAGGCAGTGGTTCAGGCCGATTTTGAGGAAGCCGGAGACGAAGATGTGGTCCGTAAGCTGCTGGGCGATCTGATCTCTGCCGGGATCGAGATTAGCGATGCCGATATCCGCACCGCACTCGAAGCCAAATCGGTCGAAGCCCGCCGCGCATTGATGGGCGAGGGTTGATCCCGTGGCGATGCCCGGCGCAGAAATTGAAGCATTGATCCGCGCGGCCCTGCCCGATGCGAGCATTACGCTGACCGATCTGGCCGGGGACGATAACCACTGGGCCGCGCACGTTGTTTCAGCCGCGTTTGGCGGCAAGCCCCGGATCGCCCAGCACAAGCTGGTCTATGCCGCAATCGGCGAACGGATGGGCGGCGAGCTCCACGCCTTGCAACTGACCACGGCTGTCCCCACCTCTGGGGTCTAGGAGATTTTCATGTCTGTTTCCCCGCAAAATCCTGCTGACGCCCGGATCGCCGAAATCGTCGGCGCCAGTGACGTCGTCCTGTTCATGAAAGGCAGTCCGCTGTTCCCGCAGTGCGGATTTTCCAGCAAGGCTATCGCAATTCTCGATCACCTTGGTGTCGCCTACGGCAGCGTTGACGTGTTGCAGGATCAAGAAGTCCGTCAGGGCATCAAGGCCTATTCGGACTGGCCGACCATCCCCCAGCTATACGTGAAGGGTGAATTTGTCGGCGGCAGCGATATCATGATGGAAATGTTCGAAGCAGGCGAGCTTCAGCAGCTGCTGACAGACGCTGGAATCGCGCCGACTGCCTGATTTCCGGTGGTTTCTGAAGGGTCCGTCTCGGGGAGGCGGGGCCGCTGAGACCAGTCTGCGGCCCCGCCTCTAATCGAGACTACTTGGGGGTACAGGTAACAATGCACAGCCCGTGCCAAACTGATTGCCGCTAAATTTTTCAATAGCTTGGCTGAATGAGTTAGGTTTGCGCGGGCGGCAATTGTAAGGTTTTCCGACAGGGCATAAGGTGCCAAGGCCCTTGGCAAACCCGCCGCAACGCGGCAGGCTGATCCGCATGGACCTTCAAGAAATGTTCGATCCCGCCGGCGAAGCCCCGCCCGCGACCCCCGCCGCCACTTTGGTGATTTTCCGCAATTGCCCCGATGGCGGCGCACCGCAGCTGTTGATGGTACAGCGCTCCAAGGAAATGCGCTTTGCGGGCGGTGCGGCGGTGTTTCCCGGTGGCCGGGTTGACGAAGCCGATCGCGATCTTGCGGGCGCCCACGGCGCCGCCGATGATGACCACCGCGAAGAACTGGCCGCGCGGATTGCCGCTGTGCGCGAAACGCTAGAGGAAACCGGCTTGGCGGTCGGCCTGCACCAGCGCCCCAGCCTCGACGATGCATTGCGCGCGCGGGCGCAGTTGCTTGAAGTCGGGGCGCTTGGCCCGGTGCTGGCAACCATGGGCTGGACGCTCGATCTGGCCGGGCTGGTGCCATTTTCACGTTGGCGGCCCAAGCATAAGGAAATCCGGGTGTTCGACACCCGCTTTTACCTCGCCAATCTGGGCACCGGGGCGGTTGATCTGCTGGTCGATGCGACCGAAAACACCCACCTGTTCTGGGCCAGCGCGGCCGAAGCGCTGCGGCTGGCGGATACTGGCGATATCAAAGTGATCTTTCCAACCCGCCGCAATCTGGAGCGGCTGGCGCAGCTGGAAAGTTTCGAAGCGGCTCTGGCCCACGTCGCCGAGTTTCCCTCAAGCATGATCACCCCGTTCATGGAAATGCGCGACGGCGCGCCGTGGCTGATGATCCCGGCCGATGCTGGCTATCCGGTTCACGGCGAAGCGCTGGAAAGCGCCTCGCGCGGCTAACAAAACGACGAAAAAGGTGCCCCCGCACTGGAACAATGCGCGGGGGCAAGGGGCCCGGACAATGATTGCCCGGGTCAGGTCGCAGGCGCAGTTTAACAGCGCCAAACCCGACTGGCCGTGATGACCATCACACTTCAGAATGGGGAATGGTGCGCCCGGGTGGATTCGAACCACCGGCCTCAAGATTAGAAGTCTCGTGCTCTATCCAACTGAGCTACGGGCGCCAACGGGTGCCCTCTTAGTCAGGCTTTTCGCCGCGCGCAAACCGGGCTAGCATAGTTTCCTATGACCCAACCTCTTTCCCCGATCGACGGCGCCGCGGGCGCCCGCCGCCATTTTCGCTATTACGACTATGTGATGGCAGCTTTCGTTGCGATCCTGCTGCTGTCGAACCTGATTGGGGCATCCAAACTGGCAACCGTCGGCGGGTTCACCTTTGGCGCGGGGATCCTGTTTTTCCCGCTGTCCTATGTTATCGGCGACGTGCTGACCGAAGTTTACGGTTATGCCAATGCCCGGCGCTGCGTTTGGATGGGCTTTGCCGCGCTGTTGTTCATGGCTTTCATGAGCACTATCGTCGTCGCCATGCCGCCAGCCGAAGGCTGGGATGGGCAAGCCGCCTATGTCAGCGTGTTCGGATCAACCTGGCGGATCGTCGCCGCATCGATTTTGGCGTTCTGGGCCGGGGAATTCGTCAACAGCTTCGTGCTGGCCCGGATGAAAGTCATCACTCAGGGCAAGCACCTGTGGGCCCGCACGATCGGATCAACCGTCTTTGGGCAAGGCGTAGATAGCCTGATTTTCTACCCGGTCGCGTTCCTCGGCATCTGGTCAACCACGCAAGTCGTGACCGTGATGGTCACCAATTGGCTGCTCAAAGTGCTGTGGGAAGCGGCGCTGACCCCGGTCACTTATGGCGTAGTTGGCTGGTTCAAGGCCCGCGAAGGCGTCGATGTGTTCGACAGCGGCACCGATTTCTCGCCCTTTGCCAAGGCGCGCGCGGTTTAGGCCCCGGTCGCTGCCGGGGCCTCACCGTAATTGCCTCAATCGGCGATGAGGCCGATTGCCAGGTAGACGAGGATCAGCGAACCGAAGCCGAAGATGGCGCCGAGGGCAAAACCGATCCGGATCAGATTGGCATCCCAGCCGGTATAGTTGGCGATGCCGCTGCATACGCCCATGAATTTTCCGCTACCCTTATCGAGGTGGAAGCTGCGCGAGGGGGTCATGTTGTTGTCCATTTGTTTGATCCGGGTCATGCGATTTCGCCGACATAGATGGTCTGGGCCTGGGCTGTAGTTGGCATTGAGACCGTACCGCTGATCAGCACCAGCGAGAGGATGAAAGCCGAGGTCGCTGCGGCGAGCTTGCTGGAAAAAGTGGTCGAGTTGGTCATGATCGTTCCTTCATTTTGATATGGTTCGCGGCGTGAGCTGCGGATACAGAAGTGTTTGCAGGAGCCGTGCCAATTCAAGAAAATCCCGGAAATTCAAGCTTTCGCCGCGATGAACGAAATCTTTCCCGCAGCTGAACATGGAACAGTTGGTGAAATTTCCCAACGTTCGGGATCACACTTTGGCGTGACAGTGCCCCCCTGCCCGCTCTAACGCGCGTTCATGGGGCTCGACCGCGTTACACTCACGCATTTTCGCAACCATCGCGCCACCCGGCTTGATGGCACGGCGCGGTTCAATCTGCTGGTCGGGGAAAACGGCGCGGGTAAAACCAATGTGCTCGAAGCGCTCTCGCTGCTCGCCCCCGGGCGCGGCCTGCGCCGGGCGGCGTTGGCCGACATTCCGGCCAAGCATGGCGACGGCAGCTTTGCGGTCAGCGCCGAGCTAGACAATGCCGTGACGCTGGGCACCGGGGTGCGGCCAGACCGCGCAAACCGCCGGATCGTTCAAGTCAACGGCGCCGAAGCCCCCGCAATTCGGCTGGGCGAATGGCTGGCGGTCGGCTGGCTAACCCCGGCGATGGACCGCCTGTTCGCCGAAGGGGCCGGAGCACGGCGGCGTTACCTCGACCGGTTGGTGCTGGCACTGGAACCCGGCCATGCCCGCACCGCTGCCAAACTGGAAGGAGCCCTGCGCGAGCGCAACCGCTTGCTGGCCGAACCGGCCGAGCCCGATCCGCAGTGGCTCGATGCGATCGAAGGCCAGTTGGCCGAAGCGGGCGCCGCGGTTGCGCAGTCCCGGATCCGGCTGGTTGACCGCTTGGCCGAAGCGCTTGCCGCGCTGCCTGAGACGCCGTTTGCCCGACCGGCCTTGGCCTATCAGCCGGGCGGACCGGTGGTGGCGGACGAACTAACCCTCGCCCTTGCCGCCAGCCGCCGCCGCGACCGTGCGGCGCAGCGCACTTTGGTGGGCCCGCACCGCGACGAATTGCTGGTGACCATGGCAGGCAAGGATCAACCCGCCGCCGACTGTTCAACCGGCGAGCAAAAGGCGATGCTGATCGCGATCACGCTGGCCCATGCTGAGCTGCTGGGTCCCGACCGGCCCGGCGTGCTGCTGCTCGATGAAGTCGCCGCGCACCTCGATCCGGTTCGGCGCGGCGCGCTGTTTGAGCGGCTGCGGGCTGGCACCGCGCAAGTCTGGCTGACCGGCACCGAACTCGCCCCGTTTGAAGCGATCGCGGGGGAAGCAGCAGTGTGGCAGGTGAGTGAGGGACTGGCGGAACGGCTTTAGCCCCTCCGTCATCGCTGCGCGATGCCACCTCCCCATCGCAAGTCGATGGGGAGACAACACAAAGTCTTCGTTAGAGTCTCCCCATCGACTTGCGATGGGGAGGTGGCCCGCAGGGGCGGAGGGGCAGCTACTTCGCTGGCACCGCCCCCGCCACAACCTCGACCGTCGCCCCGACCATTTCATCAATCCCGCCAGCGGTCGGGTGGATTCGGTCGCCCTGGATCAGTTGCGGTTTACCGATTACCGCCGCCAGAAAGAACGGCACCAGCGTCGCGCCGTGTTTCTTGGCGAGGTCAGGATATATCGCATTGAACGCCGCGGCATGATCCGCGCCCCAGTTCGGCGCGGCCAGCATCCCCATGATCACCACCGAAATTTTGCGCGCAGCGAGTTTGCCTAGCAGCTGATCGAGGTTCTGGCGGGTCTGCGCTGGCGGCAGGCCGCGCAGCATGTCGTTGCCGCCCAGGCTGATGATCACCAGCCCCGGCGGCACTTTCTGGCCGTTCAGCACAAAGTCCAGCCGCTGCAAAGCCCCCGCCGTGGTATCGCCCGAAACCCCGGCGTTGGCGATCTTGGCATTGATCCCGCGCGCCCGCAGCGCCGTTTCCAGCCGGGCCGGATAGCTTTGCCCCGGCTCCACTCCATATCCGGCAAACAGACTGTCGCCCAGCGCCAGAATGGCCACTTGCGCGCCGACAACCGGGAGATCGGGCATCGCCGGTTCAGCGCTCTGCGTCGGTACCGGCGCGGGCTCGCTACTGCATGACCCAAGGGTCAGGGTTGCAACTGCGCACGCGAGTTTCCATTTCATAGTGCAACGTTTCCTTGTGTTCTCCTCTAGCTATGGCATCCCCGCGCCGTGACAAGCCCCCTTCCGGCGATTGACGCCAAGAACCTGACCCTCACCCTCGGCCAAGGCGATAGCGCGGTGGACGTGCTGCGCGGGATCGACCTGACTGTGCCGCAAGGCCAGACGCTGGCTTTGCTCGGCCCATCCGGCTCGGGCAAAAGCAGCCTGATGGCCGTGCTGACCGGGCTGGAACGCGCCAGCGGCGGCGGCCTGATCGTGGCCGGAGCTGATTTTGCCGCGATGGACGAAGATGCGCTGGCGGCGGCGCGGCGCGGGCGGATTGGGGTAGTGCTGCAAGCGTTCCACTTGCTGCCGACCATGACCGCGCTTGAAAACGTGATGACCCCGCTGGAACTGGCCGGGATCGGCGATGCCCATGCCACGGCGGAGGCAGAACTGGTCGCAGTGGGTCTCGGCCACCGGCTGGGACACTATCCGGCGCAGCTTTCGGGCGGTGAACAGCAACGCGTCGCCATCGCCCGCGCACTGGCCGCGCGGCCGCCGCTGGTGTTTGGAGACGAACCGACCGGTAACCTCGATGCCGCAACCGGCGCGGGGATTGTCGACCTGTTGTTCGCGCGCCGAGCTGAGGCCGGATCAACATTGATTATCATCACCCACGACGCCGAACTGGCCGCGCGCTGCGAGCGCGTGGTGACGCTGGCCGACGGCCGCATTGCGAGCGACAGCGCCGCCACATGATATCCTGGGCCACCGCCTGGACCATCGCCCGGCGCGATCTGTCCGCCCGCTTCAAAGGGCTGCGGCTGCTGCTGGTCTGCCTGTTTCTGGGCGTCGGCGCTTTGGCGGCGATTGGCACGCTGACTGGCGCGATCAGCAAGGAACTGGCCAGCCGCGGCCGGACTATTCTGGGCGGCGATCTGGAAGTGGCGGTGTGGCAGCGCGCGCCGACCGCACCAGAGCTGGCCGCCTTTGCCAAGCTTGGTCCGGTTTCAGCGGGCTATCGGATGCAGGCGATGGGCCGCGCTGGTGATCTGGCCGCGCCGATTGAACTGAAGGCAGTTGATCCGCGCTGGCCGCTGGTCGGGCGATTGACACTGGCCGATGGCCGCAGCGTTGGCGCGCCGCCTGCGGGGCAAGTCTGGATCGGCCAAGGCGCCGCCGACCGGCTAGGGATCACAGTCGGCCAGCCGATTGCAATCGGCACGCTGAGCCTGACCGTCGGCGGGATCATCGCCAATGAGCCCGACCGGCTGGGTGAAGGCTTTGCCCTTGGCCCGGCAGTTATCTCCGGGCTCGACGTGCCAGAGCGAGCCGGGCTGACCGCGCCGGGCGCAATGTACCGCGCCAAAGTGCGGATCGCCCTGCCCCCGGCGCGCAATCCCGATGCGGTGGCCGAAACGCTGAAAAAGCAGTTCCCGTCTGCCGGGCTGGAAATCCGTACCCGTGACCGGGCCGCGCCGGGGGCCGAGCGATTCGTGACCCGGATGGGCGATTTCCTGATCTTGGTCGGTCTTGCCGCGCTGGTGATCGCCGGGATCGGAATCGGCGGCGGGGTTTCATCTTATCTTGAGGCGCGGCGTGGTTCGGTCGCGACGCTGAAAGTGCTGGGCGCGACCAGCGGCGATATCGCGCGGATCTATCTGCTCCAGATCGGCGCTGCGGCCTTGGCCGGAAGCCTCGCCGGGCTGGCCGCTGGAGTGCTGGTCACGCCGCTGCTGGCTGGTGCGCTGGGCGAGTTGCTGCCGGTTGCTGCCGGGCTGACGTTCGATCCATGGGCGCTGACCCGCGCGGCTGCATTCGGCCTGCTGATCGCGCTGGTCTTTGCCGCCCCGCCGCTGTTGGCCGCCCGGCGCTTTCCGGCGATGGCGCTCCTGCGCGCGCGGGTTTCGCCGCTGGGCAACTCGTGGCGCGATGCAGCGCTGCCCGTGGGCCTTGGCATCGCCGGGATTGTCGGCCTGTCTTTGATCGGTACCCGTCAGCCGCTGATGGTCGCCGGGTTTCTGGGCGGAGCGGCGGCGCTGCTGGTGCTGCTCGGCGGGCTTGGCCAGGCAATCCGCACTGGTGCCGCGCGGCTGCCCCGGCCAGCCCATCCGATATTACGGATTGCACTGTCCAACCTGCATCGCCCCGGCGCGCAGACCGGCGCGCTGGTGACCGCGCTCGGCTTTGGTCTGTCGGCGTTCGTGCTGCTGGCGGCGATCCAGACCAGCCTTGATGCCAACATCCTATCCCGCGTGCCGCAGCGCGCACCCGATTACTTCGTGCTCGACGTGCCGCGTGACCGCGCGGCAGAATTTGTCAAAACCGTGCAATCTCAGTCCCCCGGCGCCAAAGTGCGGACGGTGCCGACCATGCGCGGGGCGGTGCTGGCTTATGGCCCGGAAAGCCAGATGATCCGCGTCGCTGACCTCAAATCGATCCCCGAAAACGGCTGGGTGCTGCGCGGCGAACGCGGCCTGACCTATTCCGAGGGCATTCCCGAGGGAAATTCGCTGACTGCCGGGAACTGGTGGCCTGCGAACTACACCGGAGAACCGCTGGTCTCAATCGACGAGCGGATGGCCGAAGCGCTCGATCTTAAGCTGGGTGACCAGCTGACCATCGGCGTGCTGGGGGTGGAACGGACCGCTCGAATTTCCTCGCTGCGCCGGATCGATTGGGATTCGCTCGGCTTCAACTATGTGATGGTGTTCAGCCCCAATGCGCTGGTCGATGCCCCGCACAATCTGGCGGCGATGGTCGATTTACCCAAGGCCGGGGATCGCGGCGGCCTGCTCCGCACCTTGGTCAAGGAATTCCCCTCCAGTTCAGTGATCGAAGTTGGCGGCGTGCTCAATCAGGCCCGCGATCTGCTGCGCCAGGTCAGCCTCGCGATCCTCAGCGCGGCCTCGGTCGCGGTGCTGGCCGGGATTGCGGTGCTGCTGGGCGCTATCGCTGCGGCGCGGGCCAGCCGCACTTATGACAATGTGATCCTGCGCGTGCTGGGCGCCAGCCGCCGCCAGTTGCTGACGCTGCAGCTGGCCGAATATGCGCTGCTGGCAACCGTGCTGGCGGGAGTCGCGCTGGCACTGGGTATGGGCACGGCCTGGCTGGTAGTGGTCAAGCTGTTTGAATTTGACTGGCTGCCGCACTGGCCCAGCGTGCTGGCAACCTTGGGAATTGGGCTGCTGCTGGTAATCCTGTTTGCGCTGGGGGCGTCTTTGCCGCTGCTTCGCGCCAAACCGGCACAGGCGTTGCGCGAGCTATAGCCGCAAAGCTTGCCCCTTGCCCCCACATCCGCTAGGGGCGCGGCCAATGCTGCGGCGCAGCAAGGCGCCCTACCCCCCGCTAGAGAGTACACTTCCATGTCTGCCCAGCTTCCCCTGCGCAATATCGCGATCATCGCCCACGTCGATCATGGCAAGACCACGCTGGTCGACCAGCTGGTCCGTCAGTCCGGCACTTTCCGCGATAATCAGCGGATTGAAGAGCGCGCGATGGATTCCAACGATCTCGAAAAAGAGCGCGGGATCACCATTCTGGCCAAGTGCACTTCGGTCGAATGGGACGATCAACACGGACACACCACCCACATCAACATCGTCGACACGCCAGGCCACGCCGATTTCGGCGGCGAAGTGGAACGGATCCTCTCGATGGTCGATGGCGTGATCCTGCTGGTCGATTCGTCCGAAGGCGCGATGCCGCAGACCAAGTTCGTGACCGGCAAGGCGCTGGCGCTGGGCCTGCGTCCGATCGTCGTGGTCAACAAAGTCGACCGCCAGGACGAGCGCATCCAGGAAGTGCTCGACGAAGTGTTCGACTTGTTCGTCAGCCTTGATGCAACCGACGAGCAGCTCGATTTTCCGGTGCTCTACGCCTCGGGCCGCAACGGCTACGCCAACGAAGATCCAAGCCTGCGCGAAGGAACTTTGACCCCGCTGTTCGCCAAGATTGTCAGCCACGTTCCGGCCCCCGAAGCCGATTTCGACGGCCCCTTCAAGTTCCTCGTCACGCTGCTCGATCGCGACAACTTTTTGGGCCGGATTCTGACCGGCAAGGTCCAGTCGGGCAAGATCAAGGTCAACGCGCCGATCCATGCGCTCGACAACGATGGCAAAGTGATCGAAACCGGCCGCGCCAGCAAGCTGATGGCGTTCCGCGGCCTCGAACGGGTACCAGTCGAAGAAGCCCGCGCTGGCGATATTATTTCGATCGCCGGGCTGACCGAAGCAACCGTCTCCAATACCATCTGCGACCCTTCGGTAACCGAACCGCTCCACGCCCAGCCAATTGACCCGCCGACGCTGTCGATGCGCTTCGCCGTGAACGATTCGCCGATGGCCGGGCGCGAAGGCACCAAAGTCACCAGCCGCATGATCCGCGACCGCTTGGCCCGCGAAGCTGAGAGCAACGTTGCGATCCGCGTCACCGAATCGGCCGACCGGGACAGCTTCGAAGTTGCCGGGCGCGGCGAATTGCAGCTGGGCGTGCTGATTGAGACTATGCGCCGCGAAGGGTTCGAGCTGGGCATCAGCCGCCCCCGCGTGCTTTACAGCACGGACGAAAACGGCAAGCGCACCGAACCGTACGAAACCACCGTGATTGACGTCGATGACGAATATGCCGGCGTCGTGGTTGAGAAAATGGCGATCCGCAAAGGCGAGATGACCGATATGCGGCCATCGGGCGGCGGCAAGACCCGGATCACCTTTTCCGCTCCTTCGCGCGGGCTGATCGGTTACCACGGCGAGTTCCTGTCCGACACGCGCGGCACCGGGATCATGAACCGGCTGTTCGAAAAATACGGCGCCTACAAGGGCGTCATTGAAGGCCGTCCAGTGGGCGTGCTGATCTCCAACGGCGCGGGCGAAGCAGTTGGCTATGCGCTCAATATGCTCGAAGAACGCGGCGTATTGTTCGTGCGCCCGCAGGACAAGATCTATGAAGGCATGATTATTGGCGAAAACGCCAAGCCGGACGATCTTGAAGTCAATCCGATGAAGTCCAAGCAGCTGACCAACTTCCGCTCGACCGGCAAGGACGACGCAATCCGCCTGACCCCGCCGCGGATCATGACGCTGGAACAGGCCATCGCCTATGTCGACGACGATGAAATGGTCGAAGTGACACCCAAATCCATCCGCCTGCGCAAGGCCCTGCTCGACCCGAACGAGCGCAAGAAAGCCGGGCGCAAGAAGGAAGTGGCGTAAGCTTTGATCTCATGTGTTTTTGGGGACGCCACCAAGGCGTCCCCAAAATAGTTTGTTGGTGCGGTTGGAATTGGAGTCGGCAGATTAGCGTGGCCGGTCGCAGCGCTTGATGTCACCGCCCATTACACCGCCCATGCCTGGCCCGCCGATGCGGCATATCCGCAATTCGACTTGAGTCGAATCGAACCGGAACGGCCCCAATGGATCGGCGTTGGCGCCGTCATCAATTGCAAAATCAATGTAACGGTTCGCGCCAAGGACGCTCACCGTCCGCGTAAAGCTCTTTGTCGTGCCATAGGCGCCGCCCGCGTTCAGCGTTTCCAGCCCTCCGACTGCAACGGCTGGTGCATTGCTTCCGAAAATATATCCGCGCACGGCGTTAGGCGAAGCCACGTCGATTGCCTTCATCGTCACTTCGACCACATAGGTGCCTGCCGACGGGGCCTTGAACCGCACGACGGCACATTCGCCTTTCGTGCCGGGGTGCATCCACAGCTTGCCAGCATCGACTTTCACCGAACTGAAGGCCGTTTGGGTCGTGTTAGTATTCTTTGCGACGAGTGGTATTGGCCCAGCGATATAACCGACCAATCCGGGGGCCGGGCTGTAGCCCGCTGGAAGCACCGAGCCCGGCGTCACACATCCTGCACCTGTCCGCTGCAAGTAAGCCCAATTGGCAGGTTGCGTTGGCGCAGAGAATTGCGATGTCGCGTCCCACACTGTGGACTGAGCCATGGCGCTCGACGCAAACAGCGCGAGACTGGAGGCGCTCAGGCCCACAACGGTTATCGATCGCTTAGTCAGTTTCTGCAGAATCATGATCAGTTTCCCAATTTGGAATGGTTTCAGCAATTCCCAAATGGTGACCGATCTTGGCGGCGCAGTCTGTCCGCTAATTGGGGGAGAATTTGGGGGAGATTGGGGGAGATCGAGCCACGTCGGCCAGCGCGCGCCTTTGGTTGACCCACGGGACTTTTTGTTTATCCATCAATATATTGACGCCACTCATTTTGGGTGACCATGCCTGCGCAAGGTTGTGCTGATCGGAGTATTTGATGGGCGCCTTGTTGGGTTCGCAAACACGAGAGTTCAGCCACGACGAGGAGGCGATGGACCTGCTCGTCAGGCCATCGAACATGTGGTCAGGGCAACTGCTCTACATTGCCGCAAATCTGGGACTGTGGTGGCTGATGGCTCCGTTGACGCCAGCCAGCACGATGCGACTATGGGAGGTCGTGGCAATTGTCTGCCTGCTCTCCATGGCAGGACTTCACGTCGCATATATCGTGGCGGAGAAACGCGGTATCGGTGCACTGAAACGTTGGATGCAGTTCGAGCGTATTGTCGGCCTCGGTGACGAGTTGCTAGCGGTCGCTTCGATGTTCATGTTGCTCCCTCATGCGGGCCAACCAGAGCTGATTTTCGCAACCGCGTTCTACATTGGATACATCCCAAGCGGAATATTGTCCGAGCCCGGTAACGTCTTGCGCTTGCGCCGCAGTGTGATGACCGTTTTGGGTTCATTTGCACTATTTCTCTATATTTACGAAGGACAGATAGGACAACTTCTGGCGCTGATCGTGTTAGGTTATGGTGCCTTCCTGCTCAAGGGAATCAACTCTATTCACAAGATTGTGGTCAACGCAGTAGAGGCCCGGGAAGCGGCACGCGCCACAGCGGATGAACTCGCAATTGCTGTTGCTGAAGTCTCGGAAGAACGGGACGCGAAAACCCGGTTTATCTCGACGGCCTCGCACGATCTGGGCCAACCGCTGCAAGCGGCTCGACTATTCAGCGAACAATTATCCGAAGCCGTTTCAACGCCAGCCGCAACGCGCACGTTATCCGCGTTGGGGCGGGCCATCGTTTCGGCACAGAAGATGCTTGGGAATATGCTCTACCATATGCAGCTAGAGGCCGACGCCGTGACGCCGCACAACCAAGCCATTGACCTTAAAAGCTTTCTCGGCGACTTGGCCGAACAATATGCCCCAATGGCCTTTCAGGCCGGCATGACAATCGATGTGCGCGGCCGCCCGTCTGTCGCGTTTGCCGATATGGCCTTGCTCGAACGATTGGTGGGGAACTTGATTCAGAATGCCATTGTTCATTCTGGTGGGACCAGTGTGTCTCTGTGTTGTTTTAGCGCGCCGGATCGTCATTCGATCTGGGTCGTCGACAACGGAGTGGGTATCGCTGAAGGAGAGCAGAACGCAATTTTTGACGATTACAAGCAAGGGAGCAATTCGCAATCGCCTGTCCGGGGCGGCTTCGGGCTAGGGCTTGCCTCAGTAAGTCGGTTAGCCAGCTTGATGAGGGGTACCGTTAGCCTTGACCTGCGGTGCAAGCGCGGCGCTGCTTTTTGCCTGGCACTGCCCGGCGACATAGGAGCAAGGCTGTGAACAGTGTGCTGATCTGCGATGATCACGCGCTTGTTCGCGAAGCGATCGCGGGAACTGTCATTGGCAATTGGCCCGGCGTCGAAATCGCCGAGGCAGGTTCTTTTCCCGATGCGTGGGCGGCTGCGGCGCGCGGGTTCGAGCTGTGTATTTGCGATCTGTTGATGCCGGGAGCGGAGGCACAATCTGGTATAGTTCAACTCAAGCAGGTCGCACCCGATATGCCGATCCTGATCATCACTGGGCAGCGAGACGATGCATTGATGCTCCAATTGCTGCAGCACGGCGTGAACGGCTTTGTCGAAAAGGACAAAGGAAGTAAGGTAATCATTGCGGCCATCCATCTGATCCTCGCTGGGGAACGCCATGTTCCACCACGTGTGCTGGAACTCAATGCAACCCCAGCGCAGGCGACTGCTTCGACCATCCGTTTGACTGATCAACAGCGCAGGGTCATTGCCCTGGTGGCGGAAGGGAAATCGAACAAAGCAATTGCATCTGAAATGGGCGTGGCTCCGTCCACAATCAAATCCCATTTGGAGCAAGCAATGCGAGCTACCAGCGCAACCAGCCGTTTCGAAGCTGTCAATCGCGCGCGCACCGCCGGAGTAATCTGAAGGCATGATCATCGGCGAAACTGCCAATATCCGGCGGTATGCAGAATTACCTCTATGGACCCAGTCAGTCAACCAGAGTGGCGGCGGCAACAGGCTTTCCTAATCGCCCCGGCTGCCCTAACGCTCGTGCCCATGTCCATGCCGCCGCTCCTCCCTTCGTGTCCCGCCCACGCAAGCGCAGGGCAGTCCGGTCAAGCCGGCCAATTTTTGCTGCCGAGAAACCTGTCAGAGTTGTCAGGTTATTCACGCAACGGGGCGCCAAAATGAAGACCTCCGACCTGCGGATCGCCCTGTTTTCAGGGAACTACAACTACGTTCGCGATGGGGCGAACCAGGCGCTTAACCGGCTGGTTGAGTACCTGCTGCGGACGGGCGCGCAGGTGCGGGTCTATTCGCCGACTACGGACGAACCAGCGTTTGAGCCGCACGGCGATCTGGTCAGCCTGCCATCGTTGCCGATCCCGACCCGGGCCGAATACCGCCTTTCGGCCGGCATGAACCGGCGGATCAGGCGCGATCTGGCGGCGTTCAATCCCAATGTAGTCCACGTTGCTGCCCCCGATGTCAGTGGGCACCGCGCAGTCAGCTGGGCCCGCCATCTGGGTTTGCCAGTGCTGGCCTCGGTCCACACCCGGTTCGAAACCTATTTCCGCTATTACAATATGGCCTGGTTCGAGCCGGTAGTCGAAGCAATCTTGCGCCGGTTCTATCGCCGCTGCGATGCGCTGGTCGCCCCGTCTGAGAGCTTTGCCCAAGTGCTGCGCGATCAGCGGATGAATTACGATATCGACATCTGGTCACGCGGGGTGGACCGCGACGCTTTTCACCCGGGCTTGCGCGATTTGGCCTGGCGCCGCAGTCTGGGAATTGCCGACAGCGACGTTGTGGTCGGCTTTCACAGCCGGTTGGTGATGGAAAAAGGCCTCGACGTATTTGCCCATGCGATCGACGAACTGCGCCGCCGCGGCGTGGTTCACCGCACCCTGATCGTCGGCGATGGTCCGGCCCGGGCGTGGCTGGAATCGCGACTTCCCGATGCCGTGTTCGCCGGGTTCATGTCGGGGCTTGATCTGGGCAAAGCGGTCGCCTCGATGGACATCCTGTTCTTCCCCTCAACCACCGAAACCTTTGGCAATGTCAGCCTTGAGGCGATGGCTTGCCGCCTTCCAGTAGTCGCCGCGGCGGCAACCGGCAGCCAGAATCTGGTCGACAACGGCATTTCGGGCCGCCTGATCCGCCCCGGCGCGGTCCACCAATTTGCCGAAGCGCTTCGCGGTTATATCGAAGATCCCAAGTTGCGCGCCAAGCACGGCAAAGCGGGCGAAAAGCGCAGCGAGGCGTTTTCGTGGGACCAGATCAACCAAGTCGTCGCCGATACCTATATCCGGCTGATCCGGTTGAAGGCGGCTGGGAAAAGCTGATCTAGCGCAGCAGGCCCTGTTCCACACAGCGGCGGCTGTACCACCACAGAAATGCGATCACGCCCATGATCACGGCCGCCAGCCCAACCGGGATCACGCCGGCCATGGCCTGTCCCAAATGGCTGATAGCCGCGCCGACCAGTGACGCCAGAAACAGCGGAACCGCGATCTTTTTGCGCGTGACCATCGCCACCGAGCCAAGCGCTGAGCCCCAGATGCCGAGGCCATAACCCAGGTTGGCCCAGATCGGCTGGTTCACGACATAGTCCTGCATTGCGGGCGATGCCCCGGCCAAGGCCGCTTCAGGATCGATCCGGGCGAGCATATAAAGATAGGCCCCGAAGGCGTTCCACAGCAGGCCCAATATCGCAATTACCCAAAAACTTGCGGGCAATTTGGCTTCAGAAATGGCGTCCATCGTCCCCTCCTCCAGATGGTTACCGATCAGGCAAGGCTACGCCGCTTCGCAAATCGATGCAAATTTGCGCGCGCTGCGCTAACAGCACCGGGATGAGCGGTCTGTTTCCCGATCAAGTGCCACCGGCCGCGCCGGACCAAGCGCCCGGCGATGCGCCGCTGGCGGATCGGTTGCGCCCGGCGACATTGGGCGAAATAATCGGGCAGGAACACCTGACCGGACCCGAAGGCGCAATCGGACGGATGGTCGCGGCGGGTAAGTTGTCGAGCATGATCCTGTGGGGGCCGCCCGGAACTGGCAAAACCAGCATGGCGCGGCTGCTGGCCGATAGCGTGGCGATGCGGTTTGCGCCGATCAGCGCGGTCTTCTCGGGCGTGGCAGACCTCAAAAAGGCTTTTGCCGAAGCGGAATTGGCGGTCAAAGCCGGGCAACGCACGCTGTTGTTTGTGGACGAGATCCACCGCTTCAACCGCGCCCAGCAGGATGGCTTTCTGCCGTTCGTGGAACGCGGCACCGTGACGCTGGTTGGCGCGACGACCGAAAACCCCAGCTTTGCGCTCAACGCCGCGCTGCTTTCCCGCGCGCAAGTGCTGATCCTGCACCGGCTGGACGCGGCGGCGCTGGATGAGCTGCTGATCCGCGCCGAAGCGCTCGAAGGGCCATTGCCGCTGACCGCAGATGCCCGCGCCGCGCTGGCCGCCAGTGCCGATGGCGATGGGCGGTTCCTGCTCAATCAGGCAGAAACGCTTTACAATGCCAAGCTGGCGCAGCCGCTTGATCCCGCCGGGCTTGGCAAGTTCCTCCAGCGCCGGGTCGCGGTTTATGACAAGGACCGCGACGGGCATTACAACCTGATTTCGGCGCTGCACAAAGCGCTGCGCGGGTCCGATCCGCAGGCCAGTCTCTATTACATGGCGCGGATGCTGACCGCCGGGGAAGAGCCGCTGTTCGTGCTGCGGCGGCTGGTCCGGTTTGCCAGCGAGGACATTGGCCTCGCCGATCCGCAGGCCCTGGTCCAGTGCCTCGCCGCCAAGGATGCCTATCAGTTCCTTGGCAGTCCAGAGGGCGAGTTGGCGATCGTGCAAGCCTGCCTCTACCTCGCCACCGCGCCAAAATCGAACGCGGCCTATGCCGCGCAAAAGGCGGCCTGGAAAAGCGCCAAGGAAACCGGCAGTCTCTCGCCGCCCGCCAACATTCTCAACGCCCCGACCAAGCTGATGAAGGACATCGGCTATGGCAAAGGTTACGCCTATGACCATGAAGCCGAGGACGGCTTTTCCGGCGCCGATTACTGGCCCGATGGGATGGAGCCGCAGGAATACTACCGTCCGGTCGAACGCGGGTTTGAGCGCGAGGTGCTGAAGCGGCTGGAATGGTGGGAGAAAAAGCGGGCCGAGCGGCGCGGAGAATGACCCCCGGCCGGTTCCGCCACTTCGCCGCCATCGACTGGTCGGGCGCTGTTGGTGAACGCCACCACGGCATTGCAGTGGCACTGTGCGGGGCAGGAAGCGCGGCCCCAGCGCTGGTTCGCCCCGGCCACCGCTGGTCACGTAGCGAAGTGCTGGACTGGCTGATCGACGAGCTGCCCGCAGACACGCTGGTTGGGTTCGATATGGGGATCAGTCTGGCCCATGCTGATGCCGCTGCCTTCTTCCCCGGCTGGGCTGAAAACCCGCCCGATGCCCGCAGCCTGTGGGGCATGATCGACCGGTTGTGCGCGGCTGACCCACACTTGGCCGCCGCCAGCTTCGTCGATCATCCTGAAGTCGCGCGGCATTTCCGCCGCCACGGTGGGCGCGAAGGCGACTTGTTCGGCGGCGGCAGAGGACGGTTTCGGGTGACTGAGCTCGCCCAGCAGGCGATGGGTTGCAAGCCATACTCCAATTTCAATCTGGTCGGCGCGGCGCAGGTCGGCAAATCGAGCCTGACCGGGATGCGGCTGTTGCACCAGTTGGCGGGGCGTTTGCCGGTCTGGCCGGTCGATCCCTTGCCAAAGTCCGGTTCGGTTGTGACCGAAATCTATACCACTATCGCCGCGATGGCTGCCGGGCGCTCGGCGGCCAAATCCAAGGTGCGCGATTATGCAGCGCTTAACACTGCACTTGCCGCGCTTGGCGCGCCGCCCGTCCCCGGCGAGGGCCCGATAACGGACCACGCCAGCGACGCCCTGATCACCGCCGCCTGGCTCCGCACCGCAGCGCACGACCCAGCATTATGGAACCCAGCGGGCCTCACTGTTGAAATTGCCCGAACAGAGGGGTGGACCTTCGGCGCCCGATAGTTCTAAGGACCGCTGCACATAAGGCCACGTTGCCGGCTTAGCTCAGTTGGTAGAGCACCTGATTTGTAATCAGGGGGCCAGGGGTTCGAATCCTCTAGCCGGCACCACTTTTCACCGGGGACGGTCAGCCGATGCTCGCAGAGATGATCCAGCGCCTGTTTGAGCGTTCACTTGACGCCGCTGCGCAAGCACAGGCCCGCGATGGCAAGTGGCTGGCCGCCCTGTGGGCTGAGGCCACCGAAATGGGGCTGCCACTGGCGCTGCTGAGCGAAGAGCAAGGCGGGTTTGGGCTGTCGCCTGCGGAACAGGGCGAGGCGCTGACCCTGCTGGGCAAGCTGGCCGTGCCGCTGCCGCTGGCCGAAACCATGGGTGCCAACCGTTTGCTGGCCAAAGCCGGGCTGCCGTTGGCGGAAGGCCCCGCTGGCCTGGCCCTGGCCGATCATCTGACGCTGGAGAACGGCATTCTTTCGGGCCGGGTTGAACGGGTGGCCTGGGGCGAACAGCTCGATTGTCTGGCGCTGGCGGTCGGCGATAGGCTGTACCGGGTGCCGCGCAGCGGTTGGTCGCTGGCCGAGCCCGGTTTCGCGGTCAACTTTCACCCGCGTCCGGCGCTGGAAATTCGCTGGGAAGCCGATGCCATGGCCCCGGCCCCACACTGCCCCTTGGCCGAAGGTGCCACGCTGCGCGCGCACCAAATCGCCGGGGCCATCGAAGCCGCGCTCGACATGACGCTGGGTCATACCGCGACCCGCGTCCAGTTCGGCAAGCCGCTCCAGAAAAATCAAGTGGTGCAGCACGAGCTGGCCAAGCTGGCGGGCGAACTGGCCTGCGCCACCGCCGCAGCAGGCCTCGCCGCCGACGCGCTGGAGCGCGGCGACGCGCTGGGTGTTGCCGCTGGATCGCTGCGCGCCCGCGAAGCCGCCGGGACTGCTGCCGGGATCGCGACCCAGATGCACGGCGCCATCGGCTTTACCCGCGAGCACAGTCTACATCTGTTCACCACTTCGCTGTGGGCCTGGCGCGATGAATTTGGCGGTCAGGTGTTCTGGGCCAAGCTGCTTGGCCGGGCCGCAGTGCAAGCTGGCGGCAATGGCTATTGGCCGATGGTGACTGCATTATGACCAACATTCCCTTTCCCGCTCCGCCCGCTGACACCGCCGAAGTTGTGGCGCTGCGGACCGAATTTCGCGCTTTTCTGGACCAACATCTGGGCCACCGCACTCCGCGCCAGCGTAGCGATAACTGGTACGGATTTGACCGAAGCTTCAGCCTTGAAATGGGCAAGGCCGGTTATCTTGGGATGACCTGGCCAAAGCAGTTTGGCGGACACGAACGGTCGGCTTACGAACGCTATGTGATTGTAGAGGAATCGCTGGCCGCTGGCGCTCCGGTCGGCGCGCACTGGATCGCGGACCGGCAATCGGGCCCATCGATCATCAAGTTCGGCACCGCTGAGCAGCAGGAAACAATCCTGCCGCGCATCGCATCGGGCGAGCTGGCCTTTGGGATCGGGATGAGCGAACCAGATTCTGGTTCTGACCTTGCCGCAACCCGGACCAAGGCGGTCCGCGACGGCGATCTATACCGCGTTACGGGCACCAAAGTCTGGACCAGTTTCGCGCATGAGGCGGACTATGTGATCCTGTTCTGCCGGACCAGCGGCACGCCCGCCGACCGGCATCAGGGCACCAGCCAGCTGCTGGTCGATCTCAAAAGCACTCCAGGCCTGACGATCCGCCCGATCATCGATCTGGCCGGGCAACACCACTTCAACGAAATGCATTTCGAAGACGCCGCCGTGCCCGCGGCGAACCTGCTGGGCGATGAGGGCGGCGGCTGGAATCAGGTGATGAGTGAACTGGCGTTCGAACGCTCCGGCCCCGAACGGTTCCTCTCCTCGATCGAGCTGATGTATCAGCTGATCGAAATGCTCAAAGGCCGCGATGATGACGCCGCGATGGCCACCATCGGGCGGTTGACCGCGCAGCTGGCGGTGCTGCGGCGGCTGTCCCGCTCGGTCGCCGCGATGCTTCAGAACAAGCAGGATGCGGGGCTGCAAGCCTCGATTGTTAAGGATGTCGGCGCGGTGTGGGAACAGACCCTGCCCGATTTCGCGCGCCAGCTGGTCGATGCCGAACCCGATCCGCGCACCGCAGCAGCCTATGCCGGGGTGCTGGCCAACATCGTCCACAATGCGCCGAGCTGGTCCTTGCGCGGCGGCACCCGCGAAATCCTGCGCGGGATTATCGCGCGGGGACTGGGCACCCGCTAACCCCGCGATGGGCAACAAAAAAGCGGCGCGTCCCGGGTGGGACGCGCCGCTTTTTTGTTTGCGTTAGACCGGTCGGATCAGAACTTGAACCCGACTTCCACGCCGAACAGGCGGGGCTCGTTGACCATCACGGTCAGATTGTTGAAATCGATCCCCGATACGGCCGAGACATCATTGGTGATGTTGCGGGCGAACACGGCAAGATCGAACTTGCCGGTGCGGTAGCCGATCCGCAGACCGCCTTCGAGCATCTTGTCGTCGCTGAATTCAACCGATTCATACAGGAAGAACTGGATTTTCGAACGATAAGCCCAATCGGTGAAGACATAGACTTCGCCGGTGCCAACGGGGGCGGCATAGCCAGCCGTCCAGTTGGCAATCCAGCGCGGGCTTTGCGGCAACTGGTTGCCGTTGATCGAATAAATCCCCGGGCTGCCTACGCGGACCGGATCAGTTACCGTGCAGGCCGCACCGCAACCGGCCACGAACAGGTTGGCGTCCTTGATTTCATTGTGGTTATAGGAAACCCCGGCTGTCAGAGTCAGACCCTTGACCGGGCGGGCTTCGAATTCCGCTTCGAACCCGTAACCATCAACCTTTTCCGCGTTGATCAGCGTGGTGAAGTTCGATGCCCCGCCCACGGCAGTCAGCTGCATATCCTTGGTCCGGAAGTAGAACCCGGTCAGGTTGAACCGCGCTTTACCATCGGCAAAGCTCGATTTGAGACCGGCTTCATAGCTCATCGTGGTTTCACTGTCGGCGATCGACAGCGTCCGGCCAAACAGCAGTCGGCCCTGGATCGATGGAGCGCGGTAGCCCTTTGCCACGCGGGCGAACACGTTGACATCTTCTGACAGCGGCAGGCTGGCCGACAGGTCCCAGGTCAACACGTCATCGCCCGCTTCGGCGCTTTGCGGCGCAACTGGACCGCCAAACCCGAGGAAGCCCGGACGGGTATCGAGCGGACGCGAGGCGAGCATCTTGCGGTCATCGTGGTTGAAGCGCGCACCGGCCTGAAGCTTGAGCCCCGAAGCGAACTGATAATTCAGCGAACCGAACACACCCAATGCTTCGCTGTCCTGGCGCTGCACGGCGGTTGCCGAAGGCGCGGTAGCGGTCGGGCTGCCGAAATCGTAACTAACGATGTTGAGTTTCTCGCTGAAGTAGAACGCTCCCAGCTGATAGCCGAGGCCGCCGGTGTTGTTCGACGAGATCCGCAGCTCCTGCGTGAACTGATCAAGGCTGGGCACATCATCGCGCGACTGGGCCGAGAATGGGATGAACCCTGGCCCCATGGTCGGGGCAAACTGGTTTCCAAAGCCGCCGTCGATATCGCCGCGGCTCTTGAGGTTGCCATACCAGTAGCTGGTGACCGAGGTCAGTGTCACCGGACCGGCATCATACTCGGCGTTGAAAGCCGCGTTGAAGTTGGTCAATTTCTGGAAGTTGAGGCCATCGGCCCGGGTCTTGGCGCGGTCGAACTTTGTTGCCGGGCCGCCCAGCCCGATCAGCTGGTTGCTGCCGGTGGCAAAGGCATTGGCACGGAATACCCGGGCCGATCCTTCGAACAGGCGGACCTGCACAGTGGTGCGCAAGGTCAGCTGATCGCTCGGCGTCGCCTGAATCTGCATCCGGGCGGCGAAGTCGTTAAACCCTTCGAGGTTTTTGTCGCCGGGTTCGTCGATGTTATCGACCCAGTTATCACGGTGCTGATAAAGTGCAGAAACGCGGGCCGAAATCACATCGCTGGCATCACCGCTGCCGACCCCGGCCTGTGCGTTGATGGTGTTGAAGCTGCCAAAGCTCAGGCTGACGTGGTTTTTACCTACGGCATCGGGGCGAACGGTATCAAACTTGACGATCCCGGCCGGGGTGTTGCGGCCAAACAGCGTGCCCTGCGGCCCGCGCAGCACTTCGATCCGGTCCAGATCGAACACTGGGAAGCCTTTCAGCACGGGGTTTTCCAGCACCACATCGTCATAGACCACGCTAACCGGCTGCGAGGCGTTGAGATCGAAATCGGTGTTGCCCAAACCGCGAATGTAGAAGCGCGGGAACGTGCGGCCGAACGAGCTTTCGATCGTCAGGCTTGGAACCCGGCCGGACAGCGCGCGGATATCGGCACCCGATCCGCTGATTGCCGCCAGCGTATCGCCGCGAACGGTGGCGACCGAAATCGGCACGTCCTTCTGGTTTTCTTCGCGCCGCTGAGCGGTGACGATGATATCGCTGAGCGCGTCATCTTCGCTGGCAGACTGAGCAAATGCCGGACCGGCATTGGCCAACACGGCGACAAAAGCAATTGAAGCGGCGGCGGTACGGAAAATGGCGGTGCGGCGCATGATTTGACGGTCCTTACAGCAAGAAGTCTGTGCTGGCGCCGCCGCTAACCCACCGCAATGCAGCTTGGAACGGGAAATGCGGTGTGTCCGAAATATTACACCACCACTGTGGCCAATCAGCCGCGCCCGCGATATCCGGCCACGCCTTGCTCGGGCACCCACAGCCCATCGGGCGCAGCGCTGCTTTGCCAGAACACGTCAATCGGGATTCCGCCGCGCGGATACCAGTAGCCGCCTATTCTCAACCACTTGGGCTGCATCTCGGTAAACAGCCGCTGGCCGATACCGACGGTCACGTCTTCGTGAAAACCAGCGTGGTTGCGAAAACTGCTCAAAAACAGCTTGAGGCTTTTGGATTCGACGATCGTTTCGCCCGGTGCATAGTCAATTACCAGATGGGCGAAATCGGGCTGGCCGGTGACCGGGCACAGCGAAGTGAATTCAGGCGCGGCGAAGCGGACCAGAAAGAGTGACCCGGCGCGCGGGTTGGGCACATAGTCCAAGACCGCTGCTTCGGGCGAGGCGGGAAGCGCACTGGTCTGACCAAGGTGGAGCGGTTTGCCGGAAGCGATAGGTGTGTCTGCCATGCAACGCGCCATGCCTCTATCGCGTCCAATGCACAAGTCAGCGGTTGGAAGTGCCGGGTTCACTTCCTATTCAGTGCCAGAAGGGCTAGCGCGCGCAGAACGCGCAAAATGGACAGGAACATGAGCAGACACGGGGGCAGCTTGAAAGCCGCAGCCAGCGCCATCGCGCTGGGGCTGGCGCTTGCCCCGGCAGCGCTGCTGGCGCAGGCAGACGGCAGCTGGCGTTTACCCGGGGCGACCGTGAAGCCGGCCCCGCCCGGATCGCAGGGCCCGGTTGATCGCGACAATCCGGTGGTCACCACCACTGCACCGCGTGAAACACCCACCCCGACGCCAAGCCCGTCCGCCAGTCAACCAGCGCCCTCGCCGTCGGCCACGGTGGCCCGGCCCGCAGCGGCTCCGGCACAGCGGCCGACTGCTAACCAGCCTGTGCGCACCGTTCAAGGCGCTGTTGCCGGACCAACAATTCAGCCCTCTGCAACGGTCACCACTTTGCCGGGCGCGGCTGTGCCAACCGTACCCGCGCTGCCGACCGATTTTGCCGCCACGCCGCCAGTTGCGGCACCGGCCTTGGCCGAACCTGCGTCTGCGCCCGGCTGGTATTGGCCGTGGATCGCTGGTGCAACTGCCCTTCTGGCAGCCCTGTTCGCCGCATTGTGGTGGCGGCGGCGCAAGGTTCCGGCAACCGCCGCGCTTGTTTTTGAACACCCGATTGTCCCGGTCGCGGCGCCGCTGCCTGCGGCCCTGCCCGCTGCCCTGCCACCTGAACCAGCTGTGGCTGCTTCAGCCGCCCGAGCCATTCCCGAACCGCAACTAACGCTCGGCCAGCCATCGGGCCTTGGCATGACGTTGGAGGCGCGGCGAATGAGCGCATCGCTGATGGCGACCACGCTAAGCTATGTGGTCACGCTGACCAATACCGGGACCGAGCCGCTGTCAGCCTTGGCGGTTGAGGGCGACATGGTTTCCGCCCACGCCTCTCTGCCGCCTGAGGCCCAGATAGCGGGCGACGGCCAGCGGCTGGAGCTGCGCCATGCTCTAGTCACTCTCGCTCCGGGTGAAAGCGCTGAATTTGCCGGTGATTTCCGCTTGCCGTTGAGCGCAGTCACCCCGATTCGCGCTGGTGAGGCGGCCTATTTTGTGCCGCTGGCCCGGCTGCGGGTCGAAGCCAGCACCGCCGCCGGACAGTCGCTGGTCCACGTTCAGACCTATGTCGTGGGCGAAATGCCGGACGTTCAAGGTGCGGCGCTGCGCCCGTTCCGGCTCGATCTGGGCCCGCGCACCTATAGCCGGCTCAGCCAGCGCGCGGTTAATTGAGCGTATTTTGAGCGAGCCCATCGCCTCTGCGATTGGCCCCGTAACACCGCCGCAGCCGCGCCAAAGCAGAAAACGAAGTTCCCCCCTCGACGCGGCCCGTTCGCGCGTCTAGTCTCTTCGCAATTGCAGCGAAAAAGAGCGCTGTGATGGCCATGGAGGATGGCCTTCAGGAGGACTCTTACGTTATGGAAAGTCTGGTTTCGACCGAATGGCTCGCAAATGAAATGGGCGCGAGTGACCTGAGGATCGTCGATTGCACCAAGCATCTGCCCGGCAGCGGGCGGGACGCGTCGGCCGAGTATGAGGCTGGCCATATTCCCGGCGCGGTGTTCATGGATCTGAACGATCTGGTCGATAGCAACGCCGCGGTTGAAAACACCCTGCCCCCGCCTGAAAAGTTCGCCAGCCGGATGCAAAGCCTTGGACTGGGTGATGGCAGCCGGATTGTGCTGTACGATGACAGCCCGGTCAAAACCTCGGCCCGGGCCTGGTTCATGCTCAAGATGTTCGGCGCGCACGATGTTGCGATCCTTGATGGCGGGATGGCCAAATGGAAGGCCGAAGGCCGCGCGCTGACCCAGGGCAAAGAACAGCTGCGCCACCGCCACTTTACCGCCTGGCAGGATGACAAGAACGTCCGGACCAAGGCCAATGTGCTGGCCAACCTCCATTCGAATGCCGAACAGGTCGTCGATGCCCGCGGCGCAAAGCGTTGGTCGGGCGAAGAAGCCGATCCGCGCCCGAACATTGCCAGCGGCCATATTCCCGGCTCGCTCAACGTGCCGTTCACCGATCTCTACAACGCCGATGGCACTTTCAAGGACGCCGCCGCAATCAAAGCAACGTTCACCGCCGCCGGGGTTGATTTGGCGGCACCGGTGATCACCAGCTGCGGCAGCGGTGTAACCGCCTGTGTGCTGATCTTCGCAATGCACCTGGCCGGCAAAGACGATGCCGCGCTGTATGACGGCAGCTGGACCGAATGGGGCAATGATCCCGATACCCCCAAGGCCACCAAGTCGGCCTGAGCCATGGCGGATGGCACGAGCGATGATAATCTGAGCCCTGCCACCCGGCTCGTCACTGCCGGGCGGCGAGCCGAATGGACCGGCCCGGCAGTCAACCCGCCGGTTTGGCGTGCCAGCACCCACCTTTACGCGAACTGCGCCGCGCAAGAAGCTGGACGCCATGTCAACAAGGACGGCGTGTTCCACTATGGCGCACGCGGCGGCCCGACCCAGTGGGCGCTGGCCGATGCCCTTACCGCGCTGGAACCGGGCGCGGCGGGAACCATGCTGTACCCGACCGGGCTGGCAGCCCCGGCGATGGCCTTGCTCAGCGTACTGAAGGCCGGCGATGAGGTGCTGGTTTCCGACAATTCCTATGATCCCAGCCGCACCATCGCGATGCACGCGTTGCGCGATTATGGAATTTCGGCACGGTTTTTCGATCCGCTCAACCTCGCCGGTTTTGCTGCAATGATCACCGACAACACCCGCGCGGTGCTGCTCGAATGCCCCGGCAGCCTGACGATGGAGATGTGTGATATTCCGGCCCTAACGGTGGCCGCCAAGGCGCGCGGGCTGGCAGTATTGCTCGACAACACCTGGGCCGGACCGACCGGGTTTCAGGCGCTGCGCCACGGCGTAGACCTGTCGATCCTCGCGCTGTCCAAGCACGTTGGCGGGCATTCCGATCTGATGCTCGGCAGCGTCACCGCCAATGCGGAATACTATCCGCGGCTGCGCAAACGCTCGCTGATGCTGGGCCAGCAAGCCTCGCCCGATGATTGCGCGCTGGCGCTGCGCGGCCTGCGCACCATGGGGATGCGGTTGGAGCGGTCGTCGGCCAGCGCACTGACGATTGCCGAATGGCTGCAAGGCCGCAGCGAGGTCGCCGCGGTGCTGTTCCCGATGCTGCCCGGCAGCGGCGGGCACGAACTGTGGCAGCGCGATTTCACCGGCGGCTGCGGCTTGATGACGGTGGTGCTGGCCGGGCGCGATGGCGCGGCGCGCAACCGGTTGATCGATGAGCTCAAACTGTTCGGGATCGGCTATAGCTGGGGCGGGTTTGAAAGCCTGGCGCTGGCGATCCACCCCGAACGCGACCGCGCCGAGATGCCCTGGCCGCCACCCGGCTTTGACCCGGCTGACCGGTTCGCGCTGCGGCTGTGGATCGGTCTGGAAGACCCGGCCGACCTGATCGCCGACCTCACCCACGGCCTCGCCGCCTGGGCCGCGCCGTGACCCTGCGCGAAGATGTGGCGGCGGTGACCCGGCAGCTTGACGCGATCGGGTTTGATCTGGGCGATTACCACATCTCGCTCTACCGGGTGCTGTTGTTTGTGCTGGTGGCGCTGGCGGTGCTGGCCGCCGGGCGGATCGGCAACCTGCTTGTGCGGCGGACGTTCCGGCGAATGCACCGGCTCGATCCAACCCAGAAGCTGCTTGGCGAAAAGCTGGTCGGGGTGGCGCTGTGGCTGGCGCTGGTCCTGATCGGGATTGATTTTCTGGGGATCAGCCTGACCGCGTTGACGGTGTTTTCAGGCGCATTCGGCCTTGCCGTTGGGTTCGGCCTGCAAAAGACTTTGGGCAACCTGATTTCGGGCATCATCATGCTGATGGACCGCTCGATCAAGCCGGGCGACGTGATTTCGGTCGGCAGCGGCAGTGACAAGACCGTCGGTCAGGTCAACCGGATCGGCATTCGCGCCGTATCCGTCATCACCCGCGATCAGATCGAATACCTGATCCCGAACGAACTGCTGATGACTTCAACGGTCGAAAACTGGTCATTTTCGACCCGCGATGTCCGGCTGAAAGTGCCGGTCGGGATCGCCTATGGCAGCGATGTCGAACTGGCCGAGCGGCTGATGCTGCAAGCCGCGCGGGAGAACCCCCGTGTCCACAATGAGCCTGAGCCATCGGTCTGGCTGACCGCGTTTGGCGATAGCGCGATCCAGTTTGAAATCCAGCTGTGGATCGACGATCCTGAGGCGGGCGTCGGCAATATCCGCTCTGACGTGCTCAAGCGGATCTGGGTGTTGTTCGGCCAGCACGGCGTGCACCTGCCCTACCCGCAGCGCGATCTGCATATCCGCGAATGGCCGGGTATGCCCAGCGCCGATAGCTGACCTAATCCTCCGCAAAGCCATTCTGGCTGGCACTGCGCCGGTCCTGCGGCCATTTCAACAGCATGAGCTTTGTTCCCACTCCCGCCAAAGTCTGGCTGGTCGGCGCCGGACCCGGCGATCCTGACCTGCTTACCCTGCGCGCCGCTCGGCTGATCGAGCGCGCCGCGCTGATCGTCCACGATGGGCTGGTTGATCCCGCAATTCTGGCGCTCGCCGCGCCGGGAGCGCGGCTGATTTCGGTCGCCAAGAGCCGCTCGCGCCACACCTTGCAGCAGGACGATATCAACGCACTGCTGGTGCGTGAGGCGCTGGCCGGAACCGAAGTGATCCGGCTGAAAGGCGGCGATCCATTCATTTTCGGACGCGGCGGCGAGGAAGCTGAGGCTTGCCGCAAGGCTGGTGTCCCGGTTGAAGTGGTCCCCGGGATCAGCGCAGCGATTGGCGCTGCGGCGGCGGCGCAATTGCCGCTGACCCACCGCCGCTCGGCCTCAATCGTCAGCTTCGTTGCGGGCCAATGCAAGGGGCTGTCAGAGCAGGACTGGACCGGCCTGGCCGGAAAAGGCCGCACGTTGGTGATCTACATGGGCATTGCCACCGCCGATGCGATTGCCGAAAAACTGATCGCCGATGGCCTAGCTCCCGATGTCCCGGTGGCGGTTATTGAGAATGCCACTCGTCCGACCATGCGGGTGTTGCGCAGTCCGCTGGCTGGTCTGGGCGAACTGGTTACCCGACACAGGGTGAAAAGCCCGGCGCTGATCGTGATCGGCGAAGTGGCGGGCGAGCCAACGGACGAACCCTTGCGCGCATTGGCGCTGGAGACCCTGCGATGAAGATATTGACCGGCAACGATTTGAAGTCTGGCGCTGTGACCTGGTGGGACGGGGTGCAGTGGTCGCTCCATGTTTCAGACGCGGTCGATGTGGGAGACCATGCCGACGCAATTTTGGCACGCGAACAGGCCTCCCAGCGGGTCAACGCGGCCTACGCAATCGACGCTGTAAAGGACGACGCCGAAGATGGTGGCGGCGTCCGCCCGGCGCATATCAAGGACCGTATCCGCGCCTTGGGGCCAACCGTGCGCGCCGACCTGACTCTCAAACCAGCCGACGCCGACGCGCGTGATTGGGTGATCTGATGTACAAATATGACACTTACGATCAAGCGATGGTCGATACCCGGGTCGAGGAATTCCGCGAGCAGGTGAAACGCCGCCTCGAAGGGCACCTCAGCGAGGAACAGTTCAAGCCGCTACGGCTGCAGAACGGGCTCTACTTGCAACTGCACGCCTATATGCTGCGCGTTGCGATCCCTTATGGCACGCTCAATTCGGCGCAGATGCGGGTTCTGGGCGATATCGCCGACACCTATGACCGCGGCTATGGCCACTTCACCACCCGCCAGAACATCCAGTACAACTGGATCAAGCTGGACGAAGCGCCTGATATCCTGGCTGATTTGGCGACGGTCGAGATGCACGCCATCCAGACCAGCGGCAATTGCATCCGCAACACCAGTTCGGACCAGTACGCCGGCGCCGCTGCCGACGAGGTGATCGATCCGCGCCCTTATGCCGAACTTATCCGCCAGTGGAGCACCTTCCACCCCGAGTTCAACTTTCTCCCGCGCAAGTTCAAGATTGCGGTGATCGCGTCGGATACCGATCGCGCCGCGATGCGGCTGCACGACATCGGCGTGAAGATCGTGCGCAACGCCGCGGGCGAACTGGGCGCAGCGTTCTATGTGGGCGGGGGCATGGGCCGCACGCCGATGATCGCGCCACTGGTCAACCCGTTCGTGCCGCTCGACCAGTTCATCACCTATGCCGAGGCGTGCCTGCGCGTTTACAACCGGCATGGCCGGCGCGACAACAAGTACAAGGCGCGGATCAAGATCCTGGTCCACGAACTGGGCAAGGACGAATATACCCGCCAGGTCGAGGCTGAATTTGCCCACCTGCTCAGCCAGAATATCGAACCGCCGCGCGCCGAATTGGCCCGGATCAGCGCGCAGTTTGCCGATCC